>JBMTVN010000226.1:0-6882 GCA_049451415.1 Limisphaerales bacterium | reverse complement strand
CTGGGGTATACGGGGGTGGGTTTGGGGCGTGATTGGGGTCTTGCCGCCGCTGGGGATGTTGCGGTGGGTGATGCGGTCGGGTTGGGGGCCGGTGCGCGAGATGCGGGAGCGGATGGAGCCGATTTTGCGTGGAGTGTTCGCGGGATGGCGGTGGTGGGAGTTGGTGGTGTTGTCAGCGGTTGCGGGTTTGGGTGAGGAGGTGATGTTTCGGGGTGTGGTTCAGGCGTGGCTCGAGGTTCAGCTAGGTTGGTGGTGGGCGCTGGTGGTGGCGTCGATTCTGTTTGGATTCATGCATCCGATCACGCGCTTGTATGTGACATTGGCGGCGGTGATGGGTGTGTGGTTTGGCTTGGTATGGTTATGGGCAGGGAGTTTGTGGGCTCCGGTGTTGGCGCATGGTCTTTATGATGCAATTGCCCTGGTGGTGTGTGTGCGTGGATTGCGTCGGGAGGGTTGGGGCGGCGGGTAGGTTATCCGCAGGGGAATCAGGCGCGGAACTGGAGATCGACCATGAGGTCGGCTGCGATTCGTTCCAGCTCTGCGTTGAGCTTGGGAATATCGCAATCGGTGGGAAGTTGGAGGCGGGCTTGGGCGCGGAAGAGGCATTCGCCGGTCATGGGGGCGCTTTCGCAGGAGGTTTCGAGTTCTTCCACGTTGACGCCATTGCGGGCCAGAGCGCTGCAGATTTGCTGGACGATTCCCGGTCGGTCCTGACCGACGAGCTCGAGGGTGGTGGTGGCGGCGGACGGTGTGGGTGGGGTGTCGGAGTCGTGGTGGAAGGCGATGGCGATGCCTGACTGGGAGAGCTTTTGGAGGGCTTCAGCCAGTTGGGATTCCTGGTCCTGCGGGACCGCGATGCGAACGATGCCGGCGAATTGCCCGCCGAGGTGGGCCATGCGGCTTTCGAGCCAGTTCCCCTGGTGGCGAGTGATGAGCGAGGCCAATTGATCAACGAGGCCGGGTTGGTCTGGGGCGAGAATCGTGAGGACCAGGAGATTGTTCATGACTGGCAGTTAAGCGTGGTGGGGGCGAATGGCAAGGATTTCGGGAAGCGGCAAGCGCTGAGGGCGGAGCGGCGCCGCAGGGAGAGGGGAGAGTGTAGAGGGGAGAGAGGCCTTGCCCCCGACTCCTGACTCCTGACTCCTGACTCCTGACTCCTGACTTCCGGGGATGGCTGTCGTTGAAAAGTGGGGGTTCTGGCCCTAGGTTGTGATCTTGTGATGCAGGGACTGTGATATGGAGCCGGAGGAATCAGAGAGACAGGTGCAGGAGTTGAGTGCTCGGGACGAGTTGGCTTTGCTGCATTTGGCGCGGCGGGTTGTGGAGGTGGTGGTGAGTGGGGGGCGGCCGGAGTTTGCTGGGGAGGAATGGGGGGAAGCATTGAATCGGAGGTTGGCGTGTTTTGTGACCCTGAGGGCGCGAGGGGAGTTGCGGGGTTGCATTGGGCAGTTGGTGGCGAGGGAACCTTTGTGGCGGGCGGTGGTGGAGAATGCGGAGAGTGCGGCGACGAGGGACCATCGTTTTGCTCCCGTTACGGAGAGTGAGCTGGAGGATTTGGAGATTGAGTTAAGCGTATTGAGTGAGCCGGAGCCTGTGAAATTTGCGACGCCTGAGGATTTACTGGATCGGCTGCGGCCGGGTATGGACGGTGTGGTTTTGCGCCTGGGTGGCAGGGTGAGCACATTTCTGCCTCAGGTATGGGAGGAGTTGGCGGACAAGGAGGAGTTCATGGAGCATTTATCGAGGAAGGCCGGGTATGAAGGGGATGCTTGGCGTGGAGAAGGTGTGGAGGTTTCGGTGTATCAGGTGCGACATTTTGCTGAGCGATGAAAATTGCGATTACTGGAGCGTCGGGTTTGGTGGGTGGGGTGGTGGTGCAGCGTCTGCAGCATGCTGGTCATCAGGTTGTGCGGATGGTGCGATCTGCTGCGCAGGCTTCCGTGGGGGACTGGCTTTGGAACGGGGAGACGGGTGCGGTGGATGCGCGGTTTGAGGAGGGAATGGATACCTTGATTCACCTGGCGGGGGAGAACATTGCCACGGTTCGCTGGACTGAGGAGCGCAAGAGGATTATCAAGGAAAGCCGGGTGAAGGGGGTGAGGACCTTGGCTGCGGCGATCGGGAGGGCGAAGGTGCGTCCACGGGTGGTGGTGAGTGCCTCGGCGACGGGTTTTTATGGTGATCGAGGGGATGAGGTTTGCACGGAAGATTCCGAGGCCGGGGTGGGCTTTCTGGCTGAGGTGTGTCGCGACTGGGAAGGGGGGTGGGAGTCGGTGGAGCGGATGGGGGTTCGGGTGGTGAAGTTACGGATTGGGATGGTATTGACCTCGGCTGGGGGTGCGTTGGGGAAGATGCTTCCGTTATTCAGGTGGGGGTTGGGGGGTGTCTTGGGGTCAGGCCGCCAGTATTGGAGCTGGGTGCATCTGGATGATTTGGTGAACGTGGTGATACGGTCGATGGAGGATGAGAGTCTGGTGGGGGCGGTGAATGTGGTGGCGCCGCAAGCGGTGACCAACCGGGAGTTTACGCGGGAGTTGGCGGGGGTTTTGGGGCGGCCGGCCTGGATGCCTGCGCCGGCCTTCGGGCTGCGGCTGCTGTTGGGTGAGATGGCTGACGGGATTTTGCTCTGCAGCGCCAGGGTGCGGCCTCACAGGTTGGAAGCGGCTGGTTACCGGTTCCTGTTTCCGGAGTTAAAAGATGCTTTGGGTGCGGTCAGCGCAGGGCGTTGATTTCGAGGATGCCGCCGGAGAAGTCGGCTTGGAGTTGGACTTCAATGCGGATTGCGGTGGTCGTGACGGGGTCGAAGCGGATTGTGTTGGGGCGGTTGACGGCTACCGGATCGGTTTGCGGGTTCGCGACCGGCTTCCATTGGTTATTCTGCCGGGCGAGGACTTTCCATGAGGCCGGGATACGGCACTGGCCTGTCCCGGAATCGTCGAACCAATAGACTTGGACTCCGGATAGCGTTTGGCGGCTTTCGAGGGTCCATTCGATCCACTCCGAGGTGCCGCGATGGGGCCACCAGGTGAAGCGGGGGATGGACTGGTCGGAGGAGGAGGAGGGGAGCTGCTGGTCGAGCAGGGCTTCCAGACTGTCGTTTTCGTTGCAGTGCGAGACTTTGACGGGAGGGGGTTGAGGCATGTTCCATGTGGCTGCGTTGGGGCCGTAGCCGATGACCGGGAAGGCGGAGATGCGGAGTCGGGCGGCTCCCATGGGGATCAGGGTGATGCGTTCGGGTTTAGCGCTGGTGCGGACCGGACTGGCTTGGACTTCGTGGATGAGGCCCCGGCCATCGAGGGTCCATTCCGGGATGAGGGCACCGCGGGCGCGGAGTTCGATGGGCGACTGGGTGGCCTCGAACGGCTGGTTATCCTTGGGCCAGGGTCGGTGGATGACCTTAAAGGCTTTTGCTGCGTCTTTCTCGGGCAGGACGAGTCCGTAATTCCAGGGTGACTTCGGGAAGATATCCCAGGCGGGCCAGGCATCCGTGCCGCCTTCGCGGACGTAGCGTTCCTCGATTTTGAGGGAGTAGGTCAGGGGGCCTCGGTTGACCGAGACCGTGTGGTTGTTCGGCCAGGACTGGAGGGAGACTTCCATGGGGAACTCGAGTTCGATCTCGTCACCTGAGTTCCAGGTGCGTTCGATTTGCACGTAGGCGCCGGGGCGTGCGTCTGTTTTGAGACGGCGTCCATTGAGGCGGATGACGGGTTCTGTGCACCAGCCGGGGAGACGGAGGAGCAAGGGGAAGCTCACGGACTTGGGGGTTTGAAGTTTCAGGAGGGCGGATTCCTCGAAGGGATAGCGGGTATCCACGGTCCAGGAGACTGTGGTGCCGTCGCCGACTGCGGCTTGGACGGAGCAGGGAGCGTAAAGGACGGCGGCGAGTCCGTTGGCCGGGGTGGCGTACCAGAGGTGTTGGACGTAGTAGGGCCAGGCATGGCCGGCGTTATGCTGGCAGCAGCGGTGGTCGTGGGGGTTCATGTGGTACATGGGGCCGCCGTTTTGGATGCCCGGGGATTTGCTGGTGTGGTCACTTTGGGGCTGGTTGGGGGCGGTGAGGTAGCGGAGGGCTTTCAGGTCGGCCGTCATGGAAGCGGGCATGCTGTTGAACGCGGCGTTTTCGCAGCGGTCTGCCCAGAGCAGGTCCCCGGTGATGGCGAGGAGGATTTCGTCGGAGAGCATTTCTTCGGCGATGCCGCAGGTTTCAATGGCTTGTCGCGGGCCGGTGTAGCCAGCGCGGCAGTTTTCATCGCCTCCGAACATGCCGCCGGGGACTTGTCCATATGCGAGGCGCATGTGGGTCCAATTTTTGTAAGTGGCCTCGAGGTGGCTGGGCAGGTTGGATTGCTGGTAGAAGGTGGCGGGTTCGCGGAAGCCTTGGGCCATGTTGACGTTGTGCCAATTGACAACGCCCCGGTCCCAGCGTGCTGCGTGTTGGTGGACCTTTTCGGCGAGTTGCAGGAGTTTTGTTTCTCCGGTGCGGTTATAGAGCCAGTAGAGGTTGTGGATTTGGTCGCCGGCCCGCATTTTCGGCCAGTAACCGACGAGGAACCGGTCGTCGGGCACCTGCATGAGGTAGTGGGCGTAGCGGGTCATGAGGTCGATGACGCGGGGGTCTTCGGTTTGCTCGTAGTAGGACTGGAGGCAGAAGAGCATGATCATGTTGGGCCAGAGGTCGTCCCGGCCGCGGAGGTCGGTGGCGAGTCCGGTGCGTTCCTCACCCGGGCCAAACCAGCCGTCGGGTTGGCGGCTATTGAAGGCGGCCTCGATCCAGATTCGGGATTCCTTGATTTGGTCGGCCCGGTTGAGCAGGACCGCGCAGTCCTGAAAGCCTTTGAGCCAGTATACGGGTTCCTCCCATCCGAATTCACCGCGGCCGTTGGGATCGAGCCATGCGTTGCCCTCCTTTTTCAGGAAGCGGCTGATGTTGGGGAGTTGGCCGTGGAAGCCGTCGGCTTGGAGCTCGAGCATGCGTTGGGTCCAACCTGCTGGGCGGACACTGCCGATTGGGAGTTTGATGAGGGGGGAGGGGAGGAGAGGGGGGCGGTTGCCGGTGTAGAGCGTGTTGGGGGAGGAGGTGTCGGGGCGATCGAGGACGGTGACCGTTGGGGGAGGCGAGCCGGCGAGGAGGGGTGTGGGTAGGAGGGACAGAAGGAGGATGCCGGGGGCCAGCCGAGCGAGCAGGCGCGGGGTGGAGGTCATGAAGGGGTTATAGCGGGGTGTTTCCGTTTGCACAACAGGCCTTATCTAAGGTGATGTCTAAAATAGGATTTATTGCTGGTTCGGCCGTGGGTGTGGGGCGGGGTGTGGTTTTTCCAAGAGTCTCCGGATGGGATGGTTAGAGATAAAAGGTCTGTCCCTTTGTGGGGATTGACGCAAATCAAGGTGGTTGTATTGGGGGATGTTAGTTTGAGGGGGTGATGCGTGGTTCGAGGTTAACGAGAGAGTGGGAGACGATCCGGTTGATGTTGGGGATGTATTGTCGGGGGCGGCATGGATCGGAGGCGGGGCTTTGCCGGGAGTGTGGGGAGTTGGCGGACTATGCTGAGGTTCGGTTGGGTCGGTGTTGTTTTGGGGAGGAGAAGCCGACCTGCTTCAAGTGTCCGGTGCATTGTTATGCGGAGCGGAGGCGGGAGCAGATACGTGTGGTGATGCGTTATGCCGGGCCGCGCATGGTTTGGAGGCATCCATGGCTGAGTGTGAGGCACATGATGGATGGGTGGTTTTGGGGGCGGCAGGGTAGAGTGGGGGCTGCTGGGTTGGGTGGCGGTTGACATTCTGCTTGCAGCGTGGGGGGGGCAGGTTGGATAAGGGGCGGACCTATGAAACGCATTTCACTTCTTACGCTATGCTTCTGTTTGGGTGTTGGGGTTACGGTCTCGGGTGCTGAGAATCCATTTGTGGGGCGCTGGGCGCTGACGATCCCGGGTGGTGGTGCCGGTTGGTTGGGGGTGACTGAGGCTGGGGGGTATTATGATGCCTCGATTTTGTGGGGTGGCGGGAGTGTGGTACCGACGGCGAGCGTGTTTTTCAACGACGACCAGATGTTTGTGTTGCGGTTAAATGAGGTGAGGCGTCGGGATGCGGATGGGAAGGTGGTGCGGACGCAGCAGTTTCCGGAGGTGCTGACGGCGCGGGTTTACGGGGACAGTCTGGAGTTGACGCGGATGGTGGCGAATTCGAACGGGCAAGGTTTAAGGACCGAGCAGTTTTCCGGGAAGCGGATTCCGGCTTTGCCGCCGGCACCGGACTTGGGGAAGGTGAAGTTTGGTGACCCGGTGACCTTGTTTAACGGCAAGGATTTGAGTGGGTGGCGTTTGACTGATGCGGGGCAGAAGAACGGCTGGTTTGTGAAGGACGGCATATTGATGAATGATCCGAAGCAGGAGGAGGGGAAGCCTCATGTTTCCTACGGCAATCTGCGGACGGACAAGGAGTTTGAGGATTTCAACCTGAAGCTGGAGATGCGGTTGATTCCGGATGGGAACAGCGGGGTTTATTTGCGGGGTATTTACGAGGTGCAGGTTGCGGATTCGTATGGCAAGCCCCTGGACTCGCATCATATGGGCGGCATCTACAGTCGGATTACCCCGACGGTGAATGCGGAGAAGCCGGCGGGTGAATGGCAGACGTATGACATCACGCTGGTGGATCGTCACGTGACGGTGGTGCTGAATGGCAAGAAGATCATTGATAACCAGCCGTTATTGGGTTGCACGGGCGGGGCCTTGACGTCGGATGAGTTCCGGCCGGGTCCGTTGTATTTGCAGGGTGACCACACGGGGGTGAGCTACCGCAACCTGGTGTTGAGTCCGGTGCTAAAGTAAGGCGGAAGTTCCATGAGGTTGTGAAGGCCCGCGCATTGACGTGCGCGGGCCTTTC
>JBMTVN010000225.1:0-6900 GCA_049451415.1 Limisphaerales bacterium | reverse complement strand
GTGTTGTTCCCCGATGAAGCGGGCGGTCCACATCCGGAGGGCGGGGTTAGCGTCTTTACTGAGCTTGGTGAGGGATGGTGTATCCAGCTGGCCGAGGCCGTGGAGGGTCCAGAGGGCGGCGAGTCGGGCTTCGGTAGTGGTGTTGGATTTCAGCAAAGCGAGGATGGCGGGAGTGGTGTGGGTGGCATTGCGTTCGACGAGGAGGCGCCGGGCTGTGCGGTTGTGCCAGCTATTGGGGTGGGAGAGGAGTTGGACGAGTTCGTCATCCGGGGCCGTTGCGAGGTTCATGTTGGTTTGTGGCCGACTGGGGACGGCTTTGCCGGTTTCGTTGCCGGTGTAGACGACGCGCCAGATGCGGCCGTGTTCGCGGTCGACGCCGTTGGGATCGGCGCGGGCATTCTGGTAGCAGGGGTATTTGTCGTACCAGTCCATGATCCAGAGGGAGCCGTCGGGGCCGGTTTGTTCACTGACGGGCATGAACCAGCCGTCGTTGGCTTTGAGGAAGTCTTGTTTCTCTGAAGCGATGAAGGAGGAGCCGTTGGGGGTGAGAGTATCCTGGTGGACGGCATTGGCGTGGATATTCCCCATCATGATGGTGCCGCGGTATTCTGCGGGGTATTGGTTACCGAGGTAGACTTGGACACCGGCGTAGGCGGCCATGTAATGGCGGTGATTGGCTATGGTGGGGAGGCCGCCCTGGCGGGAGTGCATATCGGCATAGGCGTAGGGGTTGGCCCACACGCCGCCTTGGCGGAGGTATTGTCCGCCTGGGGCCATATGCCAGAGGTGATCGATGACGCAGGCGCTGACGAAGGCATTTCCATGTGCATCGAAATCGACGCCCCAAGGGTTGCTGGTGCCATCGGCGAAGACTTCGAACCTACGGGTTTGGGGTTGGAACCTTGCGACGGCGGCGTTCATTTCGACGCTGGGTGCATCGGGGTTATTGGGGTCACTGACTTGGGAGAAGGTGAAGACGCCGTGGGTCATGTAGAGGTAACCGTCGGGGCCCCAGGTGAAGCCGTTGAGGAGTTCGTGACGGTCTTCGAGACCGAAGCCGGTGAGGAGGATTTCGGTTTTGTCGGCGCGGTCATCGCCATTGGTATCCTGGAGGAAGAGGAGGTGCGGGGCTTGGCCGACGTAGGCTCCGCCGTTCCCGAGGAGGATGCCGGTGGCGAGGTTGAGTCCATCGGCCCAGACGTGGACTTTATCGGCCTGGCCATCGTTGTCGGTATCTTCGAGGATTTTGATGCGGTCGCGCGGTTGTTGGCCGTTGGGTGCGCCCATGGGGTATTCGTAGAGTTCGACGACCCAGAGTCGGCCGCGTTCGTCCCAGGTCATGGCGACGGGGTTGGCGACCATGGGTTCGGAGGCGAAGAGGCGGATTTCGAAGCCCGGGGGTGTGGTGAATTTGGCTTGTGCTTCGGCGGGGGAGAGTGCGGGGGTGGAAGCAGGGGCGTGTTGGCCGCCCACCTGCTTGCCGGCGGGCTGGTTGGTATAGATGGGGAAATCGAAGCCGGTTCGGGAGGGAACGTAGTCGATGGCGGCTGCTGAGCTGGGAAGCAGCACCGCGAGGATCAGGCTGAGTTTGCGACGTGGGATCATAGGGACGGCGACTTTATGGCGGATGCGGGGGGTGGCGACAAGGTCGGAACGATTCGGATGGCAGATGGGATATGGGAGATGGTTGGCGGTTGGGGGGACTTCTGCGGACTGCTAACCGTTAACGGCCAACTTTGGCTTTCGATCCTGATTTCGATAGCGATAGGGATTTCGATGGCATGGGGGGTTACTTGGTTTGGAGGATGACGTGGGAGTGAGGGGGGACGGGGATTGGGGTGGTGTTGAGGTTGGTAGGTTTTGTGAGTCCGAGTTTCCAGGTCAGGTTGGGGTTGGCTCCTAGTTGCTGGATGGTGACGTGTTGGGTTTGGGATCCGGCGTTGAACACGGTGATGAGGTGGTGTTGGTCCAGCTTGCGTTCGAAGGCGAGGAGGCTGCGGGTATCGTTGGCGATGAGGACCTTGAAGCTGCCCCGGCGGAGGACCTCCATTTCATGTCGGAGGGATATCCAGTAGCGGTAGAAGGCGAGGAGGTCCTGGTCGATTTGGACAGGGTCGGTGGGGCGGGGCTGGTTGAAGGGGTGGGATTGTTCGTCATCGTATTGGAGGTCGGGCCAGAGCATGGGTTTACGGCAATCGGGGTCATCGGCGCCCCACATGCCGACCTCGTCGCCGTAGTAGATGAAGGGGGCGCCGGGGCTGAGGAACTGGAGGGCGACCATTTGTTTCCAGCGTTCCTTTTCTGCGGTGTTGGGGGCGCGGACCTTATAGGAGCGGTTGCCGTCGACCCCGGCGCCGTGGTCTTGTCGGTATTGCGGGTTTACGACGGCGGATCCGATGCGGGAAGTATCGTGGGAGCCGAAGAGGTTTTGTTGGTTGAGACTATGATTATAGGAGTAGTCGGAGTGGAGGGACTGGAGGAGGCTGGTGAACTGGGAGGGGGGGATGGGTTGGGGTTGGTTCAGGAATTGGAAGACTGCGTCGCCGAAACGATAATTCATGACACTATCGAAGGCTTGGTCGAGCCAGGGTCGGGCATTACGGAACGTATTGGCCTGGAAATCCTCCCACCAGATTTCGCCGGTGATGAAGGCATTGGGGTTGATGGATTTGACCCACTGACGGAACTCGATCCAGAAGCCCATGGGTACTTCGGCGGCGACGTCGAGGCGCCATCCATCGATACCGTCTTCGGGGTTGCCGTCCTTGTTGGGGTCCATCCAGCGTTGGACGACGGCGTGGAGGTGTTGGCGGACATCGGGGTGCAGGTTGTTGGCTGTGCGGTTGAGTTCGGGGAGGTCCTTGATGCCGATCCAGCCTTGGTAATCGAATTCGTCTTGGGGTGTATGGGGATTGTCCCATTGTTTAATGATGAACCAGGAGGCGAAGCGGCTGGAGGGTCCTTCTTGTCTGGCTTTTTTGAGGGCCCAGAAGGGGATGCCAACGTGATTGAAGACGCCGTCGATGATGATCCGCATATCGCGTTCGTGGACTTCGTGGATGAGCTGGAGGAAGAGTTTATCGGCGGCGGACCATTCCCAGGTGTCGGGGTTGGCGGGGTTTTCGCGGTTGAAGAGTTCGACATCGGCTTTGGGGTTGGGGCCGAAGTGTCGGTCGATGTGGTGGTAGCGGGAGGCGCCGTATTTGTGGAGGGAGGCGGAATCGAAGACGGGGTTGAGGTAGAGGGCATTGACGCCGAGGCTTTTGAGGTAATCGAGCTGGTCGATGATGCCTTGGATATCGCCGCCGTAGCGGCGTAGCTGGGTATTGCGGTAGAAGCCGCCGCCCTCGGTGATTTCCCAGGGCTGGAGTTTGTACCAATCGCTGGTCCAGGGGCTGGGCTGCCAGTTTTCCGGTGAGCTATAGGGCCAGGTGCCTTCGAGGCTGTCGCGGGTGGGGTCGTTGGTGGGGTCGCCATTGCGGAAGCGGTCGGGGAAGATTTGGTACCAGACGGCATCGGCGAACCAGGATGGGTTATCGGCCGCGGCGGAGGGGAGATTGAACAGCAGGCAGCAGAGGAGTGGGAGGATTGGGCGCGACATGGTTGGGATTGTTGTTGCTTGGTGAGATTTGTTCAAGTGGGCAGCTGGCATGGGTTAAGCCATGAGATTTGGGTTTTGAATCGGGGTGGGCTGATTATGGTGCTTGGCATGAGACGCGTGGTAAGCGGGTGGCTGGGTTTGGGCAGGGTGGGGTGTGTGGCTTTTCGTTATTGGCGGGGGGGATGAGGTGCAAGCGGCAAGAGGTGGGAAGCCGTGATTCGTTGAGTTGTGGTTAGGGCGAAGGGTTGATGAGATGTTACGCCGTTCACTAAAGCGATGTCGTGCCAGCGTGTCTGCGGGGCATCATCACCATGTCTACGTGGTGTTGCTGGAGTCGAGGGTGGCGCAGTTTCGCCGGGTGCGGGCGGAGAATCCGGGGCGTGATCCGGAGAAGCCGTGTGTGTATGTGGGGATGTCGGGGCTGGATCCGGAGGAGCGGTTTGCGAATCACAAGCGTGGGGAGAAGGCGTCGTCCTTTGTGAAGAACTATGGCATTCGGCTGTTGCCGGAGCTGTATGCGCATTTGAATCCGATGCCGTTTGAGGCGGCGGTGGAGATGGAGCGGGATTTGGCGGAGGACTTGAGGCGGGAGGGCTACACCGTTACCGGGGGGCACTGAGGGAGGGAGGATCTAAACCACGGTGGGGTGGCGACTGGTGTGGTGTGGTCGCGTGGGTTTGGATGCGGGGAGATGCGGAGCCTTGCCTGCTGTGGCGCGGTGCGGCTTGGGGTAGGCTAGCTACCGAAGAGGTCGGGGGCGAGTTCGTGGGCGAGCTTTTCGCAGCGCGCTTGGATTTCGGCGGCCGAGTTGCATTGGAGGGCGAACTCGGCGAGTTCGCGGGCTTCGGACATTTTGAGGCGTCGGATGAGGAATTTGACTTGGGGCAGGCCGCCGATGGCGGTGCTGAGTTCATTGATGCCCAGGCCGAGGAGGAGGGGGACGAGGACGGGGTCGCCGGCCATTTCGCCGCAGACTCCGACCCAGATGTTATTGCGCTGGGCGGCCTCGACGGTCATGCGGATGAGTCGGAGTATGGCGGGGTGGGTGGGTTCGTAGAGGTGGGTGATTTTTTCGTTTAGCCGGTCGACGGCGAGGGCGTATTGGATGAGGTCATTGGTGCCGATGCTGAAGAACTTGGCATGTTGGGCTAGGTCATCGGCGACGAGGACAGCGGAGGGGACTTCGATCATGGCGCCGACTTCCATATTGGGATCGAAGGGGATGTTTTCGGTTTGGAGTTCGGCCTGGTATTGGCGGAGGAGGTTATTGGCCTGCACGAGTTCGTGGAGGCCTGAGATCATGGGATACATCATCTTGACGTTCCCGGCTGCGCTGGCGCGGCAGATGGCGCGCAGTTGGCTGCGGAAGACTTCGGTTTCCTGGAGGCAGTAGCGGATGGCGCGCCAGCCGAGGAAGGGGTTCATTTCCTGGGGGATTTGGAGGTGGGAGAGGAACTTGTCGCCACCGAGGTCGAGGGTTCGGATGACGACCTGCTGGGGGTGGGCGGCATCGGCGACGGCGCGATAGACTTCGTATTGTTCGTCCTCGCTGGGGAGGGTTTCGCGGTTGAGGTAGAGGAATTCGGTGCGGAGGAGGCCGACGCCTTCTGCGCCGCTGGCGCGGACGGAGTCGAGGTCGGTGGAGCGTTCGAGGTTAGCGGAGAGGGTGATGTGTTGGCCGTCGAGGGTGATGGCGGATTCGTCCCGGATGGTGACGAGTTTCTGGGCAAAATCGACGTGACGTTGTTGGAGTTGGCCGTATTGGAAGAGGGTTTGGTCTGAGGGATTGATGATGAGCAGGCCGTGGAATCCGTCGAGGAGGACGTGTTGTCCGGTGCGGAGCTGGCGGCTGGCATCGCGGAGGCCGACGATGGCGGGGATTTGGAGGGATCGGGCCATGATGGCGGTATGGGAGGTTCGGCCTCCGATATCGGTGGCGAAGCCGAGGACCATTTGCCGGTCGAGCATGGCGGTGGTGGAGGGGGAGAGGTCGTAGCTGACGATGATGCAGGGTTCGCTGAGGTGGGGGATATCGGATGCTGCGGCGCGGCCGGTGAGGTTGGCGAGGACGCGGTTGGTGACGTCGCGCATGTCGGCGACGCGTTCACGGAGGTATTCGTCCTCGATGCGGCCGAGGCCGTCCATGTAGCGTTGGGCGACCTGGTGGAAGGCGGTTTCTGCGGGGGACTGTTTTTCGCAGATGAGCCGGTTGACTTCGGCCATGAGGACGGGATCTTCGAGGACTAGGAGATGGGCTTCGAAGATGCCGGATTCGTCTGCGCCCATGCTTAGGGCTACGCGGTGCTGGATATCGAGGAGTTGTTGGCGGGTGAGGACGATGGCTTCCTCGAGGCGTTTGAGCTCTTTATTTTCGTCGACGGGTTGGAGTGGGTTTTGGGGGAGGGAGTCGTAGGTTTGTCCGAGTACGAGGATACGGCCACGGCAGACGCCGCCGGAAACGGGGATGCCTTGGAGGGTGGTTTCGCCGGTTGAGGGGCGCTCGGCCATGGGCCATGGATAATCCGAAAACGGGCTGATGGCCATACAAAAACGAGGTTATGGGAGGGGGTGAGGGTGGTGGTTTTGGGGTTATCCATTTTTGGGAGGGAGGGTCTTGTGTGGGGAGGTGCGGAGGCTAGGTTTGGGGGTACGGATATGCCAAAGATTGTTGCGATAGAGGACGAGGGGATGATTGCGGAGTTTGTGGGGTTTTTGTTGCGTCAGGGGGGGATGACTTGGTGGTTGTGGGGGATGGGGGGAGGCGGAGGAGAGAGTTCGCGAGGAGTGCCCGGACCTGGTCGTGTTGGATGTTTTGTTACCCACGCTGGATGGATTTGAGGTGCTGCGGGGTTTGAAGTCGGATGCTGAATTGGCGGGGATACCGGTGGTGATGTTGACGGCGCGGAACAGGGAGGCGGACCTGAAGTTGGCGGCGGAGCTTGGGGCGGTGGATTACGTGACCAAGCCGTTTAGCCCGGCGGATTTGATGGCGCGGGTACGGAGGATTTGTCCCGTCGAGCGGTAGGCGGGAAGAGGTAAGCGCAGAGCGGGAAGGGGAGATGGGAGGCGTTCCCCCCTGACCACTGACCCTTGGCTTCTGACTTCTGGATTTCGATCCCGATTTCGATTTCGATGCGCTTGGTTGGGGGTGATGACTGGGTATTGAACAGGAGGGTGTGGAGAACGCAGAGGCGTGCTCACGCAGATGTTCTGAAACTCCGGCAGGGGCGGAGCGGTAAGCGCTGAGTGCTTAGTGCTGAGTGCTGAGTGCTGAGGGCGGGGCTGAGGGCTGAGTGCTG
>JBMTVN010000224.1:0-6934 GCA_049451415.1 Limisphaerales bacterium | reverse complement strand
CCCAACAACACTTCCACGTCCGGCCCCACCACCACGCTCACCTCCGCCACCGGAAGCACCTCTTCCACCCAGCTCCCCCCCAGCATCAGGCCAGACCCATTGCTCTCCTGCCCGCTCAACACCGCTGCATTGGTCCACACACCCTCGGCCACCCCACGCCAGTTCACCCCCACACTCACCGCACTCCCCACGGGAACAACCCCCACTTCCACCACCCAACTCCCGTCCAGCCGGTTGCTCACCCCAACGCTCTCCAACAACTCCAGCCCCGCAGGCACCACGCCTTCCATCACCACCCCGCTCGCCTCCGATGGACCCCGGTTGGTCACCACCAGTTCACTCCTCCACTCACTCCCGAGCCAACGCAAACCTCCGCTACTCACCAAAAGCTCCAGCCCCGACACCGGCAACACGGCTACCGTCCAACCACCATTGTTGTTGGCCGTCACCGCATCGTGTTCCCCAACCCCCACAACCACACTCTGCACCGACATCCCCTCCTGCACACCGCGAACCCCCAGCTCCAGAACTGCACTGCCGCCCACCTCCAGGCTCCCCACCTCCCAGGTCCAGCCTCCGGCCACGGCACTCCACGTCCCCCCACTGACCACTCCACCCGTCACTTCCACGCCGGGCCCAGCCTCGCCCTGCACCACCACTCCCGTCGCCACGCTCGGCCCGGCATTGCTCACGGTCACGCTCTGCGTCCCCAACTCGCCCAACAACACTTCCACGTCCGGCCCCACCACCACGCTCACCTCCGCCACCGGAACAACTTCGATCTGCAAGGCGGCGCTATTGTTTCCGGGAACCCTGTCAGATGTGCCGCTCGAAAGGGATACTGACGCCATGGAGAGCCCCGTTGAAACCCCCTGCAGAAACATGGAAACAGCCATTTCCTCGCCAGGGTTCAAAACCGGAATCTGCCAGGACCAATTGTTCCCATCCCTAAACACTTCACCGAACGGAACCGCCAACGACACCAGCGCCAACTCTGGTTCCAGTTGTCCGCTCAGCATCAACGCCTCAGCTGCAGCAGTGCCGTAGTTCCCCACGACGAGATCCAGCTCCGCAACCTCTCCAAGCCCAATGGAGGTAGATACTGAGGCGAGGCTGACACCAGGATCCGCCAGGGCGGTCGGTTCGAGGGAATGACAGACGTAGCCCGCCTCCTCGCTCGTGATGCGGAGCCCCCAGCAAAGCAGCTGTCCCTGAGACTGGCTGTAATAGTCACTCGCGTGCAGCTTCCACTCACCCAGAGCTTCCTTACCACGCAACAAGTCCAGATCCCCAACCGGCCTGTAAGTGCCCAAATAGGGTGCAGATCCGACAACCATGGACTGCGTGGCCCCCGAATCAAAAACAGTCCACTCCGTCGCAACACCACATGAACCCACGCCAAGGTCTGCCCCCGCCAAGCCAGAGGCAGCCTTGAGTCTGACCCGCGTTCCATCGGGATGCTCCAACTCCAACTGCAGGTCCCCAGCCAGCGGATGATCCACCCGCACAATCACGTCGACATCGCCAAGGACCCCTGGCAGATCCACAATCTGCCCCGAAACCAAAGCCGGGCCAGGAACCCGATTCGCCAGTGCATCAGGAATGCCCGCGGGCAAAAGAGGGTCTCCTCCCACAATCTCAGCTGTTGTTATGTTTGTGATCGCGAACTTTCCGGGGACGAGATCCAAAAGGTTAGTGAACGTCTGCCCACCCCAGAAGGTCGTCTGAAGCAGTTGCAGCGGAACACCACACTCCGCAGCCGCCGACACGCGAACCCGGAAGGGCGGATCGTTGGTCACCACCCCACCCCCACTCGCGGCGCTATAGGTCGACTCGCCAACAAGAACACTCACTTCCGGGGATACCGCATGAAGGGTCGTCACTGCTGGTGTAAGCCCGTCACCCTGCATGTTCCGCATCGAAACCCGGATGAGCAACTCCTCTCCCGGATCCGCCGCCCCGTTGTGGTTGGCCACCGATCCGGAACTCTCCTCCGCAACGATCTGATCCATCACCAAACCCATTGGATGCACCAGCGAGTAGCGTTGGGTAGCGGAACCCCCAACAGAAAAGCCTCTCACCTCAACCTGCCATACCCCGGGGAGAACACCCTCGACCACCTGCACCTGCTCCACAACATTCAGGTGATCCTCCCTGTCGCGAGTCGCATCGGCAGCGGGGACCAGCGGATCCAGCACCCACGGATAATGCCTCACTCCAGCAGGGTCAATAACCACCAAATCCAAGTCGTTCACCAGGGTCTTGGCCGCATTCTGGACCGCTGCAACGTCATCCCAAGCCAAGGTCCACTTCACCTCCGATACCCCCTCGCCAATTAAAACGTGGTAAACCTGACTCTCCTGCTGCCCAACCTCACCCTCCACAAAAGTCCCGGCCCGCGAATGCATAACCGCCGAATGAACGTCCAGCCGGCCATACCCGGACGCAAAATCAGGACCCAGATTGTAATGGGGCGTCCCGTCGACCAGATCCTCACAGGAATGAATCAACAACGCCTTCCACGATGATGGCAGGGGATCCACACCTCCAACCCTCAAACGATGATCCTCAACCAGAAGAGCAATGGCACCTGAAACGACCGGCGCGGCCATTGAAGTGCCCTGCTTTACCTCATAGCCACCCGCAATGGACGTTGATTTGGTCCCGCCATCCATCGTGCTCTGCGACCCCGGAGCAACCAGCTCAGGCTTGAGCCGGCCATCCGTAGTTGGCCCCCAGCTCGAAAACGAAGGCATGTTGCCTGTCACCGAGTCAATGGCCCCCACCGTGATCACGTTCTTCGCCGTCGCTGGCGGGGTAATGACGCCATAGGGCCCAACCCCACAGGCGTTTGTGGTGGCACCGGACCTCAGGTTTCCCGCGGCAAATACCACCGAAATCGGGGTATTGCTGTAAGCACCCCGCACAACGCGATCGTAATCCGGCGAAGCCCAGAAATAATCACCAAACAAACCGCAGTTGGCATTGGCCGGAGCAATAAATATCCCCCACGAATTCTGGGACAGCACTCCGCCTCGTTGAATAAGCTGAGCGTTCATCCCCACCGGCTGACTATTGTACGTCCAGGAAAGCAAGTCTGCTCCAGGGGCCAGCCCGGCCCATTGCCCTGAATACCCCCCTGCATCTGCACTTCCCGCACCGCTACCAGCCATTGTTCCCGCAACGTGCGTCGCATGATCGCTCGCAGCAAACGTCTCCAGCAATTCCAACCGGCCGCTAAAATCCTGATGCGCCGCAACCACCCCGCTATCACAAATACCCAACAATACTCCAGCTCCACTCAGACCATACGGGGCACCTTGAACACTGTCCGCCCCAACACTTGCGCGCGCTGAATCATTGAACGTCGCCAATGGCGGCTCGGCCTCCTCTATCCATCTCACTGAAGGCCACCTCAGGATCTCAGGCACTAAAGATTCCTCGAGTTTAATTTCGATGACTCCCAATACCGGATACACCGCCTTCACTTCACAACCTACCGCCGTGAGTGCCTCTGCCAAAACTCCGGCATCAACATCCTCAAAATACCGCAGTTGTAAACTAATCCTCCCGGACTCCTGACGACACCATTCACCCCAACCCTGCTGCAGGACTCTCGGAGCAACTTTGTCCTCTTCATAGAATCCGCCCAACCAGTCCACCCCGAACTCCTCCAATACTGCATACCCAACCTCGGCTGCCACCCTCGCAAACCAAACACCATCAGCACACCATCCATCAAGACGCAGCCCCGCCTCCTTCGCCGCATCGATCTCACCCGAATTCAAGGGGCGAACCAGGGAAACCAAAACTCGAAGCTCCTCATCAGGATCCTGTACCCGTAACTCCAAAAGGTTGCCATAGGCATCCCCCTGAGGGACAAAATCCCCCGATTTCAGGGACACCCGACGTGAACCCTCAGCTGCAAGATCCATCCCAACCAGCGGGATACCGCCCGGACCACCTCCCTGAGACAACCGGTCCTGCCTCGGCACATCAGCCAGACGAACTGGGCCTGCCCACGCTGCACAGACCGCCGCCATTGCCAAGATCAGCCCCCGCCCGATCCATCGCCGCCAAGAGCCAGCAACAGACCGACCGGTCACATCCAATTCCCGAACTGGGAGATCAAGACAACGCTGCATGCCACGAAACCATCTCCAGTTCGCACTCGAACCCAATGCCGTGAACCCACTCCCACGACTGTCGCAACCGGATGGTTACCCGTGTATTAGCACGGAGTGTTCCACTGGCAGAATTGAAAGAGCGCCTGAAGGAGACCCAAGGCCTGATGCGCTTGAAGGCACACCAAACCAAACCCCACCTACAAGTCGTTGATCAACAGAGGGAAAGAGGATCTGAACAGGCACTAAAAAAGGCGCGCCACCCCCCGAATCACCTCAGCAGAACTACGATGACCATCTTAGGGATTTTGCACCCTGACCAAGCGATAGAAACGACCAGCCGAGGTCGGTCGGAGGACAACCTGCCACAAATTCCCATCGGCGCTAAGCCTTGGCGTGGCAGCGTCAGCCTGCCAGTTCATCGAGGATAATGAATCCGCGCGCTGCAATTGGTAGCCGGAGGCTATCCCTGGCCAACTGATGGTCAGAATCACTCCGTTCAGCTCTATGTCCATAGGTGGCTCAGCGACAACCGATACAACACCGCTGGAAACATGAGCCGGATTGAACGGATCCGCTTCATCCACGATCACCTGAACAGCGTTCGTGGCCCAACCCACAACCTGCGGCCTGATCACCAGGTCCAACACCGCAATCTCACCCGGAGCCATTCCCCCTAAATCTGCCGTCAGCAGATCTCCAATCACAGAAACCTGACCCTGGCTAACCACCGAAGTCACCAGCTGCGCCCCAGCAGGCAGGGTATCCCGCAATACGACCTGTTCCAGAGGATAGGGAGCACCAGAGGTAACGCGGATCTGGTAACTCAACTGGTCGCCAACCATGACGCGGTCCTTGTCAGAGGTCTGCTCAATTAACAACTCAGCCAATGGGTTCACCGCCACCAACATTTCAAAGGCATCGTTCTCAGGAACGGCGTCCACAACATCCCCCGCCACCTGCAACGTATTGGTCATGCCATCCAACTGCGTCGGCAAGAGGATTACTTGCAGGGTAGCCACATCCCCGACCGGGAGGGACGAAATCGACCAAACAACCTCATTGGCCGGATTCGTCACTACAACCGCACCGCTTTCGTTGTATTCGAGCAGCGAAGCCCCAACGAAAGCGTTTGTGACCAATACTCCCTCCGCTGTGTCCGGACCGCCGTTGGTAACGGAGAGCTCAAATACCGCAGGCCTGCCAACAATCACCAAATCCTGCAGGAGCCTGATCGATACACCCAAATCCGAGGCCGCCTGAACGGTCTGAACATACTCAACCGTGTTGTCATCCAGGACAGGATCCTCATCTGATCCCGAGACCATCACGAGATTGGTCCAGGTTCCGGTCATCAGCCCCTCAGCCTGCAATTGGATTACTGCCTCGTTCCCCACAGCCAAATCCCCCACATTCCAAGTCCAAATCCCTGCGCCCCCAGTCCACTCCCCAACAGAAAGCGAATCCAACACGACGGCCACCCCGTCGGGTAGAATCCCCCGAACTTCAACACCTGATCCAGCGCTCGGCCCGGCATTCGTTACGGTGATCCGTTGGATCGAATTCTCTCCCAGCAACAACATGCTCTGCGCTTCAAACCCGACAGCGAGATCCGCAACTGGCAGGACCTCTGCCAGCCACTCACCAGAAGCGATTCCATTCGTAAGGTTATCCTCCGCCGCCGCGACATGAACCTGGTTTGTCCAGCCTCCATCGGCTAAAGCCCGCCAATGAAGTTCAACGGTCAAAGCTGACCCCACACCCAAGCTGGGTATCTCCCACGCCCAGGACCCATCGCCCGGATTGCTGGCAGTCCCTTCCGACACGATCAAGTCGAGCCCCATTCCATCAGGAACATTGCCAACCACTCTGAGAGCAGTGGCTTCCGAGGGACCTGAGTTCGTCACCACGACCGACTCCACCCACGCATCCCCCACCAACCACTGACTGTTGTCGGGAAGGATCAATCCCAGCCCAACAGCAGGCCGGACCGTCAAAGCCCATTCCGACGAATTATTCACCGGATCCAAATCCACCTGATCAGCTCCAACAGTCGTCGCGTTGGTCCATGTCCCGACCACATCAACGCTGTAGGTCGCTACGACCCCCGCTGTTCCGCCAGCATCCAAGTCGCCCCAATCCCAACGGAATCCACCCAACTCATCCATCCAGACTCCTCCATCGCCAACCACGTCCAACAGGGTCACACCGCCCGGCAAAGTCCCCCCGACCCAGACATTTTCAGCCAAGTCCGGACCGCTATTGGTCACGCTCAACACGAGGCTGAACTGCCCTCCCTGAAGCACGGATTCCCCCGGCTGCAGCTCGAGCTGCAAAGCCAAGTCTGCTTCGTTCCGCACATGAGTCACCCAGTAAGCCATGTTGTTGGCCAGATCGGAATCCGCTTGAACCGCTGTAACCTCAACCCGGTTGGTCCAATCACCCAGGTCATAGCCGTTAAATTCCAGTCCCAAACGGATAACACCATTGGGCTCAAGGGTCTTAACTAACCACTCCCAGCCACCTGAACTATTGGTGGACCAGATGCCAATCTCAGGCGTGCCTAGAACCCCTTGCCAGTGACCGTTGGTTCCTCCATCAACCCCCACCACCACGATACTCTCTGCCAGGCTGGGCCCCGAATTCGTCAGCACAACCTCAAGCTGGTTAATCTGCCCGGGAAGCACGGGATTCTGACCACTCAGTAGCAGCCCCAGATCCGCCGCAGGAACCACTTCCACCACGGCCTCAGCAGCGTTGTCCCCACCTGCCACGTCCACCTCCACACCGCCCACGCTCACTGTGTTCGT
>JBMTVN010000223.1:0-6951 GCA_049451415.1 Limisphaerales bacterium | reverse complement strand
TCGGCGTCGCACCTCTAGACAACTACCGTCTCTGCATTGTGCGGAACGTTGCGCAGGATCTCGCCAATGATGTGGTCCGTCGTCACCCCCTCCGCCTCAGCCTCGAAATTCGCAATCAACCGATGCCGCAGCGCAGGCAAGGCCACCGCCTCGATGTCCTCGAAACTCACATTGAACCGCCCCTGCGTCAGCGCACGCACCTTCCCGCCCAAAAGCAGCGTCTGGGCCCCGCGCGGACTACTGCCAAAACGCAGATACTGATTGGCCACAGGAACAGCCGTCTCTGTCTTTGGATGCGACGCCAGCACAAGCCGAACGGCATAATCAGTCACGTGGCTGGCCACCGGAACCTCCCTGATCAGCTTCATCAGCTCAATTAACCGCTCCCGGTCCAGTGTCCGGGATACCACCACCTTCCGGTTCTCAGTCGTCCGGTTGAGCACCTCCGCCAGCTCGGCCGCGGTGGGATAACCCACCAGCAGCTTGAAAAAGAAACGATCCAGCTGCGCCTCAGGAAGTGGATATGTTCCCTCCTGATCAATCGGATTCTGGGTCGCCCATACAAAAAATGGCTCGCCCAGCCGACGCATCTCGCCCCCCGCCGTTACCTGATGCTCCTGCATCGCCTCCAGCAACGCCGACTGCGTCTTCGGCGTGGCCCGGTTGATTTCATCCGCCAACAGGAGATGGGCAAACACCGGGCCTTTCTGGAACTGGAACTCCCGCCGTCCCCCTGCAGACTCCATCACGATGTTCGTTCCCAGGATATCTGCCGGCATCAGGTCCGGCGTAAATTGAATCCGGTTGAACGACAGATCGAGCACATCGGCAAGGGTCCGCACCAATAGCGTCTTTCCCAACCCGGGAACGCCCTCAAGCAGAATGTGTCCGCCGGCAAACAGCGCGATCAACGTGCTCTCAACGATCGCATCCTGCCCTACAATCACCTTGCCGATCTCTTCACGAAGCGCGCCATATGCCGCGCGAAAGCTCTCTATGTGTTGTTCCTTTTCCATTTTGGATCCCGTTTCTGCCGGCCGGAGCTCGCACGACCACCCCGCGAGGCAGTCGCGCATCCCCCAAAATCGCACGGCTCTATTTCAAATCGTCAAAATAGTCCTTCACTGCACCCCGATAGGCGCGAGGGACGAGATCCTGGTTCAACGCGCTCTGCGCCTCGCTCTGCGCTGCTGTCACTCTCTCCTCGTAATCCACCCGGCTCTGCCCCCGAATACTCACGCCCCGCAAGGTCACACTCGGCATCGGACCTCCAGCACTGACCTGCCCCCGCACCTTTGTCGGAGTCAGAGCATCACTCAATTCTCCCGCCCCACGGTCCGTCTGCCCCTTGGACTCCATCGCAGGACGCTCTATCCCGGAGTTGTCCCATAATCCCGTATTCTGCGGATCCATCCAAAGCCCCTCGTCAGCCCAAGTCCCCACACCTGCCCCCGGCTTGCCTCCCGGCTTGAACCCCGGCCTCCCCGGGCCTTTCGCCAATCCCCAGCCAGAACAGTTGCCCACACACATCTGGCCAGCCTTCAATGCAGCCAGCGCGGACGCCAGCCCCTCACAGTCCCCCATCTGCTCCATCAAACGCTTAAGCTCCTCCGCAGCTTTCGCCAATGACTCGGACGCACCAGCCCGATCACCCTGCTCCAGACTCTCCGCAGCACTCTTCAGCAGCTCGCCCAACTCCCCGTATTCCATACCCGGCCCCACAGCGTCGGAAACCTCCTGCATCATCTCCTGCATCTGCTCGGTTGAGAGATCCGCCTTGGCAAGCTCCCTGAGCATGCGCTGCACGCTCGCATACGCCGCCAAACCCTGTCCCTTGTCCAGTTGCTCCGCCAAGTTCTGCCCCATTTGGGCAAGTTGCTGCCTCAAGTCCTGCATCGCCTTGGACATTTGCGCCAATCGCTCCAAGTCCATGAATGCCGCATCCAAATCCTGAAGCATCTGTCCCATATCACCACTCTGTAGTGCTTCTATAGCCTCCTGTAAGCCCGCGACATCCAATCCCATGGCGCCTGCCTGACTCGCCAACTCCGCCATCGCCGCTGCCATTTGCTGCTTCATCGCCTCAGCCTCTGCACCCTCCGCCGCAGCCAATTCAGATGCGGCCTGCCGAAGCTCACCCAGCTTGTCCTGCATCTCTCCCAAATCCTTGTCTCGCCCAGCCGCCTTCCCCAATTCCTGCTGCAGCGCCTCCATCTGCTTCTGGAGCCCCTCAGCAGTCTTCCCATCGCCATCCGATGACACCCGCTCGCCAGCCGCCAGCTTTCGCATGGCCGGTTCCTTCGCCAATTCACGCAGCTGCTGCTCAATCCGGTCCGTCATGCTCGCCAAACGTTGCAGGGCAGCATCACGGTTAAGCTTGACCTTCCCCAGTTGTCGCCCCAGTTCCTGGACACCCTCCAAAGATTCTCTGGTCGTCTCCAAAGAGGGAGGACGCAATGCAAGCTCACGCTTGACCAGGGATTCCAGTTGCTCCCCCGCCTCCCGGATCGCCTCGGCCTGGCGTTGGGCATTAAGATAATCCTCCGAACGATGCTCCGGCACAAAACCCAAGCCCGCAGCCAATACCAACACCACCAAACTCCACCTTGCCAGCCGGGGCAGCTTCCATGGCATGGCCCTCCTGATATCAAAATCGCGGGCACATGAGGCGGCATCCGCAATCACCAACTCCTCCCAACGCCCGGCACCCCCCTTCTCCGCGACCTCAAGAGCCGTGCTCAGCCGCTCCTGATAATGCTGCCGATCGTCCATCCACCTGGCCGTCGTCGCAGCCCCCGGCCTCCGCGCCACCCCCCAAACCAACGCCGCCAGACTCAGAAGAACCCAGACCAAGCCCCCCAGAACCAAACCCACTACGGGCACAGGCCAAATCTTGTAAACCGACAAAACTAGAAGCCACAACACCGCCCCCGCAAAAAAGCCCTTCCAAAACCAACCCCACCCCACTTGAAGCTGAAACCGCCTCGAGACGTCCTTCAATGTCCCCCGAATGAGTTCCAGATCGCTCATGGCTTAGGTCAGGCCTCCCGGCATCTACTGCCGCCCATCCCCCGTGTAGCAGTCACAGCCGCTCATACTCCCCTTTGCTCACTTTCTTCAACACGGTAAAGCCGGCCTTCTTGGCGTCAGTGTAGGACACCGGCTTGGTAATCTTGGGCGTGTTGACCTGGGAAATAATCTTCCGCACAGGCTTGCGGCAAAGCGGACAGTCCTTCAGCGGCGGCGCAGCCATCGGACGGCGCAGCGTGAACTTGCCTCCACACATCTTGCAGTCCCCCTCGCAAAGTTCATATTCGTAAAGTGGCATATCAAGGTTCCAATGCATCTGACGGGAGCGCACCTGCACTCGTCACGGCCATAGACTATCCCCCTGAACCGCCCAGGAATCAATCCCCGCCCGCACTCACCATAAATCGCATCCAACAGATGCAGTGGTCGTCGACAAGCCCCTCCCGACATGCTGTAATCCCGCCGCGCATGGTGCCTCCGTCCGCATCAGATGAAGTGAGTTGTAACCCTGAACTTCCCCTGCCGTCCCCGGCACGGTTCGGGCTCACTTTTCTGTATCTGTGCTGGACAGCCCTGCTTTCTCTCATCGCTCAGGCCGCAAACAGCCCGGCAGCACCGGTGCGACACGTTGTAATCGTGGAGAATTCCACCTCCATGCGCGAGCAGCGGGAACAGACAGCAGACCTGCTTTCCCGGCTCTTTCTGGATGGATTCCGCGGACGTGCCCAACCCGGTGACGTCATCGAACTTTGGATCGTCGACCAAAATGTCCAAACCAACGCCCTCCCAGCATTCCGGTGGCACCCCATCGCCTCCATGGACAACAGCACCTCGACCTACCGCTACCTGAAATCACTCAACCCCTCCAACCCGACAGTCTCCTTCCGCAACACCCTCGAACTGCTGGATCTGCAAAACCCCAGGATTCCACAACTTCTGGTCTATATCGCCTGCTCCGGATTCAACCTCATCGAAGGCACCCCCTACGACGAGAAGATCAACCAGATCCTGAGTGGTCACCGTGAGAAACTAGCCAAGGATGGATTGCCCTTTATCGCGGTACTGGCGGCCGAAAACGGCAAATGGATTGGCCACGGCGTCACCCCCGGGGATCGCAACCCCTATATCCCGTCATTCCCTCCCCCACCAGCCCCGGCACCCGCCCCCAAGCCTGCGCCTGTCAAGACGAACACCCCCGCCCCACTCATCGGTGTCATCCCGCCCGATCCTGCCCCGGAACCCAGACCTCTCACCATCGCCGAAATCCAAGCCAAAATGAAGCAGGCGGATATGGAGCGCGCCCTCACCAACCGCCGCCCCAATGCGGTGCAAACCCCTCCTATCCAGCCTCCACCACCTGAGATAGCCCAAACCAACACCCCTTCCCCTGCCCCCACCCAACAAGATAGCCCGACCGCAATCACCAATGCTACGCCCCTGACCGAGGCAATCCTCAAGTCCACCCCTGCCACCAATCCAGCCCCGATCCCACCGGCACCAATCCCAAGCGCTTCCAGCCCGACTCCCGCTCCCGCCCCGGAAGCCACCAATTCAAAACCTGCGTCCACGATCAGCCAACCGCCACCCCACCAGACATCACCCGCTTCTCCTTGGAAATACCTGTCCCTTGGACTCGTTTACTTGACCGCCGCCGGAGCACTGGTGGTCGTTCTGGTCCGACAGAGCAGGAGACACAAACACCCCAGTGTCATTACGGAATCGTTGAATCACCCACCCAGAACCAACCGGCGCAATCCCTGACCCTCCATGCGGAGCCTTTACTCTCTCATCTATTTTATCAGCCTCATCCTGCGCGCCCCCTTCGGCCTGCTTCAGATCGGACGACAAGGCGAGCGCAGGGATTCTCTGGGGCAACGCCTCGGCAGATTTAAGGCCAAGACCAAACAGGCTCTCACCAACCGCAATAAACTCTGGATCCACGCAACTTCCCAGCCCGCCATCGACCTGCTTACCAACGTCATCACCGCACTGGAACCCCGCGCTCCATTTCTCAAGATCGTTGTCTCCACACGAACCAACGCCGGCATGGACAGGCTGCGCCGCACGTTGCCCTCCCACATCGAACGCTTCTTCCTCCCCTTTGACCTCCCCAAACCCGCCCTGCGCACACTCAATGTCATCCACCCCGAAGTCATCCTCATGCTCGAACCCGAGCTCCCGCCGAACCTCATGCGACGCTGCAGACAAAGGCGCGTCCCGGTCGTACTGACCAATGGAGCCCCCGAAATTAAACGACGAAGGCACCGCTGGCTCTGGCCCCTCTACCGACCCCTCTACGCTGACGTGCGCCTCGCTGTCGCCCGCAACGAGGAAGAATCAGCCCAGCTGAGACGCTTAGGCTGCAAAAAGGACGCCGTGGAAACCATTGGGGACTGGCCAACAGCTCCTGTGAAATTACGAGAAAGGCGCCCACTCGACGTAGCCGACCTGCTCCACCGTGTAGGTGCGCCCAATCAGCCCCTTATCATTCTGGGAGATCACTTGCATGCAGGTGAAGAGGAATGCCTGGCCAAGGCCTATGTGACCCTCAAAGCCGCCTTCCCCAAACTCTTCCTCATCATTATCCCCGACCGCTACCAGCGCGGCAAAGAGGTCGGCAGAGCCCTCAAGGCAGCAGGTATTCGCTACGCCTATCGCACTGCAGTCACGGCAGTCATGAAATCAGAACCCGGCAGCAAGGATTGCCTCATCGTGAATACCAGCGGTGAGTCACCTCAGTTCTGCGAACAAGCCAACGTGGTCGTACTGGGGAAAACGCTCGTGGCGAAAGGAGGCGAAAACCCCTCCGAAGCCGCCACCCTCGGCAAACCATTCGTCATCGGCCCCCACGCCCAGGACCACGCCACCATGGTAGCCGAACTGCTGGAAGCAGGCGGCGCCATACAGCTGCAGGACCAGGCTCAGCTCCCAGAGGCATTGGAGCCCCTGCTCAGGGATGCCAAAAAAAGAGAAACCATGGGGGAAGCCTCAAAAAGAGCCTCGGAATCCCACCGGGGTGCAGTCGAACGCCTGGTCGATACACTGCTTAAACTCGTCGAGGAACAGGAACAGGGCCAGACCTCGTAAGCCCCCCCACCTCGGCCCCAGAGAAAACCTCACTGCAGATAAGCCGCAAATACGGGTTCCAACTCCTTCAGCTTGTCCTTGGTGATCGAAAAGGAGGTCACCATCGCGAAACAATCCAAATTCGCCAACGCGTTCAAACTCGCATCCTTCGGATTGATGCTGATCAGCCTGCGAGCAAAACTCTGGTTCACTTCCGCAACTTCCTCAAAAATCTGCACCAGATTCTCCATCTGCCAATCCGGCTCCATCCCGCTCTTCTGACGGAAAAACTGCGCCAGCAAATACATCGAAGCGGCCCGATACATCGTCTCCCCGATCGTCGCAAAGGGCAGATGGACATGAACCATGGGACGCAGTTTCTCGGTAACCGGACACCCGCTGGTCGCCATGATCAGCCCCATCAGAGCACTCACACCATATTGCAGGGGCGCACGCTTGCGATACTCCCTCGATTCGACCGCAACCGTGATCTCTGCGGGATCCGTTGAAAGACAGTCCTTAAAAGAGTCCATCAGCTCGGACATCCCCACGGCCGCCGGACAATGCGCCACTTCACTCGCCCGTAAAGGACAGTTGGGACATTGGCAGTTCTCCAGCCGCGTCCATTCCGGCGCAACCGCCTCAGGATCCAATACCAGCCCCATGTCGCCCGGACGCAGGTGGACAACAAATACCTTGTCCTCAGCTGATTCCATCCGGAACCGGTACTCAATCACCGTGGTCGTGTTGTCCGTCTTAGCCATGTGTTCTTGGGCGGAACCTAGCCAACAGCACGTCCATTGGCTACACCTGATTTTTATCCCCTAGCGCCGCCAAACATCCCCCCCAACGCCC
>JBMTVN010000222.1:0-6964 GCA_049451415.1 Limisphaerales bacterium | reverse complement strand
CGACAAGGCAACACCAGCTCACACCACATCCGCCACCATAACGACTCCCCCCCCGTCACCTCAGCCTGAACCACCCGCAACCGCACCGTATCCAACCGCCCCTCCACCCCCGCATGCTGCCCCATCAAGACTTCTCTAGCTCTCTTCATTCCCGTTCCTCCAGTCGCTCTCTCAAAGCCTGCTTCGCATAATGCATCCTCGACTTCAACGTCCCCACCCCCACCCCCACCACCTCCGCTATCTCCTGCAGCGAAAACCCCTCCAGAAAGTGCAGCAACAACACCTCCCGATGCGCCGATGACAAGGACCTTAACCCAGTCATAAACCGCTCCTCATCCTCCCGACGCACCAGCCACTCGTCAGGACTCGCTTCAACCTCTCCCACCAACACCTCATCCTGCTCGCAACCCTCCAACGACTCCCACCGCCCCGGCCGCTTCCGCCAGTGCTGCAAACACTTCTGCCGTGCAATCCCAAATAACCATGACCCAAATCGCCGATCATCCCGTAACTGCCCCACATACCGCACCCCGCTGATAAACGCTTCCTGCACCATGTCCAACGCCACTTGCTCATCACGCACCAGCTCATAAACAAAAGTGTAAAGCGGCAGCTGATACCGACGGAATAACCCATCCCATGCCTCACTCCGCCCGGCCCGCGCCATCGCCACCAGCCGGGCCTCCGCCTCAGTGTCACTCGCCATCTTCATCCAGTAGAATGCGACAACCCCAAAAAGGTTCAGTGTCACACAAAAAAATCCCCATCGTGGTCGGACCAGAGCAACCTATTGCCACAGAACACCCTAAGCCCATCCCCCCCCAAATAAACACCCTATGGAGCGCGTTTTGGACCCTTTTTGTCGCCCTTACCCAAAGACGGTTCCCCGCATGCCCTGGAGAACAAAACCGTGTTCCTCGAGGTTAGGATCGAGGCCGGCAACCGCACCGGCTCAGTATTCTACCCAGCCCCCGACCCTTGCACTTTGTCCATATCCACGGCACATTCGCACATCATTGAACCAGTAGCACCTCCCTACCGGAGCCCAGCCCCACTACATAATCCCATGCGCCTTCTCCACTTCATCCAGAGCACACACCAACACTCCGCCCTCGCCCTCGCCCTTGCTCTCCCCACCACTGCCTCCATCGCCGCAGCCACCCCACAGACCCAAGTCGATACCTCCCCCCTCCGAACCGAAGTCCGCGCCGCTACCAGCCTCGCCCCCGTCGTCAAGGCAGCCGCTCCCAGCGTCGTCAGTATCGTGACCACCCGCTTCATCTCAACCCGCAACCCCGGCGGCGGCAACCTCCCCTTCCCCTTCGATGAGTCCATCCCCGGACACCAAAACCTCCCCCAACGCCTCCCCATCGAATCCGCCGGCTCAGGCGTCATCGTCACGCCCGATGGCTATATCCTCACCAATACCCACGTGGTCGAAAATGTCGACGAAATCACGGTCGTCCTCCCCGACGGTGAAACCGAATTCAAAGCCACTGTCGTCGGCAAAGACGAGCTCACCGACGTGGCCGTTCTCAAGGTCGACGCCTCTGACCTCCCCACCATCACCATCGGCAGCCCTGGAACCCTCGAAGTCGGCGACCTGGTTCTGGCCATCGGCAATCCCTTCGGTCTCGGCCAAACCGTCACCTCAGGTATCGTCAGCGCCAAAGGCCGTAACGGATTCTACCTGCGCTACGAAAACTTCATCCAGACCGATGCCCCTGTGAACCCCGGCAACTCCGGCGGCGCCCTCGTCGATGCCCAAGGCCGGCTCGTCGGAATCAACACGCTCATCATGAGCGAGGCCGGCGTCAGCGCTGGCGTGAACTTCGCCATCCCCGCTGACCTGGCCCACTTCGTCCTGGCAAAAGTCGTCAAGGACGGAAAAGTCCGACGCGGCTACCTCGGCGTTGAACTCGAAGCCAAGGTCACCGAAGCCTTGGCTGAGGAATTCCAACTCCCGCACGCCAACGGCGCCCTCGTCACCCGGGTCCGACCCAACGGTCCCGCCGGACAGGCCGGCATGAAAGCCGGCGACTTCATCACCCACTTCAATGATACGCCCGTCAAGGACCGGCGAGACCTCCAGTTCGAAGTCGCCAAAGGTGAGCCTGAGTCCGATTCCAAGGTGACCGTCATCCGCAACGGCAAAGAGGAAACTCTCACGGTCACGCTGGGCGAACTGGACGACCAGGTGCTCCTCGGCTCTGATCGCCCCACTCGACGCCCCCCAACCCAAGTGCTCAACGGTGTCGAAATGGCTAACCTCACCCCGGCCCTGCGAGATAAACTGGGCCTGCCCGAAGACGCCGACGGCAACATCGTCGTCACCTCCGTGGACCCTGACTCCAACGCTTTCAAAGCCGGCCTGCGCGAGGGCAGCATCATCCTCGAAGCCCAACACGAGAAGATCTCCTCACTCAACGAACTCCGCAACGCCGTCCGCAACGCCGAGCGCGAACGCCTGCTCCTACGCGTGCGCAACCCCGAAGGCTCCGTCAGTTACCTGGTCGTTAACCTGGAGTGACACTCCCTCCAGACACCGCCCCCCTGAACCGGCAAACTCTCACCCCAGCCCCCTCAACCCAAGCCTCAGAGTTCCGGTGCTTCGGAACAATCAGCGGCGCAACTCGCCGTAGTGCATAGTCAGCGTCCCCCGCGACTTCCGCGGGGGAGCCACGGTCAGCGCTCGCCCGTGAGAGCCCCATAGTCAGCGAGGCCCAGCCGAGCCGGTCACGTCCTAAATTAAAGTTGTCCCTTTTTGTCGGGAACGGTGCTGGGTTTCGGGGCGGGGAGGCGCTTACTGCTCAGCTCGCGTCCATAGGGCCTTCGCGCCAACTGTGCGAAGTTCCGGCGCACCTGGTTCCGTGCATAAAAAATCGCCAGCAGGTAGATGACCAGGGACGGCACGCAAAAAAGAATCACCGGCAAGACCACCAGATACAGTGTGACCATATAAGGAGCCCGTTCAGGCCGGCTCGACGCCGCACTCATCGCCAGGCTTAGCCAGCCACTCCCGAGGATCCCTGCAACAAAAGCCAACGCCCGATACCCTACCATCACCAGCAGCACGCCGCTTTCAAACAGGTTCGCTTGCCAGTCCTCGGCGCTGAAAAGCAAAAAAGCCCACTGCAACGAAGCGGGCACCAACATCAGCCCCACCAGCAACCAAACGGGCCCCCGAAACAAACCCGTCAACGCCCGAACCTGGCCATCCACAATCTCCTGTGGACTCAACGCAGTCGACATCAACAACTCCAACGCCCCGGACTTCCTCGCCTCCACCAAGAAGCGGCTTGCCTGAAAAATCACCACCACTTGCAACCAACCTCCGCCCAGCCAACCTATCAACGGCATAAAAGCCATCCCCCCGGCACTAAACATCCGCGCCTGCAACAAGGACAACGCTACCCCTCCCACACAGAATACGATCGTCCAACCCCATAACCTCCCCCTCGACATCAAGCCCGTCCGCCTCACCAGCCACTCCATCGCGTCCCCATCCCCCAGCACACCGGCGCCTCTCTTCTGCTGCTCCCGCTTCCGCGAACCAGCCCGCCCGCTCAGTTCCTTGCGCCAATTGCCCGCCAACACCACACAGGCCGCCATCAACACCACCACCCCCAAACCCGCCGTCGATCCCAAGCCCCGCCAATACACACCGCCATCCCAACGATACACCGCATCAAACGCCCCCCTAATCCCCTCCCAAGGCCCAAACCCCAGTATCCTCCCCGCAAAGACCGACCCGATCAGCAAACCCACACTCCATACCAACCCCGCAAACCGCTCCCGCACCACACAAGAAACCAACACCCCCAGTCCCATCGATAAAAACAACGTCGCCCCAGTCACTCCCGCCACCCGCCAAAACTCTCCCCACGATACTCCTCCCATCAAGATCGTCACGCCCACCACCGGCAAAGCCCCCAACCAGCCATAAAATGCCGTCAACCCCCGCGCCACCAACACCCCAAGCACCACGTCATACCCGCGTAAGGACGTCAAAAACAACAAGCCCAACGTGCCCTCTCTCCGCTCGGAACTGATGCTGTCCGCCGCCAGCCATGGTCCGCTCCCCAGCGCGTAAACCCACAATAAAAAGGACGCAAAATAAAAGATCTGTCCCCCTCTCATCCCCGCCGCCGCAAACACCACGAGTGCAAAACCCAAGATCAATACCGCCAACCCCGCCGCCAGAACCCGCACCCACATCGTGGACGACATCCTCGCCGCCACCCTTAATTCACGCTCCACCACGGGCAAAACACTCATGCCACCTCCCCCTCGCTCCCCACAACTCCCTTAACATCACCCCGATCAACCGACCTCCCACCAGCAACCTCCCACGGAAGATCCCGCAACAAACAACCCCGGGCATGAACCATCCCCACCACCGAAACCCCCAGGTTCAACAACCCATACATCGCCAGAAAAAACGCCCACTCCGGTTCAGGCACGATCGTCCCATTGGTCATCACCGCCATCAGCACCAGCCCGATAAATCCCACCCACGGCAGTCCAAAGACCACCAGTGCCGAACGCATCCACGCCCGGATCGATTGCCGCGATACCAGCCCCCACCACAACCCCATCCACGCCAACGCCACCATGTCCACAACGAACACCACCGCCAAGCACACCATCAAACTCAGCATGAACACGATTTCTTCAGCACGATACATCCCGCCCAAAACCAACCCAATCAGCAGGACATCCAACATCAACGCCCCCAGCACCGGCCCCGCAAACTGCCTCCGCAACGCCATCAACCTCCCCCTCACCACCTCCTCCGATCTCAACCCTGAACACAACAACAGTGCTAGTGCCCCGCTCCGGCGATCCGGCCCCAAACCCATCACCGCCTCGCCGGCTATCCACCACCGCAAAACGGTGTGAACCAACAAGACCCCCAAAAAGACCACTCCTTCATCATGCAACCACTGCTCACCCCACAAACCGTACCCCACCAGCCAGCCAGCCAAAAAACACGCCAACCCAAACCACAATACCCACCGCTTCACCCACGTCCTTAACCCCAGCCAACAGCAAGGATCCGCGTCCATCATCAGATCACGCCAAGCCCGACGCCGAACCGCATTCCCCCGAAGCCAGCCCCGCAAACGCTCCCGCAGGGTCGACCGCCCAACCCCATCCTCACGCCAAACCACTCTTGCCCGACCCGAGGCCAAAACCAAAAAGATCGCCCCCAACCCCAACGTGACTCCCTGCCCGTACCAGAAATAAAATGTCTCCTGTAAAAACAATCGCTCCTCCACCAACGACAAAGCGTAAAGCAACGAAGGCGCCATCAGCATCTCCAAAGGCGGCAAACCCGTTGCCTCGGAATACCACAACGCCGCCAACGGAGGCAGGGCCTGCACGGCAACCACCAACACAAACGTCACCGCCATCGACGCCAGCGCCTGCGTCATCCACACGGAAACCATCACCCCCGCGGCCAATGAAAAAAGCAAACCGTTCACCATCACCAGAACCACCCGACTAAACTCGCCCCCCGTTACCCCGCCCATTAATAAAGGGATCGCCAGTACCGGCAAAATTGCCAACAACGCGTACACCGCACCTACGGATGACGCCGCCAGCTTCCCTAACACCACGTCATACCCCTTCAAATTCGTCAGGAACAGCAAGCCCAACGTCCCTTCCCGCTTCTCCTCACTCACCGCATCCGCCGTATACATCACCCCCATCATCAAGGCCGCCCCCACAAAAATCACCGCCAGGGTGAAAAACAGGCTCTTGCTCAGTTCATCCGCAGCTTGTTCGTCTGCACCCAAAAGAAAGAATAAACCGAAACACGCCCCCGCAACCGCACCATACACAACACGGTTCCAGTAGGTGCCCCGCCGACGCGAAGCCACTCTCATCTCACGCTCAACTACCGGCAAAACTCTCATGACATCCACCTGCCCGGTGTCCTCCCCACACGAAACTCCCGCCTCACCAACCCCCGGTGCAGCGCCACCCAATGCACCCCCGCAACTGCCAACTGCGTGCACATCCACGCCAACATGGCCGCAACATACGGGTCCTCAGCCCAGCCCCAACGGGATGTCCGAGCCGCAACCGAAACCAAAACCACAGCATACGCCACCGCCGGCACCACGAAGGCCCACACCCACGAAACCGCCAAGGCCAACGGAAATGTCCGGAACTGAAACGAGGAACGCAACCCAATCACCGGCACCGCCACCCATCCCACCACAGCTACCAGCGCACCCAACATGCTCATCGTCGGTGCATTTACCGAATACCACTGCGATTGAGGCCCTCCCCCCAACCACCACGCCACGGATAACCCACAAAGCAAAACGATCGACGGGAAAAGCTCCACCCATAACCCACGCAGCCTTCCCCAGATAATCTGCGCCTCCGTAATCGACGTCACCAACAACAACTCAAAGGCCCCATCCTCCCGCTCCACCCTGAAACTCCCCGCCGCACTCACCATCAACCCCGTCCCTACAACAATCCCCAAAATCCATTGCCACTCCCCCACCTCATCCCAGCCGACCGATATCAGCACGTACGTCTGCACCACCAATACCACCAGACACCACACCCACTTGGTAATCCGTGTGGTCGCCCGCCGCTGATGCAACCAGCCGATCGGATTGCTGTCCAACGCCCACCCCAGACGACGTTGCAGCCGCACCTTCGCCACAACCGGCCGGGTACTCCATGCCGCCAGCCTGCTCCACGTACCCCAGCCTCTTGAGACACCACTCCCCTTGCGCAACCCCGCCGCAACCAGCCTCAACACCAGCCATGCCGCCACCACTGCTAACAACAGCATCACCCCATGCACCAAAATCCAGTTCCCTGAAAACCCCACATCCTCACCGCTGAACCAAACCCGGACTAACCTGGGCCGCGCATAAAGCGGGCTGCCAAAGCCACCCTGCCCACCCCCCACACCCCAATACAGTCTCTCGAA
>JBMTVN010000221.1:0-6991 GCA_049451415.1 Limisphaerales bacterium | reverse complement strand
CCCCCGAACACCAGGGACCAAAGGCCGGCAAGCCACCAAGGCGGCTCATCAACCCCCAACCTCTCACCCCCACCCTCCCTCACCCGGCCTCCCATCCCGCCATCACCGCAAAAAACTTGGAACCTCCCCGCAAACCCCATAAACGATCCCCCATGAAACTCGGCCTCGGCCTCTATAAACACCAGCTCAACGAGGAACACTTCCGCTTCGCCAAACAATGCGGCTGCACCCACCTCGTCGTCCACCTGGTCGATTACTTCCGCTCCTCCCGCAGTAACCAGCCAGGCGATCAACCCGTCGGCGATGACACCGGCTGGGGCCTCGCCGGTAACCCGGACGAACTATGGACGCTCGATGAACTCACCCGCCTCAGACAGTCCATCGAAGCCCACGACCTCAAACTCGAAGCCATCGAGAATTTCGATCCCGCCTTCTGGTACGACGTCCTACTCGATGGCCCCCTGAAAGATCAGCAACTCGATAACCTCAAGACTCTCATCCAACGCGTCGGCCAAGCAGGCATCCCCGTCTTCGGCTATAACTTCAGCATCGCCGGCGTTGCCGGCCGTATCAAAGGCCCGTTCGCCCGAGGACAAGCCGAAGCCGTGGGCATGGACGAACCACTCGACACACCCATGCCCCAAGGCATGGCCTGGAATATGGTCGTCAACCGCCACGCCCCCCCGGGAACCATCCCCCCAGCCACCCCGGACCAGCTGTGGAACCGCCTCTCCCACTTCCTCAAAATTATCCTACCCGTCGCCGAAAAAGCCGGGGTCACGCTCGCCGCCCACCCCGATGACCCCCCCATGCCCACCGTCCGCGGCCAACCACGCCTGGTCTACCAACCCCATCTCTACCAAAAACTCATCGATATCCAACCCAGCCCCTCCAACGCACTCGAATTCTGCCTCGGAACACTAGCCGAAATGACCGAAGGCGATATCTACGAAACAGTCGAAACCTACAGCAGCCAAAAAAAACTCGCCTATGTCCATTGCCGTAACGTCCGCGGCAAAGTGCCCCACTACCGGGAAGCCTTTATCGACGACGGCGATATCAATGTCCCTAAAGTCCTCCAAATCCTCAAAAAAAATGACTTCCAAGGTGTAATCATCCCCGACCACACACCACTCATGACCTGCGGAGCCCCATGGCACGCAGGCATGGCCTATGCCCTCGGCTACCTCCGCGCCCACCTCCAAGCTCTCGAAACTTAATCAGCCCACCCTCTCCCCTCTCCACTCCCCCGAAAAAAGATTGGCCGCCCGCGTCTGGGGTGGTGGGGGGACGACGCGGACGGCCTTTTTGCAGGAAGGCCTGCTAAACTGTCTCTACCTTGAAAGTCGAAATCGCTTTCATGTACTGCACTCGCTCAAAAGTCGCCGGATCAGGACAACTCCGCTGACTCATACTGCCCTGCATCTGCGACACAGATTCATACTCGTGCTCTTCCATCCACTGCCGCATCTGAGCCTCCATCACCGACAGATGCTTGATGCCATGTCTAAGCAACGCGGACGCCATAGTAGTGACTGATGCTCCAGCCATCAACATTTTGATTGCGTCAACTGCACGATGAACACCGCTGCTCGCCGCCAGGTCCGCGCCAACGCGGCCATATAGTATAGCAATCCATCGTAATGGCAACCGCATCGCCATCGGCGTGCTCAACAAAATGTTGGGTACCACCTCCAACTCCTCCAGGTCAATGTCCGGCTGATAAAAACGATTGAATAATACCAAACCGTTCGCACCCGCATCGTCCAAACGCTTCGCCATGTTCGCAAAGTTCGTAAAGAACGGACTCAGCTTTACACTCACCGGAATGGTCACCTGGCGCCTGACCCCCTTCACAATCCCCACATACATCTCCTCCACCTGCGCCCCCGTAATCTCAGCCTCTGTCGGAATCGCATAAATATTCAGCTCCAATGCATCCGCACCCGCATCCTGAATCTGCTTCGCATACTCCGTCCAGCCTCCCAGGGTCGATCCGTTCAAACTCGCAATCAAGGGAATGCCCAAGGCCGCCTTCGCCTTCGCAATGTGGTCCAAATACGTTTCCGGCCCCACCTTGAACTCCTCCGGCTCAGGAAAATAAGACGTCGCCTCCGCAAAACTCTCCGTCCCTTGCTCCAGCCGCTCAGTCAACTCCAGCCGGTCAGCCCGTAACTGCTCCTCAAACAAAGAAGGCAAAATCACCGCAGCCGCACCCGCATCCTCCATCCGCTTCAAGTTGTCCACATCATCGCTCAAAGGCGACGCCGCAGGCACCAGCGGGTTCCGCAGCGTAAATCCAAGGTATTTCGTCGTCAGGTCCATATGAATCCTCCAGTCTCAATCTGCATCGCTCGGCTCTTCACCCGCCAGGGACCTGCTCTCACACAGGCCCCCGGCAGCCTTCCTTTCCTCAGCCCACCACCGGTTTACCCGCCACTCCCCCGCTCAACTTCCGCGCCGCCAGATACGTATATAACTGCCAGCGCGCATCCACATCATATTGCGCCTGCTCAAACAAACGCCTCGAATCCTCCGGACGGCTCTTGGTCAGCATCTTGAACCGGTTCTCACTCTGCAAAAATTCCGACACCTTCCGCTTCGCCGCCTGACTGTCCAGACTCAAGGGATTCTCCCCGCGCGCTACCCGGTCCGGATGATACCGATACAATAGCCACTGGTTCGACTCCACCGCCGCCTTCTGCTGACTCAACCCCTTGCTCATGTCGATGCCGTGCGCAATGCAATGGCTGTAGGCGATGATTAATGAAGGCCCGCGATACGCCTCCGCCTCCAGAAATGCCTTCAACGTCTGCTCGTCCTTCGCCCCCATCGCCACACTCGCCACATACACGCCGCCATAACTCATCGCTATCAAACCCAGATCCTTCTTCCCCAGCGGCTTGCCCCCGGCAGCAAACTTCGCCACCGCACCCCTCGGGGTCGCCTTCGACATCTGCCCTCCCGTGTTGGAATATACCTCGGTGTCCATCACCAGGATGTTCACGTCGCGGCCACTCGCCAATACATGGTCCAAACCACCGTAGCCGATGTCGTAAGCCCAGCCATCCCCACCCACAATCCAGACACTCTTCCGAACCAGCATGTCAGCCAAGGTCAGCAGGAGCTTCGCATCCGGGGAATCCACCCCCGTCAGCTTCGCCCTCAATACCGCCACCCGCTCGCGCTGCTCAAAAATTCCCGCCTCGTCATTCTGATCCGCCCCCAGTATCTGAGCCACCAGATCATCCCCCACCACCGACGCCACCCGCTTCAATAACTCGCGGGCAAATTCGGTCTGCTTGTCAATCGATACCCGGAAGCCCAAACCAAACTCCGCGTTGTCCTCAAACAGGGAGTTGGACCAGGTCGGACCACGCCCGTCCCCGTTCACGGTATACGGCGTGGTCGGCAGGTTGCCCCCGTAAATCGAGGAACACCCCGTCGCATTCGCAATATACGCCCGATCACCAAACAACTGGGTCAGCAGCTTCACATAAGGCGTCTCACCACAACCCGCACACGCACCGCTAAACTCAAACAAAGGCTGCATCACCTGCTGCTGCCGCAACGCCGTCAACTTCACCTTCCGTCGATCCAATTCCGGCAGCCCCAGGAAGAAATCCCAGTTCTCCCGCTCCGCCATGCGCAACGGCTCCTGCGGCGCCATGTTGATCGCCCGCAACTTCGGCTCCGACTTGTTCTTGGCCGGACAAATGTCCACACAAACACCACAGCCAGTGCAGTCCTCCGCCGCCACCTGCAAACTCCACTTCATCCCCTTCCACTCCGGAGCACGCGCCGCCGCACTCTTGAATGTCCCGGGCGCCTTGCCCAATTCCGCTTCCTCATACACCTTGAACCGGATCGTCGCATGCGGACAAACCGCCACACACTTCGCACACTGTATGCACGTCCCCGGATCCCACACCGGAATGTCCAGCGCCAGATTCCGCTTCTCATAACGCGCCGTCGCCGTCGGAAACGTCCCGTCACACGGCATCGCACTCACCGGCAGGTCATCCCCCAAACCCAGAATCATCTTGCCCAGCACATCCCGCACAAAGGACGTCGCATCAGCCGATACCGGCGGCTCCATCCCCAACTCGCTCTCCACCACCTCCGGCACCACAATCTCATGCAAGTGCTCCAGGGTGTTGTCCACCGCCTTCAGGTTCTTCTGAACCACCTCCTCCCCCTTCTTCCCATAGGTCTTCTTAATCGACTTCTTGATCTCCTCAATCGCCTGCTCCCTCGGCAGCACACCCGACAATGCAAAGAAACACACCTGCATGATCGTGTTGATCCGCCCACCCATCCCGCTCGCCCGCGCCACACTCGTCGCATCAATCACATACAACTTCGCCCTCCGCGCCACCAACTGCTCCTGCACCTTCCGCGGCAATCGACCCCATACCTGCTCCTTCTCGTTCGGTGAGTTCAACAAGAACGCCCCCCCCTTCACCAAACTCCGCAGCATGTCGATCCGATGCAAAAAGATAGGCTGATGACAGGCCACAAAATTCGCCTTGCTCACCAGATAACTCGACTGAATCGGCGTCGGACCAAACCTCAAATGCGACACTGTCATCGATCCCGATTTCTTCGAGTCGTAAACAAAATATCCCTGCGCATAGTTGTCCGTCTCCTCGCCAATGATCTTGATCGAGTTCTTGTTCGCACCCACCGTCCCGTCCGCACCCAATCCGTAAAACAAAGCCCGTACCACTTTAGATGACTCCGTCGAAAACTCCGCGTCCACACTCAAACTCGTGTGCGTTACGTCATCCTCAATCCCCACGGTGAAATGGTTCTTCGGCCGGTCCGCCAACAGGTTGTCAAACACCGCCTTCACCATCGCAGGCGTAAACTCCTTGGACGATAAACCATAACGCCCACCCACAACCTTCGGCATCCCCGCCAATGCACTCTCACCCGAGGCCACCACCTCGCTCAATGCCGTCACGCAATCCACATACAACGGCTCACCCGTCGCCCCAGGCTCCTTCGTCCGGTCCAAAACCGCTATCGACTTCACCGACGCAGGCAACGCCGCCACAAAACGACGCAAGTCAAAGGGACGGAACATCCGCACCCGCACCATGCCCACCTTCTCTCCCTGCCCGTTCATGTAATCCACCGCCTCCTGCGCCGTGTCCCCGCTCGACCCCATCAATACCACCACCCGCTCCGCATCCGGTGCACCATGATACTCATACAACCCATACTTCCTCCCCGTCAGGGCCGCAAACTTCACAAAGGCCTTCTCCGTCGCATCCGCACACTTCACATAAAATGGATTGCACGCCTCCCGTGCCTGGAAAAACACATCCGGATTCTGCGCCGTCCCCCGCAATACCGGACGGTCCGGACTCAACGCACGCAGCCGGTGCGCCGCCACCATCTCCGCACTGATCATCTCCCGCATCACTTCATCCGGAATCACCTCAATCTTCTGAACCTCATGCGACGTCCGAAACCCGTCAAAAAAATGTAGAAAAGGGATCCTCGACTCCAACGTCGCCGCCTGAGACACCAGCGCAAAATCCATCGCCTCCTGCACCGAGGCCGAACTCAACATCGCAAAACCCGTCGACCTCACGCTCATCACATCGCTGTGGTCTCCAAAGATCGACAACGCATGCGTCGCCAACGCCCGCGCAGAAATATGAAACACAGTCGATGTCAGCTCGCCCGCCAGCTTGAACATGTTGGGGATCTTCAACAGCAAACCCTGCGACGCCGTGAAGGTGTTCGCCAACGCCCCGGCCTGCAACGCCCCGTGGATCGCTCCCGCCGCCCCACCCTCACTCTGCATCTCCACAACGTGCGGCACCGTCCCCCAAATGTTCTTCTTCCCCTCCGAGGACCACTGGTCACACCACTCCCCCATGTTCGATGACGGCGTGATCGGATAGATCGCCATCACCTCGTTTACCCGGTAGGCCACATAGGCCACAGCCTCGTTCCCATCAATCGTGACGTATTGCTTCGTTTGCATCGTTCAACTCGCTTAGTTCATCCATCTTTCTCAAGTACTCGAAGACCTGCCTGGCCTCCGCCTCGTCCACCCTGCTCAACGCAAAGCCGACGTGTACCACGACATAATCACCCTCAACCGCCTCCGGCACATAAGCCATGTTCACGGTCTTCACCACCCCTCCAAAACTCACCCGCGCAGTCCGACCCAGCTCATCCCCGGCACTGTCATCAATCGCTAACACCTGTCCCGGAATCGCTAGGCACATAACATCCTCCTCGTTGACTCAGGACTCGCCCCTTCTCGCATGCATCCAGTTAAAACCCCCGGTGAAAGCAAAGCAAGCAGATCAGTAGATATTAGTATTCTATCTATCATTCTACAGTAGCGTTGCTACTAGTAATAAATCCAGCAGCCTGCCGGCGGCTCGCCACCCAAACCTGTCCCAACGCCAACCCCCCATCGTTCGGAGGCACCCGCTGTGGCCAGTAAACCCGATACCCCTCCTCACCTAGCCGCCTCACACACCCCTCCAACAAAATCCGGTTCTGAAAGCACCCGCCCCCCAAGGCCACAGATGCCTCCCCTGCCCGATCCGCCATCCCCACCACCAACTCCACCAGCGCTGCATGAAAACCCGCCGCAATCCACTCCGGCGCAATACCCCGGTCCAGATCCCCCAGCACACCCGCAATCACCGGACGCCAATCCACCACAAAACCATCCGCCCCGCTCTCACGCTCCATCACAAACTCATAGACCACCCCACCACCCTCAGCCCGCTCAGCCAATGCCTCGAGCTCCATGGCAGACTGCCCCTCAAATGCACTGCGCCCCCGCAACCCCAGCAAGGCCGCCACCCCGTCAAATAGCCGACCCATGCTCGTCGTCCAGGGCGCATGCACCCCTCCCTCCATCACTCTAAACAAAAAATCCACCACCCCATGGGCAAAGCAGCCACGCACCCCTTCAATCGCCCGAAGCTGCAGTCCAGAAATGACGCCGGCCGCT
>JBMTVN010000220.1:0-7003 GCA_049451415.1 Limisphaerales bacterium | reverse complement strand
ACATCGAATGGACGCGGGTTGGTCTGCATTTTGCCGGAGTCAATCCGCCCCATGGCGAGGGTTTCGTGGATCATGGTTGAGAGGCGATGGATCTCGCTCCGGATCATTTGGAAGAACTGGTCCCGTTTTTCCTGGGAGAGCAGTTCGTAGGAGTCTTCGAGGAGTTCTGCGGCATTGAGGATGGCGGAGAGTGGGGTGCGGAATTCGTGGGAGACCAGGGTGACGAATTCGCTTTTGAGTCGGCTGAGGTTCTGGGCTTCCTGGAGGCTGACCATCATGCGTTCCTCGACTTGCCGGCGTTTGGTGATGTTTTGGACGGTGCCGACGGCGCTGAGGGGTTGATTATCGGGGCCGAGTTCGAACTGGGCTTGTTCCCGGATCCATTGGATGGAGTCATTGGTGAGGATGCGGAACTCGACGTCGTATTCTTCGCCTTGGAGGGCGGCCTGCCATTTTTCCCGGACGGCGGGACGGTCATCGGGGTGAATGGCGGCGAGCAGGTGGTTTAAGGAGAGAGTCTGGTCCGGGGGCAGGCCATAGAGCCGGTAGGTTTCCGGGGAGCCGGTGAGGATATTGGAGTTGAGGTTGAGGTGCCAGCTGCCGACTTGAGCGAGTGCCCGGGCCTGGTTGAGGAGTGCTTCACTCTCACGGAGGGCGGCTTCGGCGCGGCGTTGTTTGCGAATCCGGTTCTCGAGGTCGCGGTTGGCGCGTTCGAGGGCTTCGTTGGACTGGTCGAGTTCCTTGAGTTGTTCGGCGATCCGCATTCGGGAGGTCAGAGCTTCGAAGACCACGTGCAGGTGGCTGGCGTAGGTGCGCAGGCCGGGGAGGGAGAATTCGTCGAAGGTTTCGAAGAAGACCTGTTTGCGCAGGGAGACGGCGGCGAGCAACACGCGGCAGGCCGTGGGTTTGGAGGGGCCGATTTTTGCGATGCTGAGGGAGCCGAGTGGTTCTCCGGCGATGGATATCCCGGCGAGTTGGCTTTCGTCCAGCAGGAGTTGATCCACGTAGATGGCTTCCTGCACGCGTTCGGCGAGCGGTTCGATTTCTTGGTCAAGGATGGGTTGGGGTCCTCGCATGGCACGGACGTGCAGTCCGTCGTCGCATTTTTCCATGACGAGGCAGAATTCGGAGTCGAAGGTTTCCGTGGCAGTCTGGACGGCGATTTCCCAGAAGGAGTGTTCGTCGGCGGCGTTGGGGAGGGCGAGGCCGCTGAAGCGCACGATACCGTCGAGGACGCGGAGTTCGCGGTCGCGGCGGTATCGGAGATTGATGAGGGATTGCTGCGTGAGCAGGAGTTTGGCAACGGAGCTGCGGAGTTTGCTTTCCGTATCCGATTGCCGTTCCTGGTCGTTCATGGTTATCGGGGTTGTGAGTTGGCCCGATAGCGGTGTGGCAGGTTTGGTATTGGCTGATATTCAGGCGGGAGTGACCCGCCCGTTGCATTAACGGGGATTCTGCTCTGCCTCCGGGGGCTCGGGAAAGGGGTTATCCTTGGTATTCTTTGCCTCGGGTGATCAGCCTCGGGTAATGACGTATAGGGCTGTGGTGTAGTTATGGAATTCGTTCCTGCCCCCGAGGCGGGCGAATTCACCGAAGCCGTACATTCCCAGCCAAGGACCCGTTTCGTTGCCGAAGAGCGGTTGTTGCATTTCGCGGACGATTTCCTCCTTGGCGACCCGGTCCAGCGTGAGTCGTCCGCGGGCTCCGCAATCGGCGTGGAAGACGGCGACGATTTTTCGATCACCGCAGGCTTCCTTGATTTGGCGCATCATGACGTCGAGGTTGGCGAAGATGCGTTCTTCATCGCGGAGCATGAGGGACAGCGTGGTGCCTTCGGGGCAGATGACGGGCATGAGGAGTGTGCCGTCGGGTTCGCGATGCGTGATGACGCGGAGGAGGTGGGTGTCGCCGTATTCCTGGGCGAGTTCGGGAGAGAGTTTTACGCCGACTGCCCCTGGGGGGATGGTATCAGCTGGGGACGCCGAGGCGGGGAGACCGAGGAGGCTGGTATAGGTTTCCCAGGCGGGCTTTCCATCAATTTCGTGGACACGATTTCCTTGGGATTTGGTGACATTCATTTCGACACCGGCGGCCACGAAGCCGTGGGAGGCCTGGGTGTAGACCGAGAGCGTGGGGTCGTAGAAGCCGATGAGCATGGCCGCGTGTTCGTAGACTTTGTCATCGACGAACTGGAAGCTGGCGATGCCTTTCATGTTATCGGCGGAGGTGCCGCCGAAGATGGTGACATCATCCGTGAGGACGGACTCGATACCTTCGATGGAGAGAGTGGTATCGACGTCGATACCCGAGGCGAGGAACATGACGAACTGGGGTTTACCTTGGGCGTCGTGGAGTTCTTTGGCGAGTTGGGCGGCGGCTTCGCGGGAGTTACTACCATCGAGTTGATCTGTATAGGAGAGGGCGATTTGGCTTTTATCTCCCCAGGCCATCATGATGGCGACGGCGCGCATGGTTTCATTGGCGCCTTCGCGGCCGATGACGCCGGCGCAGGTGCAGCCGGCTATGCGTGCGTTGGGGCAGTGTTCACGGAGAGTTTTGAGGAGTTCGGTGTGATCATGGCCCATGGAGAGGTGGACGGCGATGAAGTGGCAATCGTTGGGGTTTCTGCCTTTGCTGGCGTCGAGGATGGCGGTCTTGACGGCTTCCTTGGTGCTGGTGAGACCGTTGGAGGAGGAGCTGAATTCTAGCATATCATTAGTTGGTTTTGCGCATCCTTGCGTTGCTATCTGAACCTTGGGGTGATGATGTTCGAGGACTGGGGAGGTGTCTAGTCTGAGGGGTTCGGTTTCTTGTGGGGAATGTAAAAATAATACAATATACGTATATTCGGTCGCTTGTTTTCCTTCACCGAGTGGTTGGGTGGGGAGATGAGCTCGTGAATACGGCTGGCGAGGTCAGAAGCGGAGAACGGCTTTTGCAGGAGGTTGATTCCCTCTTTGAGGACTCCGTGGTGGGCGAGGATATCCTCAGAATAGCCGGAGACGAAGAGCACTGGGAGGTCGGGGTGGGAGCTGGAGAAGGCTTCGGCGAGCTCGCGCCCGTTCATTTCGGGCATGACGACATCGGTGATGAGAATATTGGGTTTGAGGTCGTTGTGTTTGGCGAGGTCGATTGCCTCTTTGGCGGAGGCGAGGGCAGTGACTTCGAAGCCAAGTTTTTGGAGAGTCATGACAGTGAGTTTGCGTACCATGTCATCGTCCTCGACGAGAATGACTTTTCCGGCGCTTTTGGTGCTCATATTTGCTGAGGGAATGGGGTCGTCTTGATTGAACTGGTCTTTGTGGATTGGCCAATAGACGTGAAAGGAGGTTCCTTGGCCGGGGACGGATTCGACGGTGATGTAGCCATCGTTTTGTTGGATGACGCCGTGGACGGTGGCGAGGCCGAGGCCGGTGCCTTTACCGACGGCTTTCGTGGTGAAGAAGGGTTCGAAGATATGTTCGATGGTATCGGGATCTATTCCGATGCCGCTATCGGCGACCGTGAGTTGGACATGAGGGCCGCTGGTGGTTTGGAGGAGCCGGGTGGATACATGGAGGAGAGCGGGGCGCGGGAGTTTGGCCGATGCGTGGATGGCATCCCGTGCGTTGATGAGGAGGTTGGCGATGATTTGGTCGAGCTGGGCGCGGTCGGCGAGGACGGGAGTGGGTCGGGGGGTGGGGGAGAACTTGAGTTGGATATCTTCTCCTATGAGGCGCCGGTAGATACGGAGCGAGCTTTCGACTTGTTCGTTCATATCGAGCGGGACGGGGCTGATGACCTGCTTCCGGCTGAACATGAGGAGTTGCTGAGTGAGGGACCGGGCGCGGTCGGCGGCCTGGAGGATTTCCTGGATTTGGTCTTTTTGGGCTTCGTGGAGGTTGGCGTCCTCGTGGAGGAGTTCGGCGTGTCCTTGGATGACCGTGAGCAAGTTATTGAAGTCGTGGGCGACGCCGCCGGCGAGGCGGCCGACCGACTCCATTTTGGAGGATTGGAGGAGTTGCGAGCGGAGCTTGTCCTGTTCTTTTTCGGCTTCGCGGCGGTGGGTGAGGTCTTGGAAGACGCAGAGTTGGCAGGAGGCGTGGCTGAGTTGGATTTTGGATACGCGGACTTCGACTGGTACGGGTTGGCCGTTGGACTTGAGGATTTCGCTTTCGCGGACGATGAGTCCGCCTTCGAGGCGGTCCTGGCCTTTGGTGGCGAGGATATGGTTCAGGGGGCGTCCCACCATGTCGTGATGGCTTTGGTTAGCCATGTGACAGAGGGCCTGGTTGCAGTCGATGATGCTTTGGGAGGATGTATCGACGAGGGCCATCCCTTCTGCGCTGCCCTCGAAGAGGTGGCGGTAGCGCTTTTCACTTTCGCTGAGGGCGGCGTTGGAGTGGTCGAGTTCGGCGAGTTGGGAGGCGATGTGGTTACGTGCCTGGAGTGTTTCCCACACAACGTGGAGGTGATCCGCGTAAGTTTTGATACCGGGCAGGGAGAACTGGTCGAAGGTTTCGAAGAAGACCTTTTTCTCGAGCGAGACTGCGGCGAGAAGGGCTCGCCAGTTATCGGGGTTACTGGGGCCGATGAGGCCAAGGATGAGGGTTCCGAGGGGTTTGGAGTCGATTTGCAGCTGGCTGGGGTTATCGAAGAGGAAGGTATTCGACTGGATGGCTTCCCGGATGTGTAGGGCGAGGGGTTGGAGTTCGTTGGGCAGGAGACTTTTGGGCCCGCAACAGCTGAGGAGGGTTACCGGGTTCTGCTTGGACTGTTCGATGGCGAGGCAGTATTCCGGGTCGAAGTTTTCGAGGGCGATCTGGGTGGCGTTTTGCCAGAAGCTGGATTGAGGAGAGGAATTGGGGAGAGCGAGGCCACTGAGGCGGGTGATACCAGCGAGGGCTTTTTGTTCCCGGTCGCGGCGGTGGCGGAGGTTAATGAGAGCCTGTTGAGTGTGAAGGAGTTTCGCCACGGAGCCACGCAATCTGACGTCTTGCTCGGTATTGAACTTGGGGGGCATCGGATTAGGTCGTTTAAGCAGGCTCGCTTTTGATCTTTAAGCTCTTATTTATAGTCTAACTTTTGTCGCATGCGCATACTCCATGTGTCGTAGGTAGTTTGGGGCCGGTTGGGTGGATTGGGGGATGGGAGCTTTGGTTTCTTGAGGTTTATGGGTGGGTGGGAGCATAGTTTTGTCCATGGATGTTGAGATCACGGAGGCCTTTCTGAGTCAGGCTGCGGGGTGGGAGGCGATGAAGGCTGCGCGCGCCTACATGGCGCAGGGGCAGGTGGTGAGTTCGTATTGGGAGGCTCCGTTATTGCGTGGTGTGGTGCAGGCAGGCGGGACGTCCTTTCGTGCGTCCTTGGTGATCAAGAGCGTTCGGGACATTGAGAATCTTTGTCACTGTCGGGAGTCGAGGCAGTGGGGGAAGATTTGTGCGCACAGTGTGGCGGTGGGGTTGCATTGGGTGGCGTCGCAGGCGTCGGGGAGGGGGGAGAAGAAGGTCAGGTCGATAGCGAGTGTTCCGCCGGAACCGAGGCGGCGTGAGTCGGGTTTACGCCGGGATGCGGATGGGGTTCCCGCGGAGTTGTTTTTGATATTTCCGCCGAATCTGGGTTCGGCGTTGGAGCGGGGGCGGGCGATGGTGCCTTTTGAGGCGGGCTATGATGGGGGGCGGTGTCCGTTGAACGCGCTACCGAAGTCGTGTGGTTATAGTTTTTCTGCGGCGGACGAGCTGATCATTGACTGGGCTGAGGCTTGGGCTGAGGGGGAGACACCTGCGGTGATTCAGCTTGGGGTGGGGGAGTTGGAGGGGTTTTTGCCGTTGTTGTTGGGGCATTCGCGGTTGTCGTTGGGGAAGGCGCGGGAGCTGGTGGTGCGGGAGGGGGTGGCTGCGGTTTCACTGGTTGCGCGTTTGGAGGCGGATGGGGAGATTGTGTTGGAGGGCAAAGGGGGAGGGGGTTCGGGGGTTCGGGTAGGGGAGTGGTTTTGGATGGATGGGATTATTGAGAGGCGGGTTGGGGGGAGTGGTATGGATTCGGGGCAGGGTCCTATTCGGATCAAGCGGATGCAGGTGCCGCAGTTTTTGAATCAGCAATGGCCGGCATTGGTGGCCGGTGGCGGGGTGGAGGCGAACTTCAGGCTGGAGGATTTCGAAGTTATTCCCCAGGTGCCGAAGTTTCATTTGGATTTGCGAGGTGGATTGGCTGGGCTGAGTGCGTTGTTGCAGTGTTCGTATGGTTCCCGGGTGGTGACGTTGGGGGTGACGGCGGCGGAGGATGGGGCCTGGATGCCGGACGCGGAAGTGGCGACGCGGTATTTTACCCGGGATATTTCCGTGGAGAAGGCGGCATTGAATCGTTTGCGGAGGAATGGGTTTGAGGGGCCTGATACTCAGGGGAGGCTGGAGCTGAAGGGGCAGGATAGTGTTCTCAACTTTTTGGCGCGGGAGTATCCGGCGCTGGAGCGGGAGTGGAGAGTGGAGCTGAGCGAGCAGCTGGAGAACCGGACGATGCGCAACGTGGAGCGGATCCAGCCCCGGTTTGAGGTGCGTTCATCCGGGGTGGAGTGGTTTGACCTGGGGGTGGTTTATGAGACCGGCGGCGGGGAGACCTTTTCGGCCGCCGATATTCAGCGGCTTTTATTGTCGGGGCAGTCGCACACTCGTTTAAGGAACGGGAAAATGGCGGTGATTGACACCGGTGCGGTGGAGGAGTTGCAGGAGGTCTTGTTGGACTGTGCGCCGCAGCAGCATGCGGGTGGGTATCGGATAGACAATTCGCAGGCTGGTTTTCTGGAGTCGACTTTACGGGAGCACGAGGGGTGGAAGTTGCAGGCTCCGGCGGGGTGGAGGGAGCGGGTTTCAAGGCAGACCGGGGAGGCCAGGCTGGAATGTCCGCCGTTGGGGGATTTGGAATCCGTGCTACGGCCGTATCAGAAGCAGGGGGTGGCGTGGTTTTACTTTTTAAGGGAGAACGGGTTTGGGGGGATCCTGGCAGATGAGATGGGTTTGGGAAAGAC
>JBMTVN010000219.1:0-7019 GCA_049451415.1 Limisphaerales bacterium | reverse complement strand
CTGCTCCATGTCCGCCCGATGATAAGGCAACCCATAAACGTTCCTCCCCCCAAACACCACCGGCCATGAGTCGGCATCCAAACTGAAAAACCACACCCCGGGCTTCCCCTCCACCTCCACGTAAGTCCTCAGATTCAACTCGGGAAAAGTGGAGATCCCCGGTAGCCAGGGCAAAGGCCGACGCATCATGCGCGCCATCCGAAATGGAACCAGACCCAACCAGGCTGACCCGCCAAACTCCTGCACCCTCAAACCCCGAGGCATCCGCCGCTGCAAAACTTCCGCATCAATCCGATAGTGAATAAACCCCAGATCCAACCACGCCTGCCCCCACCGCCATGCCCTACCCGGCAATGGCCAAGGCCGATGTCCCGTCTCCAAAAACGCCGGATGCATGCCCCCGAATCAAGCACAACCCCCCGCCATTGCAAACCCATCGTCGTCGGACCACGACAACCCATACCACCCCAACCTGTTACGCATTTTCCGGGGCCTCTTTAAGGCCTATGGGCCGCTTTTTGCACCCAAAAAAGGAGCCATGAGCACAAGCTCCCTCCTGACGGCCCTAAGGCCACGTGTGCTCCAAACAGCGCTCGTCCCCAGCACCTGCAAACTCCCGCACCGAATAACTCTGCATGAAATCCTCAATAGAATCAGGCGCTTCCTCTCCCCTCACGGCAGCCAGCCCGTTACAGAAATGATAGGTGCTAAAAAGCCACCTCCCGTCCGTTCCATGCCCCAGAAACAAGTGGTCCACCAACCCGCTGTTCGCCCCATGCCAGAACCGATAGTCGATCATCGCCCCATCCCGCATCACCAGCACCCGCTCCCCGATCCAATCACCCCAGCCTCCGGACCCTATGCCTCGTAACAATTGCTCCGCCTCCTCAGCATCCACCCCCCGGTAGTCAGGTGGACAGACCATCAATGGCAAGGCCTCCCCAGCCCACTCCCGCCTCAGATTCCAGTAATGACGCGAACCCACCCAAAACCCAACTCCCACCAGCATCACCCCGGAGAGCGCTACCAAGCCCATCGCTACCAGCACCCTCTTCGCCCCCCCCCCCCGCGGCACCCCCCCCCTGCCCCGGCAAAACCCACGGATCCTTCCCACCAAAGCCTTCACGGTCCATCAACCTCCCCCGACCCCGGTTCATCCTGCTGCGTCATCACCTTCTGCCGACCCGTAGCCCGCACCACTGCCTCCTCCACCAGCTCGTCATATACCCCCTGTTCTCATACGTTGGTCGATACTGCCGTTCCAAGCCCCGCCAGATCATCAAGACCCGCTCCAACTGCCGATCCTCAACCTGCTCCAGCGAAGTTCGGATCAACCCACCGGTCGCACCGCCATACCACGCATTGTAACTCAATGCCGGTTCACCAGTGAGGTCGATGACCAAGTCAAAAAGCCAACAGCCACCATGACGACGATCCCCAACCCTACCCTCACCGCACGCCCGCCTCGAAACTCCGCTACAAACCAAACGGCCGACAACAACACAAGCACCAGCAAAACCGAAACCAGAATCGGATCCGCACTCATGAAAGACTCAACTGAATCACAAGCCGCATACACCCCCAACCCTCCCACGTCAATCACACCACCCACCCCCTAATCCGTAACTCCTATTGGAATAAGCCAACAAGACACATAAGGTAAGTCAGTCACTCCAACCAACATCAACCCCTGACAACCCGTCATGCGCACCGCCCTGCTGACCGCTTCAACCCTCATCTGCGTGATTTGCTCTAGTGCCCTAGCATCAGCAGATACCTGGAAGTGCACCATCCTGCCGAGCGAACATACCCTCTCTTCGGATCCTGCCAGCGGCGCCAGACTCATCCGCGTCACCTCCCACAACGCCGCAGATTCAAATCTCTATTTCCACCAACGCTGCTTCCTCCCCAATAACAAACTCATGCTCTTCTACTCGGACCGCTCAGGCCGCAACGAAATCATGGGCTACCTCCTCGAAACCGGCGAACTCATCCGCTTCAATACATCTCCTCAACCCGCTTCCGGCTCCCCCGTAGCCTCCCGCCACGCAAACCGCATCTTCGTCAGCCGCAATAACCAGATCTACCGCTGGGACCTAACCATCACCACCACTCCCGGCACCTCGGTTGAGGTAACGGAAACCCTCCTGACTTCGCTGCCTCCGGGCGCCAGCCAACGCTCCTTCATCGACGAAAACTCCAACGGGACTCTCCTCGTCTACGCCTACTCGCTCAATGACGAACACTACCTCGGCTTCTGCTCCACCGACACCGGATCACCACTCCCCCCCACCAAACTCGACTTCAAACCCGACCACATTCAGTTCCACAGGACACGCCCCGACCTCGTCGCCTTCAACCGCATTTACGGCAGCGACGTCGCCCCCAAAGACCCCGCCGCCCCGCGCCATGCCCGCATCTGGTTCCTCAACACCGAAACGCGCATCCCTACCCCGGCCTTCTGGCAGGTCCCCGGTGAAATCACCACCCAGGAGTGCTAGTGGGTGAACGACCAAATGACCTTTATCGGGGGACACCACCACGAAGGCAGCCGCGAAGAAGGCCATGTCAAAACTCTCAACCTCCTGACAAGCGACATCCAAATCCAGGCAGCCGGCGCCTGCATCGAACAGGTCACCGCCAGCCAACTGGCCGAAGTCAACTGGTGGCACGCCGCCGGTAGCCCGAACGGCAAATGGATCGCCGCCGATAATTGGCACGGCATCATCGCCATCTTCAACGCCCGCACCACGGAAAGAAAAACCCTCACCCAAGGCCACCGCACCTACGGCAGCGGTCACCACCTCCACGTCGGGTGGGATACCACCGGCCAACGGGTCGAATTCACCTCCAATGCCCACGGCAATCCCGATGTCTACATCGCCGAAATCCCCAAGGACTGGACCCCCTAAACCCACCACCTCCGCCCACTCGCTCCGCAAAGCAAATCCACATTGCTTTTCCATTAGCCCCTCCTAGCATCCGCCCATGTGGCACCAGTCGTTCCGCTCCTGGACGGCAACCCTAACCCTCGCTGCATCCGTGTCCCTCAGCGCGCTCGCAGCCCCATCCTTCACACTCATGCCCGTCGATGCCCCCGGCCTCCAAACCGCCAACTTCGCCTGGGCCGATGTCGACCACGACTCCTGGCCGGATCTCATCGGCAACCTCAAGTGGATCCAGAATGTCCAGGGCACACACTTCCTGTTCCGCAGTATGACCCAAGGCACCACCGTCACCGGCTCCATGCAACTACTCGATGCTGAGGCCGATGGCTGGGTCGACTTCGCCGTCACTGGCAGCACCAACCGCCAGGTTAACGGCGCCTACACCGACCTCCTACTCAATGACGGCACCGCCCACCTCACCCGAAGCCCTCCTTGCTTCGGTTCAAAATAACAGTGTCAGCCTGCACTCTCGAATCCTCCACCGTCGTGACCAACTGGAGCCCCAGCAATACTCTCTCCATCCCGGCAGGCCCCGCCTCCCAGCTCCTTCCACCTCAAAACGGAACAACCCTGTTCTATCGGCTGCGCTCTCCGTAACACAGCACGTTGACACACCCTCCCACCCGTGATCCCTTGCAATATCTATGACTGAACCCGAACGAAGATGGCACCTGTTCTGCACCATCGCCGGTGTCAGGGACAGCGAGCTCCATACCGCCCTCGAAAACGCCAAGGACCACTTCAAGATGGGCAAACACCCACCGGAATGGGTCTCCGAAACGATCACCGCCTATTACCGCGCCTGTGAGTTCGCCCAAAGTCGCTTCGATAGCGCCCCCACCACAACCGACCTCACCTGAAACCCAATCTTCTTGCCCTCGAATCTGCCTGCACCTCAATCTCCACCGCATCGGTCCAACCAAGTTCCAATGCCAAGCAGCAACCACGAATTAGCCCGCCTCCAACACGAACGTGCCCACCACTCCGCCGCCTTCACGCTCAGCCTCGCAGAACTCCTTCGCGCCGGCGCTAAAACTCCCCGCGCCCTAACCGCCATGGCCGCACGTCATCGCGACCAAAACACCCCCCACGCACCTGTCATCGACCACATCGCCACCGCCGTTCGCGAACACGGCCTCAGCCTGGCCCAAGCCATCCGCCAGCAACGCCACCACTTCACCCCACGTTTCCTCGCCACCATCACCTTAGCCAACCTCGGCGGCCAGCTCTTCAAAACCTTCGTCGACCGGTTGCACGATAGCGTGCAGCTCTTCCTGGATGCCCCCCCCGACTCTCTGCCCGATTTCCCCATCTTCCGCAATGAACCCAGTGAGTTCTGTTTCCTTTTCGGACACCTCATCATCGAGCGCGCCTCCCAGCCCGAAATCCAGCATTGGCTGCCCCAAGTCTTTAGCCAAAAACTCAGACTCCCGGTCACCCACCTCCTCGCCCGGTTCTTCGACCAAGGCATCCTCCTATCCAACGCCTTCTCCAAGACCCCGCCCTTCCACGATCCAGAAATGGTCCTCGCCGTCCGGGTAGGAGAAGAAATCAATCAAGTCGGACGGGAACTGATCAACCTAAGCCAATGGATCGTCGAACGGGAAAAACTCGAGGAACGAATCCGCATGATCGATTGGATCCTGCCCGCACCCCCGCCCACGGAATCAGGCCGAGAATAGCTTCCCTACCGATAACGAAAATCCCCCCAACAAGGGATCCGTCAAGGTGTCACCAGCAGCCAAAATTCCTTTCAGCATCAAGCCATACGGCGATGCATGATACACCTCCACGTTGTCATAGCGCGGATCCACCATCCACAACCGCGGCAAGCGCACGTCCTCATACAGCGCTTTCTTCAAGACGGTATCCGCCTGATGATCCCCCGATTGAATCACTTCAACCGCCAGCCAAAGCTTCCCATTCGCCTCCATCACCACCGCCAAGTCGGGTCGCAGCTTATTCTCCCTGCCCACATCCACCGAATCTCTCACCCCCAATAACCTCACCACTCCCCCACCAGCCAGACACCCGGCCAAGGCCGCATGCAGACGCTGACATAACAACTCATGACGCCCCGACCCCACCGTCCGCAACATCGGCAACCCGTCAATGATCTCCTCGTAGTGCATCAGGAATACACAAGACAATCACTCCTCGAACTCAGACCTCGAACAGGTGCTTCAAAAACCGCCCGGTGTGGGAATCTCCCACCATCGCAACCTGCTCCGGCGTGCCCTCAGCAATAATCCGACCACCACCACCCCCGCCCTCCGGCCCCAAATCCACCACCCAGTCCGCCTCCGCAATCAAATCCAAATTGTGCTCAATCACCACTACAGTGTGCCCCGCATCCACCAGCCTCTGCAAAACATTCACGAGCAAACGCACGTCCGCCATGTGCAGCCCAATCGTCGGCTCCTCCAATAAAAAGAAACTGGGCTGCATCGCCCGACGCCCCCCGCGCACACCCGCATCCCGAATGCCCGACAACAAATGCGCCACCAGCTTCACCCGCTGTGCCTCGCCCCCACTCAACGTCGGGCTCGGTTGACCCAGCTTCAAATACCCCAGCCCCGTATCCTCCAACACCTCCAATGGACGACGAATGCGCGGATGTGCCTGGAAGAAATCAAGCGCCTCCTTCACACTCATATCCAACACCTCGGCAATACTCCTCCCCCCCAACTCCACGTCCAATGTCTCCGGCTTGAAACGCCTCCCACCACACGCCTCACACCGGGTAAACGCCGGAGGCAAAAAGTTCATCTCCAGCTTCACCTCCCCGGCTCCCTCACATCCCTCACATCGCCCCTGAGCGCTGTTGAACGAAAAACGCCCGGCCCCATACCCGCGCAGCCGCGCCTCCGGCACCTGCGCATACAGCGACCGGATGTCGTCAAAGAAACCCACATAGGTCGCAGGAACGGAACGCGGCGTCCGCCCAATCGGCGCCTGGTCCACCTCATACACCGCCCCCAACTCCTTGCCACCCGATACCAACCGCCCACGCCCACTCCCCTCCTCTCCCTTTAAACGCACCCCCTTCAAAGCGGCCGTCAACACCGGCAACAAACACTCGCGCAACAACGTGCTCTTCCCCGAACCACTAACCCCCGTCACCACGCTGAACCTCCCCAACGGCAGTCTCAGCCGAACATCCCGCAGATTATTCCGCCCCGCCCCCGACAACTCCAACCACCCCGCATCCAATCCCACTGCCCGACGTTCCCCACGCGCCGGATAATTCCGCGCCTGACTCAGACATCTCCCGGTCAGGGAATCCCGGTTTCGCTTCAGTTGGGCCAGGGTACCCGCTGCAACAACCCGCCCCCCCTCCACCCCCGCACCCGGCCCAAGATCAATCACATGATCCGCCCGCCGCATCGTCGCCTCATCATGCTCCACCACCAAAAGGGAATTCCCCCGGCCACGCAGCATCTCCAGCGCGTTCAATAACTGCTCGTTGTCCCTCGCATGCAAGCCGATGGTTGGTTCATCCAGGACATACAACACCCCGCTCAAATTCGACCCCAACTGCGCCGCCAAGCGGATCCGCTGCGCCTCACCTCCCGATAACGTCGGAACACCACGACCCAATTGCAAATACCCCAACCCAACCTCCCCCAAAAATCGCAGGCGTTCCCGAATCTCCGGCAAAATATCCCTCGATACCTCCTCTGCCAAACCCCGAAAACGTAACCCGGAAAAATAGTCCGCCGCCTCCGCAACCGACCACCCCGCCAAGGTGTCCATCGTCACCCCCTCATCCCCATACACCCCACCCCCACCCATCAAACGAACAGCCCTGGCCACCGGATTCAAACGCATCCCCATACACTCCGGACAGACCTCACGCTCACCCTCCTGCCACCCATACCATGACTCCTCAATCGCATCCGCCCTCGCCCCTCGATCCACGTCAGGCAAATAAAACAACTCCCCAAAACCCCGGCACCGACCACACCACCCCACCGATGAGTTGTAGCTGAAATGCTTCGGATCCAACGGCTCAAAACTCCGCCCACACCCCCCGCATGCCCTCAGGGTCGAATGCAGTGTCACACCCCC
>JBMTVN010000218.1:0-7092 GCA_049451415.1 Limisphaerales bacterium | reverse complement strand
ACAGGGACAGACCCGCCGGGAGGCGGGTACCGAGATTTGCGCAAAGCGCAAATCCCGCCCTCCGCCCTCCGCACTCTGCGCTTACCCCTTACCGCTTGGCGCTTCCCGCTTCCCGCTTACCCCTTACCGCTCTGCGCTTCCCGCGCGTGACAACGTCACCCCATCCCCCCTATCATCCCCGCACACATCACCCCACCACACACCATGCCTACCCTCCGCAAGAACCACGTCGAGAAAGCCTATCACCTCGCCCGCGAACGCTATGCCAACCTCGGCGTCAATACGGAAGACGTCCTCCAACAACTCACCCGCATCCCCCTGTCTCTGCACTGCTGGCAAGGCGATGACGTCGGCGGCTTCGAGCAGGCGGACGCCACCCTCTCCGGCGGACTGGTGGCCACCGGCAACTACCCCGGCAAGGCCCGCACCCCTGACGAACTCCGCTCGGATGCCGCCAGGGCGCTCTCGTTGATCCCCGGTAAACACCGCTTCAACCTGCATGCCTCCTACGGGGAATTCGGCGGCGGCAAAGTCGATCGCAACGAGGTCGCCCCCGAACACTTCCGCGGCTGGATCGACTGGGCCAAATCTCTCGGCATCGGTCTCGACTTCAACCCCACGCTCTTCTCCCACCCCAAAGCTGCCAGCGGCTTCACGCTCTCCCACCACAACCGTTCCATCCGCAAGTTCTGGATCGAACACTGCCAGGCCTGCCGCATCATCGGCGCCGCCATGGGCAAGGCCCTCGGCTCCCCCACGGTCACCAATGTCTGGATCCCCGATGGCATGAAGGATGTCCCAGCCGACCGACGCGGCCCCCGTGAACGCCTCGCCGCCGCGCTCGACGATATCTTCGCCAGGAAGCTCAACCCCAAACACAACCTCGATGCCATCGAAGGCAAACTCTTCGGCATCGGTGCCGAAAGCTACACGGTCGGCATGCACGAGTTCTACCTCGGCTACGCCGTGAAAAACCAAAAGCTCGTCTGCCTCGACGCCGGCCATTATCACCCCACCGAAAACATGGCCGACAAAATCTCCTCGGTCCTCTGCTTCGTGCCGGAAATCCTGCTGCACGTCAGCCGCGGCGTTCGCTGGGACAGCGACCACGTGGTCACGCTCACCGACGAACTCCTCGGCATCGCCCAGGAACTCGTCCGCGGCAACTACCTCCCACGCACCCACCTCGGTCTGGATTTCTTCGACGCCAGCATCAACCGCGTCGCCGCCTGGGTCATCGGCGCCCGCAACCTCCTCCGCGCCCTCTGCTTCGCGCTCCTTGAACCCTACCATCAATACAAGGAACTCGAGCGCATCGGTGACTTCACCGCCCGCCTCGCCCTGATGGAAGAATCCAAGTCGCTCCCCTGGTCCGCCGTCTGGGAATACCACTGCCACCAGCAGGGTGTCCCCGCCGACCGCGCCTGGCTCACCGAGGTCCGCCAATACGAACAGGATGTCCTGAGCCTGCGCAGTTAATCTCCCCATCCAGTCCATGAACCCGTTCCTCGGCGTTTTCTTCCACTGGCTCGGGGGTCTCGCCTCCGGGAGTTTCTACGTCCCCTACAAGGGCGTCCGCAAATGGGCCTGGGAAGTCTACTGGCTCGTCGGCGGCGTTTTCTCCTGGATCCTCGTCCCTTGGTTGCTGGCACTCTTCATGACCAGCGACCTCACCGGCGTACTGGCCGCCCAGGATTCCACCACGCTTTGGTGGACCTACTTCTTCGGTGCCATGTGGGGCTTCGGCGGCCTCACGTTCGGGCTCACGATGCGCTACCTCGGCATGTCGCTCGGCATGGGTGTCGCCCTCGGCTACTGCGCCGCCTTCGGCACGCTCCTGCCCCCCATCTTCAAATACTTCATCCACACCGTCCCCGTCCCGGAAACGCTGGGCCAGATCGCCTCCACCACACCCGGCCAGATCACGCTGCTTGGCGTCCTTGTCTGCCTCATCGGTATCGCCGTCGCCGCCTACGCCGGACTCACCAAGGAACGCGAAATGCCCGAGGCCGAGAAGAAAAAGGCCATCGCCGAATTCAACTTCACCAAGGGTATTCTGGTCGCCACGTTCTCCGGCATCATGAGCGCGTGCTTCTCCTTCGCCCTCACCGCCGGCAACCCCATCGCAGAAGCGACCGCCAAAGCCGGCACCTCCACGCTCTGGACCGGCCTCCCCAAACTCGTCGTCGTGCTCGCCGGCGGCTTCACCACCAATTTCATCTGGTGCCTCGCCCTCAACTTCCGTAACCGCACAGGCTACCAATACTTCAGCCGCACGCTCACTACCACCACCGCTGCCACTGCCCCAACCTCAACCCCACCGCCCGCCTCCGATAACCGCGTCCCCCCTCGCCCGCAACTACTTCTTCAGCGCCCTCGCCGGCACGACCTGGTACATGCAGTTCTTCTTCTACACCATGGGCGAAACCCAAATGGGCAAGTTCGGCTTCGCCTCATGGACGCTCCACATGGCCAGTATCATCATCTTCAGCACGATGTGGGGCTGGATCTTCCACGAATGGAAAGGCGCCAGCAAAAAGGCCCACTCCCTCATCGGCACCGGCATCGCCCTGCTCATCCTGTCCACTGTCATCATCGGCTACGGCACCTATCTCAAGGCCCAAGGCGCCGGCCACTAAACCCAGGCCAACCCAACGCTTACCATTCCATGAAAACCCTCACGCTCCTCGCCTGTATCACCACCCCCCTCCTCCTCGCCGCAGGCGATCTCACTCTTCACTACGACTCCCCCGCCACCCACTGGGAAACCCAGGCCCTCCCCATCGGGAACGGTCGCCTCGGTTCCATGCTCTTCGGCAACCCCGACCGCGAACGCATCCAGTTCAACGAAGAATCACTCTGGATCGGCGACGAAACCGATACCGGAGCCTACCAGGCCTTCGGCGACCTCTACGTCAACTTCGGCTCAGCCAGCTTCATCACTTCGGTGACCGCCTCAGGCGGCAAACCCTCGCCCGCCGGAGAATCAGTCGACCACTCCATCGACAGTTCTCCAGCCACCAAATGGTGTCTCGAACACCTCGGAGAAAACATCACCTGGCATACCACGCTCAGCCAACCCACCGCCCTCAACTCCTACGCCTTCACCTCCGCCAACGACATGCCCGACCGCGACCCCCGCTCCTGGCAACTCGAAGGTTCAAACAACGGATCGGATTGGACACTCCTCGACAAACACATAGACCAACCCCCCTTCACCTCCCGCCACGAACGCAAATCCTACACGTTCACCAACAAGACCCCCTTCAATCACTACCGCTTCACGTTCTCCAGCCACGGCTCACTCTCCCACTTCCAAATCGCCGAAATCGAACTCGGCCTCCCCAAACCACCAGCCGCCTCCAACTACCGCCGCGAACTCGACCTCGAACGCGCCGTCCACTCGGTCTCCTATGAACGCAACGGCATCACCTACCAGCACGAAGCGTTCGCCAGCTCCCACGACCAGGTCCTGGTCTATCGCTTCTCCGCCAGCCAACCCGGCGCCCTCTCCGGCACGATCACGCTCACGGACATGCACAACGGCACCATCACCGGCTCCTCCAACACCCTCACCGCCACCGGCTCGCTCGCCGCCTACCAATACGAAGGCAACCAACCCTACAACATCGCCCTCGATTACGAATCCCAAGTCCGTGTCCTCCTCCCTGACGGCGGCTCCCTTAGCACTCAAGACAAATCCATCACGTTCAAGAACGTAGATACGCTCACCATCCTCCTCGATGCCGGCACGGACTTCACGCAAGACCACTCACGCAACTGGCGCGGCACCCACCCGCATAACCAAATCAACACCCGGCTCGACCTCGCCTCCCGCCAAACTTACCCCACGCTCCTCGCCAACCACATCCGCGCCTACCAGTCGCTCTTCAATCGCGTCACCCTGAACCTCGGCCCCCAATCCACCCTCCCCACGGATGAAAGACTGCTTCAGGTCAGCCGCACCCGGCAATCCGATCCCGCCCTCGAGGCGCTCCTCTTCCAATACGGCCGCTACCTCCTGATCTCCTCCTCCCGACCCGGCGGCCTCCCCGCCAATCTCCAGGGAGTCTGGAACGAAAGCATCCGCCCCCCCTGGCGCAGCGACTACCACACAGACGTCAATATCCAGATGAACTACTGGCTCGCCGACCCCGCCAACCTCAGCGAGTGCTTCACCCCCTACGCCAGCTGGCTTAACTCCATCCGCCAGGTCCGACACAATGCCACCCGCGAAGCCTTCGGCACCCGCGGCTGGACCATGCGTGCCGAAAACGGAATCTTCGGCGGCTCCACCTGGCAATGGGTCGAGTCCGGCAGCGCCTGGTGCCTCCAAAACGCCTACGACCACTACACGTTCACCGGCGACAAGACCTACCTCCGTAACATCGCCTACCCCATGATGAAAGAGGTCTGCCACTTCTGGCTCGACCGACTCAAAACCCTGCCCGATGGCACGCTCGTCGCCCCCGACGGTTACTCCCCGGAACACGGCCCGCGCGAAGACGGCGTCTCCCATGACCAGCAACTCGTCTGGGACCTCTTCAATAATACGGTCGAAGCCGCCAACGCCCTCAACGTCGACCCCGACTTCAGCCGCGAACTCGCCTCCAAACGCGACCGCCTCCTCGCCCCGCAAATCGGCCGCTGGGGCCAACTGCAGGAATGGATGGTCGACCGCGACGATCCCCAGGATACCCACCGCCACCTCTCCCACCTCGTTGCCCTCCACCCCGGCCGCCAAATCACCCCCTCCACCACGCCCGAACTCGCCGATGCCGCCCGCATCTCCCTCAACGCCCGCGGCGACGTCAGCACGGGCTGGAGCACCGCCTGGAAAATCAATCTCTGGGCCCGGCTCCTCGACGGTAACCGCGCCCATAAACTCATCGGCAACCTCATCCGCCTCGTCGGTGATACCCGCATGAACTACGCCGACGGCGGCGGCCTCTACGCCAATCTCTTCGATGCCCATCCCCCCTTCCAAATCGATGGCAATTTCGGCTACACGGCTGGCGTCTGTGAAATGATCCTCCAAAGCCACATCAACACACCCGTCCGCGAACTCCACCTCCTTCCAGCCCTCCCCGACGCCTGGCCCCAAGGCCAGGTCACCGGCCTCCTCGCCCGCTCCGGATTCGAAGTCAGCCTCGCCTGGAAAAACGGCCAGCTCACGGAAGCCCGCATCCTCTCGAAACTCGGCGAACCCTGCCAGATCCGTTATGGCGACCACACTAGGGACTTAACTCTTCCCGCCGGTGCATTAGTTATCCTTGACGCCAGCCTCCAATCGGCGCGATGAATCTCAGCACACTACCCTAACCCGGCCGGCAGAACCCGGCGGTCCTCCGGCTCATGATCACCATGCCCGGAGCGCCCGCATGAAAACACCCCTCTCTCTCCTCCTTCCCATCCTCACGATCACGCTCGCCACCCCGCTCACCCAAGCCGCCACCTACCACGTCGCCACCAACGGCCTCGACTCCAACGCCGGCTCGCGCCGCAAACCCCTCCGCACGATCCAGCACGCCGCCAACCTCGCCCAGCCTGGCGATACGATCACGGTCCACGAAGGCACCTACCGCGAATACATCAACCCTCCCCGCGGCGGCTCCTCCAACCGCAAACGCATCACCTACCAGGCCGCCCCCAATGCAACGGTCGTGATCAAAGGCTCAGAACGCATCTCCAACTGGACCCACCTCACGAACGATGTCTGGCAGGCCACGCTCCCCAACACGTTCTTCAACAACTTCAACCCCTATACGAACGCCATCCACGGCGACTGGTTCAACGGCCGCGGCCGCACCCACCACACCGGCGCCGTCTATCTCAATGGCACCTGGCTCACGGAAGCCGCCTCCAAGGATGAACTCTTACTCCCACCCGGAACCAAACCCGACTGGATCACCTCCAGCCAATCCGCCGACTACCTCCTCAATGTCGCCTGGCTCCAACCCGCCCACGCCCAAAGCACCCGCACCCCCGCCGCCAGCTTCTCCTCCCAGCAAGGCATCCAAACCGCCGCCTGCTCGGAAGGCGGCCAGTGCATCGGTTGGGTCAACCCCGGCGACTCCACCACCTACCCCAATGTCGACTTCGGCAATGATACCACCTCCATCGAACTGCGCGTCGCCTCCGCCAGCTCCGGTGGCCTGATCCAAATCCACCTCAACTCACCCGCCGGCCCGCTCCTCGGCACCGCCAAAGTCCCCCACACCGGCGACTGGCAAAACTGGACCTCGGTCACCGCCATCATCACCCCGCTCTCCGGACCCCAAACGCTCTGCCTGGTCTACCAGGACAACCAAACCACACCCCGCGAAAACCCCATCAACCCCAACCTCTGGTTCGCCACAGTCTCGGAAACGGAAACAACCATCCTCGCCCAGTTCCCCCACGCCAACCCCAACACAGAACTCGTCGAAATCAACACCCGCCAAACGGTCTTCTACCCCGATCAGCCCGGCCGGAACTACATCACTCTCCGCGGCTTCACGCTCCAACACGCCGCCACACCCTGGGCCCCGCCCACCGCGGAACAAATCGGCCTCGTCGGCACCCACTGGGGCCAGGGCTGGATCATCGAAAACAACACCATCTCCCACTCGACCTGCTCCGGCATCGCCCTCGGCAAACACGGCGACGCCTACGACAATACCTCTACCGATACCGCAGAAGGCTATGTCAAGACCATCGAACGCGCCCAAGCCTTCCCCATCCCCTGGACCCGCAACCACATCGGCCACCACATCGTCCGTAACAACACCATCAGCCACTGCGAACAAGCCGGTATCGTCGGCAGTATGGGAGCCGCCTTCAGCACGATCGAAAGGAACCACATCCACGATATCCACGTCCGCACGCTCTTCACCGGCGCCGAAATGGCCGGCATCAAGTTCCACGCCGCCATCGATACCACCATCCGCAACAACCATATCCACCACACCTGCCGCGGCCTCTGGCTCGACTGGATGACGCAAGGCACCCGCGTCACCCAAAACCTCTTCCACGATAACCCCGGTGAAGACCTCTTCATCGAGGTCAACCACGGCCCGTTCGTGGTCGATAACAATGTCTTCCTCTCCCCCA
>JBMTVN010000217.1:0-7137 GCA_049451415.1 Limisphaerales bacterium | reverse complement strand
TCCTCACCCACCACACCCAGCGCCAGCCGGCAATCGCCGCCGCCTCCTACGAAGCTGCCAAAAGAACCTACTTCCGGGCCCGACTCCGCTTGGGTAACGGCCGTATCCTGGCAGATTCCGCCCGCCCCTGTATCCGACAGGAACCCAGCATGCGCTGGCCCTCCCGCTGCCCCGAAAGCAGATAACCCCGGAAGCCCCCAACTCCTCTCGAAGCGACCGTCAGCTCTGCCTGGTGCGCACCCAAGCCGCACGCTCCTGCAGACTCGACCGTATCGCATCCCCCAACTGCTCAATCTCATAGGGCTTCTGCAGAAATACCATCCCCTCCCCCAAAGCCTCCTCCACACCGTGAACCTCCGAGCTGTACCCCGTCGTCAAAATGACCCCGACCGACGGATACCTTAACCTCCATCGCCGCGCTAATTCCAACCCGCTCAACCCTCCAGGCATCACAATATCCGTGAGCAACAACTCCACGTCTCCACCCTGCCGCTCCAAAACCTCCATCGCCTCCAACCCGTCTACCGCCCGTATCACACGATACCCCCACCGCTCCAGACTCGTGGCCACAGTCTTGCGAACACCCAGATCATTGGCCTATCGTGGTCGGACCACGACAACCCATTGCTCAACAATGGGTTGTCGATTTTTCGAGCCCAATCTCGGACCTATGGAGCCCTTTTTGACCCTAAAAAGCGCCCCATGCTAAGAGAGGGACGATGTTGCCGGATAACCGGGCTATGGGACAAATATCAGGGCCCAAAAGGGCGCCATAGGCCATTCTCAACCCCCTCCCTCTGCCTTAACCTGTTGCGCGCAAGCCAGTTGTCTTGGTCCGACCACGAGAGTTACTAGGGCATCAAAATCAGCCTCCCTCGCTTCTCTGTGTGCACTCTGTGACCGGCAGATGGGTACAGTAGGGGTAGAGCGAAAGTGTTCGATTGCAGGAAAATCTTTTGTAAGTCCTTGGAAGAGAATGGCGCATCCGTGAGGAGTCGAACCTCAAACCTGCTGATCCGTAGTCAGCTGCTCTATCCAATTGAGCTACGGATGCACCGAATCCGGCGAACCGGAAAGCGGGGACATTACTGGAGTCTGGAAGAAGAGTGCAAGCAATGAATGCGCATATCGAAAATTGCACCGGAACGGAACGCAAGAATTCTCAGCAGCCTGCGTTTTGTCAGGCCGTGGGGGTAAAGGACTTCACGGATGCCCCTCTACTTCGCGTTGTTCAGCCAATAGAAATAGCTGTAGAGCAGTGCACCCTCGAGGGCGAGAAAGACCAGGAAACTGGTGGCGGTGAATAGCCAGTCGAACACATTCCGGATCTGCCACCCGTCGATGTATTTCTTTGTTCGCTTCATTCTTCCCCCACCAAGCAGCGGCTATGCCACTGTCGATATTTCGAAGGTGATCGGCTCGACATGAAGTTGCAGGCGGCCAACAAACCCGGCCGGACTCAGAATCCGCACAGCCGCTCGCCTTCGGCTTAGGAATCATCCACCAGCTCAATCTGGAATAGTTGGAAGCGGTCGTTCCCAGCTCCTGACGGTCATCCGCCCGCGCGGCCTCCGCAGCCTGCAAAGCGACCGCTAACTGGACACTGTCCTCCGCAGGGTGGACAGATCGGTCCCGATGCGGTTGAAAATCCCGAGCGCGGGGGAGAGCACTGCCGTATTCAGTTCCGGACGTTGTCCTTTTATGCCCAGCCGACAGGTAGACAGGCTATTTTTTACCAGCACAGACACCGATCCACAGCCCAGAGATCACTTCGCAGCGAGAGAATACGCCGAAAGCGCATCGATGCGTAAGCACCTCGCTTCGAGGGTTTTGAAGATACTTAGTTCGTGATTTGAATAAGATAAACCACTGAACAAAAGCCTACCCCTAAATGCTGGCACACAGGCTGCTGTGAAGATTTTCGTGGAAAACGTAGCTCAAAACCAAATCAGGCTGAAGGCTACGCCTACCGTTCTCGCCATCATGGCGGGGGCAGAAAGTCCCACCTCACATCCTACCTTGGTGTCGGACCTCGTGTTCGTCACTCTTCCATAAACTGGGTTGTAGCTTGGCGGTCTGGTCCACAGACCGCCAGCTTCCTTGTACTCAAGTCGCGCCGGACAAGGGAAACCACCCCGAAACTGGCGTCATGGAGTGGCTTTGCGCCGCGCTCAAATGAGCGGAGATCCGACCGGCACCCTGACAACGGCCGTGCCTGCAATCATGTCGTGCCAGCCCAACTTCTCCCTCGTCCACCCTGCCCAGAAGAATCCAAGGAACAAGGCAAAGGCCGAGAGCACACCAGCCAGTGCACGCACCAGGGCCACAGCGAAGTTCAAAGGCTTCCCGTCAGTCCGCACGATCTTCAGCCGGCACACGACACCCCCGACTGTCGTTCCACGCCACGCCCAAAACGCAGTATGGTAAGCCAGCCAAGCAAACAGGAAATACTTGGCACCGTCCATGACCGCCAGCGGCATCAACACCACCAACAGGTCGAGCGCTGATGCACCTGTCCTGATCCAGAAACCGGCACGTGGCAGTGAAGTCAGCTCGGTATCGCCCAGCGCGCGGGGGCTGTAGGCGTCCATCACCGGCGGCGGACCGGCAATCGGACCAACAGCGCTCACGCCTGCGGGTGAACGCGGAGCATTTCCTTCCACTTCATCGCTCCCTGCGGATGGAAGCTCAACTCGCGGTTCCATGACGGGTGGCATGACTGGAACCATGCCTAACTGGGATGAGCTCAGTGATGTTGCACCTCCCGGTCGCAGGGCGCGGAAGGAGGCCAGCAATGCGGCACCGAAACCCAGGGGTGCCGTCACCAGCCACGCCATGATCCCCAGGATGGGAACCATGTAGAGCAGGGTGAAAAGCGCCAAACCAAGGAGCAGCGCAGGCAACGGCTGCATACTTCCACCGGAACTGGATTGCCGGCCGATCCGATAGCCGATGAGCTGGAACACCGATGCCTTCCCCACCATCTGGATGATGAAGACGGCAATCAGGAAAAATGGCACCACCAGCACGCCGACGCCCGTTGCCGTCAGGACGAGGAAGAGCACGTTGACCAGGATGTAGCCCAGGATACCCATGAAGAAGGCGGTGACCGGTTGTTCTTCGAGCTCTTCGGTTCCAGCCGAGACGGCACGCGGCGCGACCAGAGCCAGGAAAAAATACGTGGTGGCCAAGCCAATCACCATCCACCACCACCATCCCCAGTGGTGGGGAATCAGGCGGCCCAGAAAAAGCCCCTCCCCAACCCACCCCTTGAGCCCGTCAAAGAAGGACTCCACCGCAGTAAAGCCGGGAATCTCCCGCAGCCTCTCCCACGTCATGTCAACCTGTTGCCCCTCGATAAGCGCCTGCGGATCCGCCTCCAGTTTACCCCCGACCATCACCAGATCCCCCCGAATCCTGGCCTGAGGCCCCAACACCACACGGCTGAGGGGGGCCACCAAATCCCCGCCTACCGTGCCGTCAATGTAGACCCGACCCAAAACCACCACCATGTCCCCTCGCGTGCGCCCCTCCATCGTACCTTCCCCAAACACCACCACCATGTCTGATGTCTCCTCACCAGCCTCGACTCGGGCCTCGCCAAGAATCCGGACCACTTCGTCGATACGACGCCATTCCCGGCGCTCCTCGCCCCGGGGCTCGGCAGAAGCCGAAACGGACTCCGCGGGAGCGGACCTCCCCTCGTCCTCATCCTGAATGCTGATCGAAATCTGCACCGAGGGCTCCGCATTGGGTCCGTCCTCGACTGAACTTGCGGATACGGCGCCGGTATCGGCAGCCGGAGCAGCGATGTCCAGGGACGACTCATTGGTCGCAGGCTGAGCCTGCAGGAAACCGCCTGCTGCGATCGCCACGAAAGCAGCACCCACCAGAATCGAAAGCCAGTTGCTATTCTTCATAATCACACTTGGTGTTTTTAAATGCGTCGTGCCACCACCCGGTAACAGAATGTCAGGATGCCGACCGTCGCCAGATAACCCAGCACAGCCAGGATGAGTGCAAAAACCAGGATCTCCCTCCCGAGCGCCTTCGAGGTAATGAAGCACGCCTTGAGCAAAGCAAACCCTTGGGCCAGCCAATATGCAGCTGTTTGCAGCCAATCCCCCATGAGACCACCGGCTGTCTCCAGCCCGGGCACCCACGAGGGATAGATCGTTAGCGCCATCAATCCCCCTGCAAAAACGGCCATCAGTAGAATTGAGACCACTTGAAGAGCGGCAGGCCAGGCCGGCCAGGACCTTCGATACCATGGCAGCGCTTCGCGCTGATGCACTGCCAGCATCACCCGATGCACCAGCGAGCCCGGCGCCAGCAAATCCGGCAGCTGGCGTAATTCCTGCCCCACCAGGGCCTCCAGCTCTCTCTCGTCTTTTGGATTCATCACGTCATACTCCAGTTCTTCTCAGGACATACAGGGAGTTTCCTGTCCGCAAAGCCCAGCCAGCTCGCCTCCCTGCGTACCCAGTTTCAACCGCCGTTTCAGTGCCTCACGCCCCCGGTGGATGTCGGTTTTGACCTTCGCCAACGAAATGCCCAGACGCTCCGCAATGGCCTCATAGGGCATGCTCTCAAAGTGGTAGAGCACCAACGGCACCCGCTGGCTCTCGGGAAGCTTTTGCAGGGCGACTTCAAGCAAGCGCCGCCGGTCTGCGGCATCCAGTTCCTCATGATGTGTCTCGGGCGCCGCCCACTCGATCTCCCGCTCGTCATCGTCCACCTGCCCTCCGGCTTTGAGTTCTGAAAAAAATCGCCATCGACCCCGGTAACGCGTGAGATGGTTCAAACACAGGTTCCGCGTAACCGTCTTCAACCAGCCACCCGCAGTGTTGCTCTGGCTCAAGTCCGCAAAACGCTCATAAGCCTTCAGAAATACTTCCTGCGAAACGTCTTCCGCGTCGCTCTCCCGGCCGAGGAGCCGCATAGCGGTGGTAAACACCATGTTCTGGTATGCTCTCACAAACGCCTCAAACTGTTGGGGTTCTGTCATCTATGACACTGAGCCGGCTCATTGGCCACTACCCCACTATCACCCTGCAGCCACACTCAAAGTTGCAGGAATTCCCACCCCTTTCCATCCCGTTCCTGCCTGAACAAAAAGGGCGACCCGACAAGCAGGCCGCCCTTCGAGATGTCTGAATCAACCGTGTTGAAGCCTAGAAGCTTCTGGACCGGTAAAACTTCTGAGATCCCTTTGTGACGTCAACGCTCACGGGACCGGCATCCTCAAACGCCACGCCAACCCAGGGCCCCTCAAGGCTGTCCGCCTCCTGCAGTTGCCCCACAAAGTTGATCGTCAACCCGGTGCCGCCGCCAGCCTGCATGTCCACAACCGGAGGCCCGCTGCTGGCACCCAGCAACGGCCCCGCAAGGAATGCTCCCTTGGACGCCGAATCGCTGGTCTGGTTAACCAAATGCACCGTCTGTCCCTCGGTCGAACTCCACTCCAACAACACCCCGGCCTCCTGGCTCTTGTTGCTCTGGAACCACAAGATCCGGATGGGATAGTAGCCCGCCACAGGCGCCACAACGTTGAAGAAAACGCTCTGGGCATAATAGGTGGGCACCCGGTCGGTCGTAATGCTGTTGTCCCACAAACTGATCAGCGGGCCGTTTCCGTCCAAACCCGCCGTCACCTTGTGTCCACCCTCGCTCAACAACTTCATCGTGTGCCAACCCTCGGACAACTCCAGATAAGTCACGAACTCAACCACCACACCCAACACCGGGAAACCCGTGTTCGATAGGAATGGGATCGGATCATCACCACCAAAGTCCTTGGTGTGCTCCTCAGCTGGCGCAAACTCATACCAGTTGATCGGCCCCGCCGACGTCACCACCATCGGCTGCCATCCGGTATACTCCGGATCCGCCTCGTTGATGAACGGCCCGTTTGGATCTGAGGCAAACCCGTCAGCGAGTTGCTGCTCAGCCAAGGCCGCGAGGTCCTTGTGCATGCTGCTCGACTGGTCGGGCGTCTGGTCCGTGCTGATTGCCGTCACGGTGGTCCGGATACCCCGGTTAGCCTCGTTCACCACCTGAATCGCATCTCCAGTGGGCATCAGGGTGTAGGGCTCAACACGGAACACAAAGTCCTGAGCCTCCTTCACTCCGTTCACCAAAACAGAGAGCGACACGGTGTGCAGCGTCTGGCCTGGATAGATCTCCGGGTTCTTGCCAATGATGCTGGTCACGCCTCCGGCCTTGGCAACATCAACCACCACCGGAGCGCCATCCACACTCACCGCCACAGAAGCAGGATCCGCCACGGCCCCGCCATCGTCGGTCAGCTCCACCTGGAAACCATAGGCGTTGCCTGCATACACCGCCGGAATGCTCAGACTGCTCGATCCACCTTCAGACAACGTCACCACTGCGGATTCAACCCAGTCCACAGCCCAGCCGTCCGAGGAACCTTCCTGGAAGGCCGAAAGCGCAATGGTCTGCCCCACCGCAAGACCAATCGCGCTCAGCGGAATCTTCAACTCAAACGAGTCCCCGCTGTGAGCATAGTCAAAGTCCGACAACAGAATCGTCGCGTCATCAGCAGGATCATACATCTCGATCCCGTTCGGGTTTCCGTCCCGCCACCCAAGCATGATTACACGATCCGCACCCACTGGATCCTGAACTCCCGTCGGGACGTTCTCATACAACGAGTTGTCCCAGCCCGTTCCCACGTTGTTGTCCGTGTCCAACAGGAAATGATAGTAATACCGGTTGTTCATCCCCACCGGCGTCTCCTCCACGCTCGGCATGGCAATGCCCTCCACCTTCATCCTCAGATAGAGGTTCGCATTCTCCACCGTCAGCTGAATCGCTCGAATGTCACCGCTGGAATCAGCCATATCCACCGGATCAGTCACGAGGATCGAGTCCGCCATCGCCTACCCCGACATGAGGGCAAGACCTAGAAACGCTGCCTTACAGCCCGGACTCCACCACCGTGAAGACCTGCCTGCAGCAGCCAACAAACCAGCCTTGTTGGTTCTTTTCATAACTATCGGCATGAGTATTGAGGGTTCGCGGCAATAGTCCCGGCGACAAACCGGACACGATCACAGGAGATAAAGCGCCTGCGCATGCATTGCCTTTAGGGATACGATAATCTACGTAGTC
>JBMTVN010000216.1:0-7164 GCA_049451415.1 Limisphaerales bacterium | reverse complement strand
TCTGCTCGGTCCAGCCATGCCGACGCTGCAGGAACAGCTCGCTCCTTTTCTTGCAGGCGAGTCAGTTACCGTGGCCATGGACTACAGTGGCGTTCCCGACAGCATGGAGATGTTGTTGGATGTGTTGGGGATTGGCGGTGCTCTGGTCTTGGTTGGCGCCACTTATCCCCAGAGACCTATCACCCTGAGCGCCGAACAGGTTGTTCGCCGGCTGCACACAATCAAGGGGTTGCACAACTACAACCAAAGCGACTTGGTGGCCGGGGTAGAATTCATTGAGAAACACTTCCGGAAGTTCCCCTTCGAGCAGCTCGTCGATGACCGTTTCTCGCTGGAGCAGGTGGATGAAGCGTTCAAATACGCTTTGACCTCTCGGGCCTACCGCGTAGGTATACGTATCTAGAGTCCGGCCCTGGCGTCGTTCGACCGCGGTATCTTGGGCTCCGGGATGGCAGCTGTTCTTCGGAGAGGCTGTTCGGGGCTGTGCAGTTCCTTTTTGGACCGAAGAGCTATCGATAGGGAACTGTGTGCCGGGGGATGTCTAACGCGCTCCAAAGCTGCACCCATCGTTCCCATCGTCGTCGGACCACGACATCGTGTTGGATACCAGTGTGTTGCCCATATTTATGGGGCGTTTTTGGGGTTATGGAGCGCTTTTTGGCCCTAAAAAGAGCTCCTTACGGATCGGTGATCCTGCAGGACGGTATGGGGCGAAAAATGCGGCCAAAAAGCGGCCTATAGGCCCCTTTTTGGGGGGTGAAGCAGGGTTAAGCTACTCACCTGGAGTAGGTTGTCGTGGTCCGACGACGATATCATTCTGGTTTTTGGTAGACCTTGACGTAATCGACGACGAAGACGTCGGGGAAGATGGTCTTGGCGATTTCGTTTTCGTTGGCGGGGATTTCCATACTGAGGATGAGGTATTCCTCGATTTGGGAGATGCCGCGGCGGACCTCGTAGAAGGCGAGGCCATCGATAAAGAACACGTATTTTTCGGGGGTCCATTCGAGTGCGAACGTATGGAAGCCTTGGCCTACGCCCGGCAGGTAGCTTTGCATCCCGCGGGTGGATTGTTGGTTGGGGCCGTAAGCCCAGTGGACATTATGGGAGATGATGTCGGTTCCAAGTTTGCGGAAGCATTCCATGATATCGATTTCGGCGCCGTAGATGGCGGGGTCTTCGCCTTTGGCGATATCGGTGGACTGGATCCAGAAGGCGGCCCAGACGCCGGGGGATGCCTGGACCTGGGCGCGGCACTCGTAGAAGCCGTAGCGGGCCATGAAATGGTTTTGGGTTCCTACGGCGCCGAGGAGGATGCGTCCGTCCTGCTTTTTCGCCCAGAGCTTGAGCGTGCCGTTTTCCACCGTGACGGCCTCGGGGGAGACATAGCCGAGGTTGCGAGGGCCGATGCCTCTCACGTCCCATTTATTTGTATCGAGCGAGGTGCCGTCGAAGTTGTCTTCCCACACCAGCTCATAGCCGAGTTCCTGGGGTGTGTAGATGGTCTTGGAGATTGGGGGTTGGGGTGGGCGTTGAGCCTGGACGGTTATGGAGCAGGTGCAGGCGGCCAGGAGGAGCAGTGCGCGGCTGAGGCGCTGGGAGCGGGGAGTTGGCATAGGGATGGGTTGGGTGGGGTGATTATGGTTCCTTGGAGTGTTGGCTGAGGTGGGTCTTGCGTCCCTCGACCATGTAGTTCCACACGCCTGCGGTCCAGTGGTCGAGCCGTTGTCGATGGCGGGCGTTGAGGCTGGTGTTTTGGGCCTGCTGGATCAGTTTGCCCAGTGCTTGCATGAGCTCTTCGGTGCCGAGTTGTTCCCAGGCGACCTGTTCCGTGTGGTGGTGTCCTCCGTTTTGGTTCCAGTTGGCGGGGTTGGTGTAAGTGGACTCGATCAGCGTGTAGAACTGCAGCATGGGTTTTCCGGCCTTGCCGAAGTAGCGGTTGAAGAACTCTTCGAGCAGTTGGTCCACCTCCTGGGATGCGTCGTCATAGAGCTTGGCGGTAAGATAAAAATCCACTTGCTCGCCGATACCGCAGAAGAACGTGCCGAGCACGCCGTCGTGGGCGTAGCGTTTGGCGAGTTTGCCCAGGGCGTGGGCAGAGAAGCCGGGGAAGCAGTGCCAATTCCGGATCACGGCCGGTTCCTCCGGGAAGCAATAGTAGTTCCAGAGAAACACGGGGCGTTCGTCGGAGACCCAGCGGGAGTAGTGGCCGAGCTCGTTCACATAGGAGGCCATGTGCCAGTAGTTGCGCACTTGCATGCAGGGAGCGATGGCGACGTTGGGGGCGAGGCGGAATTCCGTCGGGTACCAGAAATAGGTTTCGTAGGCGAGCGTGCTGATGAACTTGTCGGGGTGGGTCTTTGTGAGTTCGTTGGCGATGCGGTTGATGAACTGGAACCACAGGGAGGAGGCGCGTCCGTCGTTGAAGATCGTTTGTCCGCCGGGGGTTCGTGGGACGTCATTGGCGTGAGGGTCCAGCCATTTGCGACACTCATCACATTGGCAAAACCGGGCTGCGTCCTCGGGGACCACCGGGAAGTAGTCACTGCCGCGTGGGAGATCGAGATTGGGGACGGGTTTACCGTCGAAGTAATCGCGTGCGTCTTGGGCGACCTGTTGGGCGAGTGTCTGAGAGGAGTAGCAGAGCCGTCCATTGCCTTCGCTGGCGTAGAACTCGGGGTGTTCGCTTTGCGGGAACCGCTGGGGGTAATGGTGCAGCGTATGGTTGGTGTACCAGGGGATGCCGCCCAGTCGCATGCGACGTTCGAACAGGCGGAGTGCTTCTTCGGTTGGCTTGCCGTATTGGGCGTCCATGATGGGCCAGCGCCAGGTCAGGCTGCCAGAGATGTGGGGGATGGACGGGGTGCGCCGGAGGTCGCGGGCTTCGATTGTCAGGGAGGTGGTGGGTTGCCAGTCGACGGAGACCGGAGCCGGGCCGTAGAAACGCAGGTTGCAGAAGCGTTCGAGGAAATCGTAGGTGGCGCGGAGCGTGCCCTGGTCATCGAACATGCCGGGTAAGCGGATCATCTCGCCGGTTTGTGATTCTGTGGTGGCCTTGAGGTAGTCGATCTCCACTCCGGTCGAGTCCAGGGCATCGTGTCCGAGGAGAGTGACCCCGCGGCCTTCGAACAGGATGGCGTGTTCGTATCTTTGCAGGCCCAGAGAGTCTGCGGACCGGGTCCACTGAGAGTTCTCAAAGGTGGTGGAGGGCAGGGCCAGTCGTACGCCGTGGAGATCCGGGTGATGGACCATTTCGAGCTGGCATCCCGTGATTAGTTGGATGCCGTGTTGGAGTTCACGGGCGGCCAGAGCTGCCGAGGGGGTGGGTTGGGTTGCCAGGTGAATAGCCAGCCGGGGTTCTCCCTTTTCGATGATGTGCAGCGGCTCTGCCAAGAGGGTTGAAGTGGAAAGCAGGAGCAGGAGGAAGGTGATTCGTTGCGTCAGGCTGGGCGACTGTGCTCTTGGTGGAATCATTGACCAGGGACACTACCGAGGGGGTGTGCCGAATGGAAGTAGAGAGCGGTTGAGTTCTTTGCATTGGCAGGGTGACGCGAGTGGGGGGATGTCGGCTTGCCTGAGGGGTGGTGGGCTGTCAGGGTCCCTGCCATGCTGATCCGTTTCAGGAGTGGGTGTGATGTGACTCGAGTGCTGGCTATTGCGGTCGGGCTGATCGGGATGTTGGGTTTGGTACAGGCTGAGGATTGGCCCGGTTGGCGAGGCCTGCGGGGAGACGGTACGAGTCTGGAGACCGGTCTGCCCACGCGATGGAGCGCCACGGAGGGGATTGCCTGGAAAGTAGCGGTGCCGGGTAGTGGGCATTCTTCGCCGGTGGTTTGGGGCGACCGGGTGTTTTTGACGTCCTGCCTCGACGAGACAGAGGAGCGGTTGTTGCTCTGCTTTGATCGCAAGGATGGGGCGCTGCTCTGGAAGCGGGTGGTGGTGAGGTCAGCGCTCGAAGGGAAGAATCGGGAGAACAGTTATGCTTCGGCCACGCCTTACACCGATGGCGAGTCGGTGTGCGTGACCTTCCTCGATGGCGAGGAGGTGTTGGTGGCGGCCTTTGACTTTGACGGCAAGCCGCTTTGGGAGACCCGTCCGGGAACCTTCAAGAGCCAGTGGGGTTTTAGTCATTCGCCCGTCGCGATGGGAGATCGGTTGTTCATGTCCGGATACAGCAAGGGGGAGAACTTTGTGGCGGCAATGAACCGTGCGGACGGGGAAGTCCTTTGGAAGACCGCGGGTGATGCCGAGCTTGCGAGCCAGAGTTACAGTCCTCCTTTGGTGCGGCGGATGGCGGGGCGGGACCAGCTGGTTGTTCCGGGTAACCACGGGGTGACCAGCTATGATCCTGCTGATGGCAGTGTGATTTGGAGTATTGGAGGGTTGTCGAACGATTCCGTGATTAGTCCGGTCTTTCATGAGAAGAGCGGTTTGCTCCTGAGCTGCACGAGCTGGCCGAAGAAGATTTTATATGCCATTCGGCCGGATGGTTCGGGTGATGTGACGGAGACCAAGGTGGTTTGGTCCACGAGCGAGGGGGCCCCGTATGTGCCGTCCCCCATTGCGGTGGGCGACTGGTTTTTCACGTCCTCGTTTGTGGGGACATCGGCCTACTGTTACGAGGCCGCCACGGGTGAAGTGTTGTGGAAGCAATCCATGGGGCTGCATCACGCATCGCCGGTGTATGCGGACGGGCTTTTGTATTTCCTGAATGATAATGGGGAGACGCACGTGGTGCGTGCTGCGGCTGAGTATGAGCTGGTGGCGAAGAACGACTTGGGGGAGAAGGCTTATGCCTCTCCCGCGATCAGCGGTGGGCAGATCTTCATCCGCGGGTTTGAGCACCTGTATTGCATTGGACGTCCCTAATTCCGAATCCGTCCCATGGCCAAGACCGTATCCATGCTGGCAGGGGGTGCACTGGGGGTGATCCGCAGGGCGTGGTTGCAGTTGGCAGTGACTGACCTGATGGCGAGGGCGGTGGCGGTGGTGCTCCTCACCCCGCTGGTGGGTCTGTTGCTTCAGGTATTCCTGATGACGACAAGCGAGGGGGTTTTGACCGATGAAGCCATTGCGGTTTTCCTCCTGCATCCGACGGGTATCCTGGCCTTTCTTATGGTTGCGTCGGTGGTGCTTGCCATCCTGTTCATTGAGTCCGGCCAATTGATGGTCGTGGCTTATGGGGAGGTCTCGGGCAGCCGCGTGACCTGGCTGGATGCTTGCCTTTATGCGTTGCGGCATGCCCGGGACCTCCTGGCTACGGCAGGACAGGCTGTGGTGAGGTTGTTATGGATCGCTGCCCCTCCGCTGGCCATCATTGGTGTCCTCTGTGTTGTGTTTCTGCAGGAGCACGACATCAACTACTACCTTGACCGGAAACCGCCGGTATTTCTGGTCGTTGCCGGGGCTTCCGGGCTGCTGGGTTTCATCGGGCTTGCACGGGTTCTGTGGCAGCTGGCGGGCTGGATTCTGGTTCTGCCGCTGGTCTTGTTTGAGGGGGTTGAGGGACGGAAGGCCCTTTCCATGAGCCTCCATATTGTGGGAGGTCATCGATGGAGTGTCCTGCTTGCATTGCTGGTTTATCTGGTTGGATGCGTGCTGTTGTTTGCGCTGCTTGGTGTGGTTATAGCCCTGATGGGGAACCTCCTGATCCCGCACGCGGATGCTGGCGGATTCGATCTGCTGCTCACCCTCGTGGGGTTGTTGACTTTCGCTGGGATGGGGAATCTCGCGGTATCAGTGTTGATTACCATCTTTCTGCCGGTGTGCGTGGTGGAATTCTACAAGTCGCTGCGGTCTGGTGGGAAACTGGATTTGGAGGCCATCGAGGTTGGTCGACAAGCCCCTCCCCGCATGCCGGGTAAGTCTGCGCTTTGGTCTGCCTTCGCGATTGTCCTCTTGATCCTCCTAGGCGGCTACTCGTTGCTCCGCTATCAGGACCCCGAGGACGACACGATCATCATTGCCCACCGGGGAGGGGCGGCGGTAGCTCCCGAAAACACCATGGCGGCATTCAGGCAGGGTCTGGATGATGGGGCCGACTGGTTGGAGCTGGATGTGCAGGAGGATAGTGCTGGCCAAATCGTGGTGATTCACGATCGCGATCTCATGCGGGTGGGTGGGGCCTCCCTGGAGGTTGCCGAGGCTTCAATGCGTGAGCTTGAGCAGATTGATATCGGTTCCTACTTCGACCCTTCGTTCTCGGGGGAGCGGGTGCCGACACTGGAGGAAGTGCTGCTCCTTGCGAGAGGGAGAGCGGGTTTGTTTATCGAGCTCAAGTACTATGGTCGTCAACGGCAGCTGGAAGAACGCGTCATACGCCTGGTTGAGGCAACGAACATGGCGACCAACGTGGTGCTGATGTCGCTCAAGTATGAGGGGATTCAGAAGGCTGGGTTGCTGCGTCCCGGCTGGACACGCGGGCTTCTCAATGCCGTGGCCGTTGGAGATGTCACCAGGCTAGAGGTTGATTTCTTGGCACTGACGGCCAAGGCATCGACGCGTTACCTCATTGCACGAGCCCACGCACGGGGGCTCAAGGTTTACGCCTGGACGGTCAACGATCCGGTGCAGATGTCGGTCATGATCAGTCGCGGGGTGGATGGCTTGATCACGGACGACGTGGCCATGGCCCGCAAGGTGATCGAGGTCAGAGAGCAATTGAGTCCCGTGGGTAGGTTTCTTTTGTGGCTGGCGGGAGAGGCAGGACTGTTGAAGGGAGTGCATACGTCCTCAGGGGCTGATGATGCTTGAAAATGGAGGCTGGATGCCTCCCGTGCGCCGCGCTTCTGGTCGATGCGAAGCAGGGGCTTCACTGTGGTGTCACCAGAGGAAGTGGTTCATTCCGAAGCTGTTGACTGGGTTGATGTCCACGATATCCGTCATTCCAGGCATTTTTTTGGCCCCGGAAATGCGCTCGAAGAGGTGGTTTGCATTGGTTTGAGGCGATGCAGTCTTGCAGACATTATTTGGGGGGCAAAAAGCGCCTGTAAGGGCCAAAAACGAGGTCCTTTTTTGCGTAACATCCAGTGTGTCAGGAGATTACCCTGGTGAGACCAGAATGGCGGCTTGCGCAATGAGGGTGGCGTTGTCATTTTGGCGGGGTTCACTCACTTCCCAGCGACACATGAATACTCTTTCACGTCGGCGATTTCTTGGGCGCAC
>JBMTVN010000215.1:0-7196 GCA_049451415.1 Limisphaerales bacterium | reverse complement strand
CACGCCCCACCCACCTCCACCGGCGGCTTCACCTCACGCAAACTCTCCGGCACCACAACGTTCGTCCCCGACTCCCCCGCCGCAGGCACCAGCATCACTCCACTGTTCGTCAACGTCGCCATACCCCTAGTGATGCCTCCGCCGCCGCTCGCGCATCTCGAAAAACCGCCCCAACACCGCCGCATACGGCTGGTCCGTCCGCAACTGAATCGCGTCAATCGATGCCGACCGCAGGGCCTTCAAAAACTCCGCCTGCTCGCGCTCCCGACGCTCCACAAACCGACGCCGACTCCGCACATCCCCCGTGTTGATCTCCAGCATCTCCCCCGTCTCCGCATCCTCCAAAACTAATCGCCCCAAATCCGGCAGCTCCATCTCATGCCGGTCCGCAATCTGCACCGCCACCAAATCATGCCGACGCGCCGCCTGCCGCAAACGTCCCCCACCCAACGGCTGCCCAATGAAATCCGACAACACCACGGATACCGTCCGCCTCACAGCCACCCGCAATAAAAAGTCCAGCGCATGCCCCAGATCCGTACCCCGTCCCTCAGGTTCAAAAAACAAAATCTCCCGGATCACCCGCAAAACATGCCGACGCCCCTTCCGCGGCGGAATAAACTTCTCCACCCGATCCGTAAACAAAATCAAACCCACCTTGTCATTGTTCCGGATTGCCGAAAACGCCAGCACCGACGCCACCTCCGCCGCCAACTCCCGCTTGGACTGGTCCACCGACCCAAACAAACCCGAACCACTCAGGTCCACCAACAGCATCACCGTCAGCTCCCGCTCCTCCACAAACTTCTTCACGAACGGATGATTCATCCGTGCAGTCACGTTCCAGTCGATCGCCCGCACATCATCCCCCGGCTGATACTCCCGCACCTCGTCAAAGTTCATCCCCTGCCCCTTGAATACGCTGTGGTATTGACCCGACAGCGTCTCCGTCACCAAACGATTGGTCCGGATCTCAATCTGCCGAATCTTCCTCAGCAATTCGCGGGGTATCATGACTCGTCCTCAGTGCGTTCTCTCCAACCCTTATGGCACCGGCAAACCATCCAGAATCGACTGCACCACGTGCTCACTCGTCTTGTCCTCCGCCTCCGCCTCATAGGTCACAGCCACCCGGTGCCGCAGCACATCCAAGGCTATGGTCTTGATGTCCTGCGGCGTCACATAACCCCGCCCACGCAAAAACGCCAACGCCTTGCCACACAAAGTCAGCGCAATCGTCGCCCGCGGCGATGCCCCCATCTGGATCAACCCCTGCAAATCCAGCTTATACGCCCCCGGATCCCGCGTCGCACACACCAGATCCACCACGTAATCCTTCACCTTGTCGTCCATGTAAACGTGGTCCACCACCTGACGCGCCGCCAAAATCTGCCCCGGCTCCACCACCGGTCCCAATACCGGCCCACCCCCGGTCACCCCCATCAAATCCAAAATCTGCCGCTCCTCCTCCCGCGTTGGATACCCAATCCGTAACTTCATCATAAACCGGTCCACCTGCGCCTCAGGCAAAGGATACGTCCCCTCCTGCTCAATCGGATTCTGTGTCGCCAAGACCAAAAACGGTTCCTCCAACCCATACGTCTGCTCCCCAATCGTCACCTGACGCTCCTGCATCGCCTCCAATAACGCACTCTGAACCTTTGCCGGCGCCCGGTTGATCTCGTCCGCCAAGACAAAATTCGCAAACACCGGCCCCTGCCGCGTCGTAAAACCTCCCGTCTGCGGATTGTAAATCTGCGTCCCAATAATGTCCGCCGGCAACATGTCCGGGGTAAATTGCAGCCGGCTAAACCTCCCCCGAACCGCCGTCGCCAATGACTTCACCGCTAAAGTCTTCGCCAACCCGGGCACCCCCTCCAACAGGACATGCCCGTTCGCCAATACCCCCACCAGTAAACGCTCCAGCAAATAACCCTGCCCCACCACAGCCTTGTGTAACTCAGCCAGTAATGGCTGCACAAATGCCCCCGCCTCCTTCACCTCATCATTGATTGCACTAATTCCTGTGTTCATGCGAAGTACTTGTTTACCCCCGCAACCCCCTCCAAGCAAGTGCCCTCACTCCCTGAAACCCATTAAATTCTTGCAATATTACCCCTAAAATCAGTGCAGCAATCCTCGGCAACAACCGTTGGCCGTCTCCCCACCCCATTCGCGTCCATCTTCCCTAGACCCCACCAGGGCTTCATCGCTCCCGTGCTCGGGCCACACCAGCCCCCTCAAACCATCTCCCCGCTATTCGCGTCCATTGGCGTCCATTCGCGGTCGAAAACCCCTCTCGATTCGTGTCCATTGGCGTCCATTCGCGGTCGAAAACCCCACCCCATTCGTGTCCATCTCCCCGCCAATTACGAATAACAATTGGGCAATTTCCGGTGCGCCTGCGCGACACCCTTCCCCCACAATGCCATCCATGACCAAAGTGATGCTGGCGTTAAATACACCCGTGCGCTTGGACACAACGCTGTCCCGGTCAGCTCATCGGCAACCGATCTTCAGGCCCTGTTTCAAGCTATGAAAAACTATCAAACCAGCGATATCCGCAACTTCGCCATAGTCGGCCACGCCTCCTGCGGCAAAACCATGCTCACCGAATGCATGCTCGCCTGCAGTGGCGTGGTCAACCGACTCGGTTCCATCGACGCCGGCAGCACCATGTCCGACTACCATCAGGACGAAAAAGACCGCAAAATCTCCATCCATGCTTCCCTGCTCCATTGCGAGTGGCTGGAACGGAAGTTCAATATCATCGACACCCCAGGCTACCTCGACTTCATCAGTGAAAGCCTGGACGCACTGCGTGTCGGCGACTTCGCCCTCGTCGTTGTCAACGCCTCCACCGGTGTCGGTGTAGGTACCGACCAGGTGTGGAAATACGCCACAGAATACGGCAACCCAAAGATGCTCGTCCTCAATGGCCTCGATAAAGAACACGTCAGCTGGGAAACCTCGCTCGAGCAACTCAAAGCCCGCTACGGCGAACGCGTCTTCCCCATGGCCGTCCCCATCAATAGCGGCCCCGGCTTTAACGAGGTCCTCGATGTCATGCGGAGTGAAATCATCACCTACGCCACCGACGGATCGGGCAAATTCACCGAAACCCCCGCCTCCGGCGAAACCCTCGAGCAAGTCAAACAACTCCACCAGCAACTCGTCGAGTTCATCGCCGAATCCGATGACTCACTCCTGGAGAAATTCTTCGAACAAGGCGGCCTCTCCGAGGAAGAAATGCGCGGAGGCGTCCATGCCGCCGTCCAACAACAGGTCATCATCCCCCTGTTCGCTACCGCCGCCGAAACAAACGTCGGCGTCGCCCGCCTCATGGACTTCATCGCCAAATACGGATCCTCCCCCGTCGACCGCAAATCCGTGGCCGCCCTCGATGCCAATGGCAATGACATCGAGATCCAACTCGCCGATAACGACCCCGTCCTCTATGTCTTCAAGACCATGAGTGAAGCCGCGTTCGGCGAAATGTCCTTCTTCCGGGTCTACTCCGGCTCCGTCAACTCAGGCGGCGAACTCTATAACTCCGACCGACAACTCGACGAACGCCTCGGCCAGATCTTTAGCATCAACGGCAAAAATCGTGACACGGTCGACAAAATGTACGGCGGCGATATCGGAGCAGTGGTCAAACTCAAGGACACCCATACCGGCAATACGCTCAGCCTGCACAAAAAACCGGTCAAACTGCCCAAGGTCAACTACCCCAAACCCAATATCCACGCCGCACTCCGCCTCAAAACCAAGGGAGAAGAAGACAAGATCGCCACCGGCCTCGCCGCACTCCATGAGGAAGACCAGACTTTCCTCTACCACGTCGACGGCGAACTCCACCAAACCGTCATCTCCGGCCAAGGCGAACTCCACCTCCAAGTGCTCGCCCAACGCCTGAAATCCAGATTCAAGGTCGACTTCGACCTCGTCGAACCCAAGGTCCCCTACCGCGAAACCATCAAGAGCCACGGCGAATCCAAATACCGCCACAAAAAACAAAGCGGCGGGGCCGGCCAGTTCGCCGAAGTCTGGATGAAAATCGATCCCCTCCCCCGTGACTCCGGAATCGACTTCAACGAGTCCCTCACCGGCCAAAACGTCGACCGCGTCTTCGTCCCCTCAGTCGAAAAAGGCATCCAGGCCGCCTGCCGCGAAGGTATCCTCGCCGGTTACCGCGTCACGGATATCAAAATCGACTTCTACGACGGAAAAACCCACCCGGTAGACTCCAAAGACATCGCGTTCCAGATCGCCGGCAAGGAAGGCTTCCGCGAAGCCGTCAAATCCGCCCGCCCCTGCCTCCTCGAACCCGTCTGCAACGTGGAAATCAAAATCCCCGAAGACTGCATGGGCAACGTCATTGGTGACCTTTCCAGCCGACGTGGTAAAATCCTCGGCATGGACAGCGAAGACGGCTTCTCCATAGTGAAGGCAACAGTCCCCCAAAAGGAACTGTACCAATACTCCACCGTCATCCGTTCCCTCACCGGAGGCCGCGGATTGCACACGGAAGAGTTCAGTCACTACGAGGAAATGCCCAAAGAAATCGAGGCCCGCGTCATCGCTGATGCCCAAAAGGCCCGACACGAACACGAAGACGCTTGAACACATCCCATAAGATCCTCACCCCCGATGACCTCAAAGCCTGGCGCGAGCAAGCCCGCCGCGCCAGGCAACAGGTCGTAACCACCAACGGTTGCTTCGATATCCTCCACGCCGGACACGTCGCCTACCTCGAAGCCGCCCGCGAACAAGGAGACCTCCTCCTCATAGGCCTCAATAGCGATACCTCCATCCGCGAACTCAAGGGACCCTCCCGACCAGTCAATCATCAGGACGACCGCGCCCGCGTTCTCGCCGCACTCCAATGCGTCAGTGCCGTGTGTGTCTTTAACGAGGTCCGCGCCACCCGGTTCCTCCACCTCGCCCAACCCGATATCTACGTCAAAGGCGGCGACCTAACCGTGGACCAAATCCCCTCCGAAGAACGGGAGGCCGTCGCCCAATACGGCGGCACCATCCATATCATGCCCCTCGTCCCCGGACGCTCCACCACCAACGTGATCCAGCGCATCCAAGGACACTAACTCGCCCAACCCCCGGACAACCCAAGGCACCCCGCCGGGAAAAGTCCGCCGCACCTACTTGCCCGACGCCTGCTTCTCAGTAGCGTCAGCAGTATCCGGCTTGTTCGCTTGTGGCTGCTCGACCGAGCAGCTGGTGGGCGACATTCAAGTTTGCACGCCCATCTTGGGGAGCACCCACCGGTTCAAGGCTATCCAGCCCACCAAAAAAACCAGCATTACCAGCAGATCCATATGCTTTCTCAACCTTTCAATCACGGCCTATCTCTCGCTCAGCTTCATGCAAAACGCAAGTGCACCAGCCCGTTTTCCCCTCAAAACGTATACGTCAGTTTCGCAAACACACTGCTCCCCTGGTCTTCCTCCGCACCCAAGTTCTGCACGTTGTTAAATACCAGATAATACCAGGTCCGACGATAAAACTCCCACCCGTAAATCAGGCTGATGTTCTGCTTGTTGGCATCCTGTTGCTGCACCGAGCCCTTAACCCACATGTCCTTGGCCAAAAACAAATCAAAAACAATCCGGTTCAGCCACACAGTCGACTTCTGCCCCGTGGCCCGTTCCTCTTCCAGCCGAACCACAAATTCCCAGTGGATCGGCAACTGCTCCCAGAACTTCACCGGCTTCGCCACGTTGAACTCGTTGTAATCAGACTCCTCAAATACACCCCCCGCCCAGCCATAACTAAACGACCTCCACAAATCGCTCGTGAATAAACTCATCCCCGCCGAAGTCCGCCGATTGTCATATGGCGCATGGTAATCAAGGGCCTGCCCCAGTCGCAGCCCAACGTCGTTCGGCATCAATACGCGGCCAAAAAAATCATGGTCCTGCAACGAAACCGCCCCCCCCGGCATCATTGAAATACTGGAAACCATACCGTAACTGCACCTCCTTGTAGTGCGTCCCGTCCGACCGCAGATTCACCATCCCCAATACCGTCGGACCAAAAATATCCCGCCGCGGAATATACCCCAGCAAAGGATCAAACTCGTCCGTAATCGCCGTGTATCCCGCATCAAAATGCCACGGATACCGATCGTAAATCAGTGACCCATACCCCAAATAATCGGAACCCGACTTCACCCTCATCCCCGCCCCGTCCTCCAACAACTCATCCGTGGCCGGTCCGTGCAAACTTACCCGCCAATCATCATTCAGGAACAGCATCCCATCCACACTCCCAGCCCTGGCATGCTCGCCACCCTCCAAAAAAGAACCACTGCCATAATACCCAATCGAAGACCGCTCCCCCACATCCTGCAAGACCCGCAACACCGTCGAGTTCCCACCATACCCCTGCGCTCGGTTCACCTCCCCCTGCACGTTCAAAAAGGAAAAACCCAGCCCCCGCCACCGCCCACTCGTGTTTAACCCGACATCAATATCCGTAAAGCGACGACTGTAATACATCCGGTTCGGCATCCGAATCAGCTCATCCCCCTCCCGAAAAAATGGCCGCCGCTCCGGTAAAAACCGCTCGGTGTCCCTCAACTCAATCGTGTCCGCATCCGCCTCCACCTGCTCGAAATCAGGATTCAAGGTCAGCGCCGTCGTAATGGACGGCGTCAGCCGAAACCCCACATCCAAACCTCCCTAAAGCGTCACCTCAGTCCCCCCGTTGAAATCTATCCGGCCACTCGCATAAGGTGTCACCTCCCAGTTGCGGTCAAATTCCGTCTCCGCCAGATCCACACCCCGTAAATGACCGAAATGCCTCGGCTTATACATGTCGGTCGCACTGAAACTCCAGAAACTCAGCACGTCCGTCCGCCGCTGCTGCCGCGTAAAGTTAAAGCCCCACGTATGCCCATCCCGACGCTCATAGTTCAGGATCGAAAACGGAATCCGCATCTCATTCACCCAGCGGTCCTCCTGAATCGTCGCCGCACAATCCCACTCCGATGTCCAGACACTCCACCGCCACATACAAATAAACCCTCGTATACGCCACCCGAACTAACGTCTGCTCCAACGCCAGCTGGCCCGTGCTGATCCAAAAACCCCGTCCCCACCTCCACCCCCGACCAAAATGACTCCTCCAGCCGCCCGTCCACCACCATCTCCTCCTCCACATACCGGGCCTCA
>JBMTVN010000214.1:0-7225 GCA_049451415.1 Limisphaerales bacterium | reverse complement strand
CATGACGTCGAGCGGGACGGCATCCGGTTTTTGGGTTCGGATGGCGTTATCGACGGCATCGGGTGAGTGGATGAGCCGGACATTGTGGCCTTCGCTTTCGCAGACCGTGGCTACGGCGCCGGCGAATTCGGGGTCGTCATCGATGATCAGGAGGTTAGCCATAGGATTACTTTCTGTATTTTCGGGGTGATGGGTTTGGGTTGGCATGCCGGGTGGGCAATTGGACGGTGAAGCGGGTTCCCCAGCCGGGTGCGCTTTCGACGTGAACCGTGGCATTGGCGGCGTGGGCGACTTGGCGGACGACGGCGAGGCCGAGGCCGGTGGAAGTTCGGTTATGCTGGGCGGCTTCTTCGGTGCGGTAGTAATCGTCGAAGATGCGGGGGAGTTTTTCCTTGGGGATACCGATGCCGTGGTCGCGGACCGTGAGAGTGACCGTGTGGTTGGCGGAGGGTTGGCAGGTGACTTCGACGGAGCTATTGGGGTGGGAGTAGTTGACGGCGTTAACGATGAGATTATCGACCAGCATGGTGAGGTGATCTTCCACGGCTTCGAGGAGGGAAGGTTTGATTTGGGTGGAGATGGAGATGTTGCGTTGGCGTGCGCTGGGTTCGATGCGGTGGATGGTTTGGGTGGTGAGGTCGGCGAGGTCGACTGGTTTATAGTGTGGGGTGGACTGTCCTTGGGATCGGAGGTTGGCGAGTTGGAGCATTTGTTGGATTTGGCGGGAGAGGGCCATGGAGCGGGCTGCGATGGTTTCGACGACCTGGTGGGCTTTTTGGGGGAGGGGTCCGCAATAATTGCCGAGGAGGAGTTGGGTTTGGGCGTGGATGGCGGCGAAGGGGGCTTTGAGCTGGTGGGTGGTTTGGAGCATGTGGGCGGAGCGTTCTTCTCCGCTGGCTTTCAGTTGGAGGTTGGTGAGGGCGAGTTGATGTTCGTGCTGCTGGAGTTTGCGGGCGAGCCAGGAGACCAGGTACCAGATGACGCCCCAGATCAGGAACGTGAAGCCGGTGCGGTATCCGAGGTGGACTGAGCTGGCGTGCTGGTGGGGTGTGGTTGTATCGGCGGGCAGCAGGACAGACATATGGGGCAGCCATTCCTGCGAGGTGGCAATGAGGGAGAGGAGCAGGAAGGTGGCGGCCATGCCGAGGACGGTGAAGCTTTCGATGGGGGTGAAGACGATGCAGGCGAGGATGATGTGGAAGAGGTACATGAACGGGGCGCAGGGGAGGTCCTGGTTCAGCCAATGGACGACGGCGGTGAGGACGAGGAGGTCGCAGGTGATTTGGAGCCAGAGGATGAATTTGGCGTTGCGCGTGGCGTTGGGATTATCGGCAGCGGGGATTAGTTTGACGAAGAGGCCGTTGAGGAGCGCGAGGAATCCGGCTGAGGCGAGAGGGACGGCTGGTGGGATGGCGAGGCCGAGCGGTTGCATGATGCCGGGGAAGAGTCCGAGCAGGCCGGCGGTGTTGAGCGTGGCGACGACGATCCAGCGCAGGCGGCAGAACCAGATGGCGTTTTGGCGGAGCAGCAGTCGGTTCCAGGGGTCTGGATCCGGGGTGGTTGCGGTTGGGTCCGAGGGAGTGGGGTGCGGGGATTGGGGGGCGTGGTCTTGCGGTGGAGGCAGGAGGAAGGAGGCCGGTTGGACCGGCAACGCTTCAACTCCGGGGCTGGTTTCGCCCATGGGCCGTTATTCCACCTCCCAAGTGGTGCCTGCGTTGAGGAGTTTGGCGAGATTGCCCTTCCCCTTTTTCTGCACCGCTTCGTCGATCTGCTCCATGAGCAGGTCGTTGTAGACCGGGCGTTCGACGGCGCGGAAGACGCCGAGGGCGATGGGGAACTCGGGGGGAGCGAGGGCGGCAAGCATTTCGGCGAGAGCAGGGGAGACGGCCTTGGCATTATGGACCAGCGTTTCGGATTCCGGGACCTGGTTGGTTTCGAGGTCAACGATTACAGGTTCCATGTCCCGGACGATGAGGCCTTTGCCTTGGTTTTTGCCGAAGCGAATGGGTTTGCCGTGTTCGAGGAGAATACGCACCTCTGAATCGGGGCCGCGGTCGCCGATATCGTCGAACGTGCCATCGTTGAAGACTCGGCAGTTTTGGAGGATTTCGACGAAGGAAGTACCTTTATGGCGGGCGGCGGCCTCGAGTGTCTTGGCGAGGTGAGCGGGGTCGGTATAGACCGTGCGGGCGACGAACGTGGCTTGGGCGGCGAGGGCGGTGCGCACGGGCCATATGGGGCGTTCGATCGTGCCTTGGGGAGAGGATTTGGTGCGTTTTCCGAACTCGGAGGTGGGGGAGTATTGCCCTTTGGTGAGGCCGTAGATGCGGTTGTTGAAGAGGAGGATATTGACGTCGATATTGCGGCGGAGGCAGTGGATGAGGTGGTTGGTGCCGATGGAGAGTCCGTCGCCGTCGCCGGTGACGACCCAGACACTGAGGTCGGGGTTGGCGCATTTGAGTCCAGTGGCAATGGCGGGGGCGCGGCCATGGATGCCGTGGACTCCGTAGGTATTGACGTAGTAAGGGAAGCGGGAGGAGCAACCGATTCCGGAGACGAAGGCGACCTGATGTCTGGGTATGCCGATCAGGGCGAGCGTTTTCTGGACTTGGGTGAGGATGGCGTAATCGCCGCAGCCCGGGCACCAGCGGACTTCCTGTGGGGTTTGGAAATCCTTGCGGGTGAGTTGGATGAGGCAGTCGGAGTTCCCGGCTGCCGGGGGGACGGGGACGATGGGGGAGGGGGTGCTCATTTTCGGAGGCTTTCTTCGATAGCGTTGCGGAGGTCACGGATGAGGAAGGGGCGGCCTTCCACTTTGGTGAGGGACTGAACGTTTAGCAGGAACTGGCTGCGCAGGATGGAGGCGAGCTGGCCGAGGTTATTTTCGGGGACGAGGACCTTTTTGAAGCTGCGCAGGGTTTCTTCGAGTTTGCGCGGCAGGGGGTTGAGGTAGCGGAGGTGGAGGTGGGAGACGGAGTGTCCTTCAGTGCGGGCGTTTTTGACCGCGGCGTTGAAGGCGCCGTAGGTGCTGCCCCAGCCCACGACGAGGAGGTCACCGGAGTCCGGGCCGTCGACTTTGGCCTCGGGGACATCATTGGCGACGCCGGCGATCTTGCGGGCGCGGAGTCGGACCATGTAGTCGTGGTTAGCGGCGTCGTAACTGACCTGGCCGGTGACGTCCTCCTTTTCCAGGCCGCCGATGCGGTGTTCGAGGCCTTCGATGCCGGGGTGGGCCCAGGGGCGGGCAAGAGTTTCGGGATTTCGTTTGTAGGGTGCGAAGCCGGGTTGTTTGGCCGGGGGCGATTCGATGCACAGGTCGGGAAGCGTATCCGGGTTGGGGATGGGGAGGGCCTCGGCGCTGTTGGCCAGGAAACTATCCGAGAGCAGCAGCACGGGCGTCATGAACTTAGTGGCGAGGCGGACGGCCTCGAAGGCGAGGTGAAAACAGTCGGCGGGGGACGAAGCAGCGAGTACGACCATGGGCGCTTCGCCGTGGCGTCCGTGGAGGGCCATGAGCAGGTCGGACTGTTCGGTTTTGGTGGGGAGACCGGTGCTGGGGCCGGCGCGTTGGACGTCCACGATCACGAGGGGAAGTTCCGTCATGACGGCGAGGCCCATGGCTTCGGCTTTGAGTGCGAGGCCGGGGCCGCTGGTGCCGGTGGCGCCGATGGCACCGCCGAACGAGCCGCCGATGGCAGCGCAGCAGGCGGCGATTTCGTCTTCGCACTGGATGGTGCGGGCGTCGAAGTGCTTATGTTTGGAAATTTCGTGAAGGATATCGCTGGCTGGGGTGATGGGGTAACTGGCGTAGAGGAGAGTCCGGTTGGCGCAATTGGCGGCGGCGATCAGGCCGAGGGCGAGCGCTTCATTACCAGTGACGCGGCGGTAGCGTCCCTTGGGCAGGGAAGCGGGGGCGACACGGAAGTGGACCCGGAACATCTCAGTGGTGTTGGCGAAGTTATAACCTGCCCGGAGGCTGGCGCCGTTGGCGGCCATGACCTGGGGCGTCTTGGCGAACTTCTTCATGAGCCATTCGAACAGTGGCTGGAGGGGGCGGTCATAGAGCCAGAGGGAGATACCGAGGGCGAAGAAGTTCTTGCAGCGGGCGCGGTCCCGGCTAGGGAGTCCTGTGTCCTTGGTCGCCTCGTCGTTGAGCCGGCTCATGGGGACAGGGAGGACGCGGTATCCGGAGAGGCTGCCGTCATCGAGCGGGTTGGTGGCGAACTTGGCCTTGCTGAGGTTAGTTGGGGTGAATTCGTCCTGATTCACGATGATGATTCCGCCGGCCTGAACTTCGCTGAGATTGACCTTGAGAGCGGCCGGGTTCATGGCGACGAGGACGTAGGGGGCGTCGCCGGGAGTGCTCACTTCTTCATCGGCGAAGTTGAGCTGGTAACCGCTGACGCCGGCGAGGGATCCGGCTGGTGCACGGATTTCCGAGGGGAAATCGGGCATGGTACGGATGGCGTTGCCGACGAGGGAGGAGAGGTCTGCGAACTGGCTGCCGACGAGCTGCATGCCGTCGCCGGAATCGCCGGCGAACCGGACGGTGGCTTGGTGGACCTCGATGAGTTGGCGATCGTTCGAGGAGGCTGGGGTGCTCATGTTGGGAGGTATGCGGCGGAGAAAAGTTGGTTGTGTGTTAGACACCCTTGCTGCTGGGCAGCAATCGCGCTTTACCTCAATGGTCATTCAATAAGCAAAAATTGCACTGGGGATTAGGGGGAGCGGCAAGCGCTGAGCGCGGAGGGCTGCCTGGTGTGGTCAAGACATAGGTAACACATGGGGTTTTAGGGGTTACACGTTTTGGGGTGGGTTTGGGGAGCTTCAGGGGTCGATGTGACCGAGGAGGAGGTTGGCGGTTGGCAGTCAGTCCCTCCCTCGTCGAGGCTTCCGGATTCGAGCCGCGGTGGCACGGGCTGTTCGGAAACTCAGAAACTCCGGCAAGCGCCTTTACCTGAGCGAGGTGGGTGGAATGATTTGGCGGGCACAGGGGACTGTGCCCCTATGTGTGCGAGAGAGTTGGAAGGGCCAGCGATCAATACGCAGGTCGGTCCTGCCTGAGCGAGATTGTGGCGAATCGTGTGTGGCGCGGTTTACTGGGCCAGGCTGGGGTTCCACTGATCGATGTGGAGGTCGGGCTCGTAGATGGCTTCGAAGCGATGGGAGGCTGCATGACCATCGACGAAGATATAATTGGCGCGTTGGTTGTGACGGTCGGATGCGACATCGACTGTGTCCTGCGGGGAGGACCAGAAGTTGGGCATGATATGGTCGGCGCCGGAGTTGTTTTCGGCGAAGAGGACGGTGGCGGTGGGGTGGGGGACATCGCCGATGCGGCGCCAGGTTTTGGGTTTGCCCTGGTAATCGTCGTCGGGGCCGAGTTCAAAGTAGACATTGAGTCCGTAGCTCCAGCCATTGGTCCGGCGGTCGGCGGGACATTTGTAGATCGTTTGGAGGAGGTTGGTCCAGGTGGTGGAATCGGAGCCAAGGTTGGGTGCGAGAGTGATGGCCCAAGTGCGTTGGTTATGGGTGAAAGCGGAGTGCTGACTGCGTGGGAGCTCATCGGCGTAGTCGTCGGCGTAGAGTTGGACGGCGAGGCCGATTTGGCGCATTTGGCTGAGGCACTGGATGGAGCGGGCCTTGGTTTTGGCTTTGGCGAGGGCGGGCAGGAGGAGGCCGGCCAGGATGGCGATGATGGCGATGACCACGAGCAATTCGATGAGCGTAAAGCCGGTGGTGCGAGGGGCCGCGGGCCCGGGGGGGGATGCCCCCGGGCTGCGGTGTTTGAGGGTTGGGTATTGGGTTATCGGCATGACGGGCGGATTAAGGCTGGCGCATGCGGTAGAAGCGTCCGGCGTGTTCCTGTCCGAGGACAACGGTGGTTTTCCCATTGAGCATTACCGGTTCATCGGTGACTTCGGTCCAAGTGTTGGAGGCGGCAGAGTCTGCCCATTCGAGGATGTAGCCCGTGGCATCGGCGGGCCAGGAGACGATGAACCGGCGGCCGATTTCGAGTTGGGGTCGGCCATCGGGGAGGCTGGTCCAATTGAATTCAAGGGGACCGCTGGTGGTGCCGGGGATTTCGAGTCCGGTGGTGGTATCGACGAGGTAGAGTTCGAACGTGGCGGAGTAGGGATTGGTGCCTGCGGGTGCGGCGACTCCGGGGTGGAACATCATGCCGTTCCAGAACAGTGCATTGGGCGACTGTGCGGTGCCGAAGATGGGTTCCCAGAGTTTGGGTTCCGAGCCGGCGTAGCGATAGAATTCCAATTCTGGCGAACTGGAATTTTTGCGAATCCAGATGGCGGTATTGGCGGGGAGGGGATCCGTGACGGCATTCATGACGAAGCCATAGCGTCGGCTGAAGGCGAGGCTTTGGCGGCTGGGGTCGAGCGAATCGAACCAGGGATCGGCAGGATCGAAGCTATCATCGGGGTTGCTGACGAGGAGTGGGGTCAGGATGGGGATGTCGGCGGGCATCATGACGTGCAGGCTGCCCATGGTGGCATTGTAGGAGACCATGGGCATGGCCATGCCGCCCTGCATGGGAACGGTGGTTAGCGTTGCTGCGTGGGTGGTGAGACTGGCGGTCAGCGTGGTGACTGCGCAGGCGAGGGCGAGTTTGATTTGGGTTTTCATTGGATTACGACAGACATGGTTAGGGTTATGGGTTGTGACAGTGGTCTGATGTTGGACTTGCACGCGCGGCTTGAGCAGACAGGCTCCCGCCGGGCCGTCACCGGTGCAGGGAAACAGGTTGGGTGGGTGTGACAAACCGTGGATCTACGGCGGAAGCGGCGCGGATGGCCGGTATACGGGCAGACTACACCTGCGGAGCCGTGGAGGTCCTAGGTTTGTCAGCTGAGGAATTTGGGACGCGGTATGGGTGGCGCGTCCGAGCGGGATCGGTAGAGAGGGGTGAGGGATGGAGGGGGCAGCATGGTTCCTTCGAAGATGAAGGTGTTGTCCGCCCAAACCGTTCCCAGTTCGAGCCCGGTGATGCTGTTGAGCTGGGTTTTCTGTTCCTTCTGCTGTTCGGCATTTCCTTCCTGAACGAGTTTACAGATCGAGCAGGGGTTTTTGCCGTTGAAGGTTTTCTCCACAGCTTCGGTCAGCGTGGCGGTTTGAGAGTAGGTCACGAGCATGCTGCCCCAAGCGATGGTCTGTAGTACGAACCAATGCAGTCCCAAGTTCAGGACTAAGGCGAAGGCGGCTAGCTTGA
>JBMTVN010000213.1:0-7317 GCA_049451415.1 Limisphaerales bacterium | reverse complement strand
ATCCATGCGCATAACAACCTGCAGTTGGCGTTTGCGAACACGATTGAGGCGATTGTGATGGGGGCGAACATGGTGGATGCCACGATGGCTGGCTTGGGGCGCGGGGCCGGGAATTGTCCCATGGAGCTTCTGGTTGGTTTTCTACACAACCCGAAGTATCGGCTGCGACCGGTCTTGAAGTGTGTGCAGGAGGTGATTGAGCCGATGCGTGCGAAGCTGGGTTGGGGATTTGATCTGCCCTACATGCTGTGTGGTTTTCTGAACCAGCATCCCCGGGCGGCGATCAAGTATAACGCTGCGGAGGAGAAGGGGGATATCGTTCGTTTTCTCGATACCCTGGAGGAGTCGTAAAACTGGCGGTTTAACCTGAATCATACGGAGGAACAGCATGAGTTTCATGATCAACCGAAGGCGCTTTCTTAAGGGTGGGGCAGCGGCGCTGGCAATGTCGGCATTTGGTGCGCGGGGTTTGGATCTGGTGAATGGCAAGCCCCGTCGGGTGGGGCTTATTGGCACGGGATGGTATGGGAAGAGCGACTTGTTTCGCTTGATGCAGGTGGCGCCGGTGGAAGTGGTATCGGTGTGTGATCCGGATGCGCGGATGGTGGTCGACGCGGCTGCCTGGATTGGGCGGCGTCAGAAGTCGGGCAAGGAGCCGCGCACCTATGGTGATTACCGGAAGATGCTGGGCGAGAAGGATCTGGATCTTGTGTTGATCGGTTCGCCCGACCACTGGCACGCCCTGCACATGATTGCGGCGGTGGAGGCTGGGGCGGATGTGTATGTGCAGAAGCCGATTAGTGTGGATGTGATGGAGGGTGAGGCGATGGTTGCGGCAGCGCGCAAGCATGGTCGTGTGGTGCAGGTGGGTACTCAGCGGAAGAGCACGCCCCATTTGATTGAGGCCAAGAAGCGGATTGTCGAAGGGGGTTTGTTGGGGAAGGTGGGGCACGTGGAGGTGTGTTGTTATTACCACATGCGGGCGAACGGCAACCCGCCGGTGGCGGCGGTTCCGGATTATTTCGATTACGAGATGTGGACGGGGCCTGCTCCGTTGCGTCCGTTTGATGGCATGCCGCATGTGCGCTGGTGGCGGACCTTCAAGGAATATGGCAACGGGATCATGGGGGACATGTGTGTGCACATGCTGGATACCGTGCGGTGGATGCTGGGTTTGGGGTGGCCGAACCGGATTTCCTCAACGGGCGGCATTCTGGTGCAGAAGGAGGGCAAGTCGAACATCAGCGATACCCAGACTGCGACATTTGAATATGACGGGTTGAATGTCGTCTGGCAGCATCGCACTTGGGGGTCGGCACCGGATCCGGATTATCCCTGGGCGTTGTTCATTTATGGCGAGAAGGGGACCTTGAAGGCCAGTGTGACTCGGTATGAGTTTATACCGCAGGGTGGGGGTGAGGTTATCCGCGGCAGTTTTCTGGACGAGACGGAGAAGTTCCCTGAGGACAAGACCGAGAAGGACATTGAGCTGCATGCGGCTCCGGCTACGCGCGGCCACATGCTGAACTGGCTGGCGGCGATTGAGGATCGTGGCAGGCCGATAGCAGATATTGAGGAGGGGCATATTTCATCGGCCAGTTGCATTCTGGCCAACCTGTCGATGGAGCTTGGCGGGCGGCCGCTGGTCTATGATCCGGTGGCGCGGCACGTGAAGGGTGACAGGGAAGCGACGCAGTTGTTGCGTCGCCCCTATCGCGGGCCGTGGAAGCGGCCTGAAGTTGAGTAATGGGATCAACGTGGATTGGCGATCAGAGACATGAAGAGCGTAGCAGTAATCGGGGCATCGAATGACCGCTCCAAATTCGGCAACAAAGCCGTCAGGGCTTATTTGAAACAGGGCTATACCGTTTACCCGGTTAATCCCAAGGGCGAGGAAATTGAGGGGCAGGCGACCTTCAAGAGTATTCGTGACGTTCCGGTGCGTCCGGATTTGATCAGCGTCTATGTGCCGCCGGTGCTGGTGATGAGGATGTTGGCGGACATTGCTGACAAGGGGTGTGAAGAGCTTTGGCTGAATCCTGGAACTGAGTCAGAGGAGGTGATTGAGGAGGCGACCCGGCTGGGGCTGAATCCCATTGTGGCATGCAGTATCCTTGGGGTAGGGGAGCATCCCAAGGATTTGGACTAGGCTGGAGAATGGACATTGGAACCGGCGCGGCCCGTGGTGGCAGCGCCGGTTTTTCTATTGTCCGCCCTTGAGGATGGCCACCCCGTAGTCGCGGTTCATTTTGGCGATGAACTCGAGGCCAATGTTCTTGGGGCAGACCGCTTCGCAGGAGCCGGTCACTGTGCAGGCGCCGAAGCCTTCTTCGTCCATGGTTTGGACCATGGCCAGGACGCGGCGGTCCTTCTCGGGTTTGCCTTGGGGCAGGAGATTGAGATGGGAGACCTTGGCCGAGACAAAGAGCATGGCCGAGGCGTTCTTGCAGGCGGCGACACAGGCGCCACAGCCGATGCAGGCGGCGGCGTCCATGGCCATGTCTGCTGTCGGCTTGGGAACAGGGATGCTGTTCGCGTCCTGCGGGCTGCCGGTGCGGATGGAGACGAAACCGCCGGCCTGGATGATCTTGTCGAAGGCCTTACGGTCCACGATGAGGTCACGCAGGACGGGGAAAGGTTTGGCGCGGAAAGGTTCGATGACGATTTCGTCACCGGACTGGAAGCTGCGCATGTAGGTCTGGCAAGTGGCGACGCTGCGGTGGGGGCCGTGGGGTTTGCCATTGATGACCAACGAGCAGGTTCCACAGATGCCTTCACGACAGTCATGGTCGAAGGCGATCGGTTCCTCTCCCTTGAGAGCCAGGTCTTCATTCACCACATCCAACATCTCCAGAAAGGACATGTTGGGATTGAGCTCCGGGGTTTCATAGGTCTTGAATCCGCCGGGATCAGAGGCGTTTTGCTGTCTCCAGACTTTGAGTCGGACTTTCATGGGCTATGTATGCGTCGGGTGCTGCGCTTCTAGGGAGTTGGGGCGGTTAGGAAGGTTATTTGTAGCTGCGGGTCGCCATTTTGACTTCTTCGTAGACCAGGGGCTCGGTGGCCAATTCGGGTTTTTTATCCGTGCCTTGGAATCCCCATACACTGGCATGGGCGAAGTTTTCATCGTCACGCTTTGCCTCGCCGTCGGGGTGCTGATGTTCTTCACGGAAATGCCCGCCGCAGGATTCCTCACGGGTGAGGGCGTCCAGGCACATGAGTTCTCCCAACTCAAGGAAGTCAGCGACTCGGCCGGCGCGTTCCAGTGATTGGTTGAGAGTGGCTTCTGATCCCGGGACCAGGACATTTTGCCAGAACTCCTCCCGCAGGGCGGGGATGAGTTCGAGGGCTTTTTCGAGGCCGGCCTTGGTGCGGGCCATGCCACAGTGTTCCCACATGATTTGGCCCAGTTCCTTATGGAAGGAGGCAGCGGTGCGTTTGCCGCGGCATTCCATGAGTTTCCGGTTCGTGGTTTTCACCTTGCCCTCGGCTTCATCAAAGGCGCCGTTGTGAACACTGGGGCGTTCGCCGGGTTTCTGGGTGGCCAGATATCCCGAGATCGTATTGGGCAGCACGAAGTAGCCGTCCGCTAGCCCCTGCATCAGGGCGGAAGCCCCCAGACGATTGGCGCCGTGGTCGGAGAAATTCGCTTCACCCAGAACAAAGAGTCCCGGAATGTTGGACATCAGGTTGTAGTCCACCCACAGCCCGCCCATGGTGTAGTGGACGGCGGGGTAGATGCGCATTGGCACCTTGTAGGCGTCATCATCAGTGATCTCCTTGTAGATATCGAAGAGATTGCCGTAGCGCTCACGGACTTTGTCCGCGCCCAGCCGGTTGATGGCATCGGAGAAGTCGAGGTAGACGCCGAGCCCGGATTCGCCGACCCCGCGGCCTTCGTCGCAGACGCGTTTGGCCGCCCGGGAGGAGATATCACGTGGGGCGAGGTTGCCGAAGCTGGGGTAGATCCGTTCGAGATAATAGTCCCGTTCGTTTTCGGGGATGTCTCCGGGGGCGCGTTTGTCGCCCTGCTTCTTGGGCACCCAGATTCGTCCGTCGTTACGGAGCGACTCGGACATCAGGGTCAGCTTGGACTGATAGTCTCCGCTGACGGGGATGCAGGTGGGGTGAATCTGGGTGAAGCAGGGGTTGGCGAATCCGGCGCCACGCTTGTATGCACGCCATGCGGCGGTGACGTTGGAGCCGCGAGCATAGGTGGAGAGATTGAATACGTTGCCGTAGCCGCCGGTGGCGAGGACCACTGCATCCGCAGAGTGGCGGGAGATTTCTCCCGTCTTCAGGTTGCGGACGATGATGCCCTTGGCGTGGCCGTCGACGACGACAAGGTCGAGCATTTCGGAGTGGGTGAAGGACTTGACCGTTCCGAGGCCGATTTGGCGGGAGAGGGCGGAGTAGGCGCCAATGAGCAGCTGTTGGCCGGTTTGGCCGCGGGCGTAGAAGGTGCGTGAGACTTGGGCGCCGCCGAACGAGCGGTTGTCGAGCAAGCCGCCATATTCCCGGGCGAAGGGCACGCCCTGGGCCACGCACTGGTCGATAATGTTTACACTGACCTGGGCCAGCCGGTAGACGTTGGCTTCGCGGGAGCGGAAGTCACCTCCCTTGATGGTGTCGTAGAAGAGGCGGTAAACGGAGTCGCCGTCGTTCTGGTAATTCTTGGCAGCATTAATGCCTCCTTGCGCAGCGATGGAGTGGGCGCGGCGGGGGCTGTCGTGGAAGACGAAATTTTTGACCTGATAACCGAGCTCGCCGAGCGTGGCGGCTGCGGAGGCACCGGCGAGGCCGGCTCCCACGACGATGACTTCGTATTTCCGCTTGTTGGCCGGGTTGACCAGCTTGGATTCGAAGCGGTGTTTGTCCCACTTTTGGGACAGGGGGCCGGAGGGGATTTTGGAGTCGAGTTTCATGTTACTGCGTCACCTCGTGGCTGGACATGGTCGCGGGTGTAGGGGAGTTCCCGGAGACGGAGTTCAAATGGTCATTGCCGAGTCCCAGGAACAGGACAGCGGCAGGTATGCTGGCATAACCGAGGAACAGGGCAGCGGCTATCATGGGGGCGGCCTTGTCGATGACTTTGCGGTAGTTCCGGTTCATGACACCGAGGGATTGGAACATACCTTTGATGCCGTGGCTTAAGTGGAAGCAAAGGAGTCCCACAGCGATGATGTAGAACAGGGAGACATACCAGACTTGAAAGCCGGCAATGACCATGGCGTAGACGTCATTATGCCCTTCTGCGGTCTTGAGATCGTGAAAGTTGATCAGGCTGCCGTTGATGCCTTCGACGCGGACCGTGTAGTGAAGCAGGTGATAGATGATGAAGGCAGCGATGACTGAGCCGGTTCCAAGCATCGTGCGGGAGGCCATCGAGGAGCTTTTTCGTGCAGGATCGATGGCGTATCGCACCGGCCGGGAGGCTCGGTTTTCGAGGCTGAGTTGGATGGCGGACCAGACGTGCAGGGCCACCAGCGCGAGCAGCCCCAGACGGGCACTCCAAATGAGTTCGGGGGTTGACTGGAGAAAATGGGCGTAGCGATTTATGGCCTCGGGTTCCAGAAAGATCTGGAGGTTGCCGAGCAAGTGGCCGATCAGGAACAAGAACAGTCCGGCGCCGGAGACAGCCATGACGAACTTTTTTCCCAGGGACGATTTAAAGAGGAGTGTAATGATGTTCATTAGGCGTCAGTCCTGGCCAATAAATAGCGGTGTATGTAAGCGTTGGAGGGTGGACTCGTCAACGCATGTCCTTAACTATAAGGATGTTCAACGGTAGGCGTGAACTCTTCTTATGGTGAGTGGTTTGCTTAGGGATAGATTGACGAGAGCAGGGGATCACCCATGGAGGATTGCAGTTCACGCAGGCTTTCCTTTAGCGATTCCAGCGTGCCTTGGTACTCGTCTTCCCCGGCGAGGTCATTCATCTCATAAGGGTCGGTCACCAGATTGTAGAGGCGGTAGCGCTGGATCAGGGGGTAGAAGATGAGTTTGAAGTTACCTTGGACGATCATGCGCTGCTGTTTTTCCATATAGGCGCCATAGATGGCGGGGTAATGGGTCTGGGTCTTGCCCTGGATGAGGGGAAGGAGGCTCTTGAAATCGACGTAATCGGGGATTGGGCTCCCGGCGATTTCGAGTGTGGTGGGCATGACATCCTGGAGGTAGACGGGCGTCTCGATTCGCCGGCCTTTGGGGATTCCCGGGCCGGACAGGATAAGGGGCGGGCGCACACTGTGCTCATACATGTTCTGCTTGCCCATGAGACCGTGGTGCCCGACGGCGAGGCCGTGGTCGGCAGTGAAGATGATCAGAGTGTTTTCGGCGCGACCCGTGGCTTCGAGTGCCTGGAGAATGTGACCGATCTGGGCATCCATGTGCGTGATCAGGGCATAGTATTCGCTTCGATGGAGTTGAACCGCCTGCGGTGTGCGTGGCCAGGGGGCAAGCTGTTCATCGCGCAAGTCTTTGCCGCAACCGATCTCTTCCATGAAGGGGTAGGTGGGCTGGTAGTTCTTGGGGACGGGGATGGAATCTGGCGGATAGAGGTCGACATACTCCTTGGGTGATTGTCTGGGGTCGTGAGGTGCATTGAAGGCCAGGTAGAGAAAGAAGGGTTTGGGTGAACCGGCTGCGTGGGGGAGGAAGTCGGAGGCATCGCGGGCGAGCACTTCGCTCCAGTGTTGGCCGCCTTCCCAGAAACCGCCGTTGGCGGGATCCCACGGGAGCCAGGTATCCGGCTTTCCTTTCGTGGGGCGTTGGTAGGCGCTTTTGACGGTGCCGGGCATCCCTGGTCGGATGTGTACGGTATGTTGAAAGGCCTTGTTGGCGTCGGCTTGGACGTGCCATTTGCCCGACATGTAGGTTTCGTAGCCGGTTTGGGCGAGGAGTTGGCTCCAGAAGCGGTTTTGCTCGAGTTCCTTGTTCAGTTGTTTTTCGACAGCGTAGGCGCGCCAGAGTGCGCGTCCGGTATTGAGCGAGGTGCGGCTGGCCACGCAGACCGCGCCGTGCCATGCGCCCATGTTATAGGCGCGGGTGAAGGTGGTGCCGGATTCGACAAGGCGATCGAGGTTGGGGGTTTGGATCCGCTCGTTGCCGAGGGCATGGATCGTTTCGTAGGATTGATCGTCGGCAAAGATGAACAGGATGTTTGGTGGGGAAGCGGCTTCGAGGTTGCTGGCGGGAAGGAGAAACAAGGCGAGGGCGAGGTGGTAGAAGCGGAAGAGGAATGCGCGTTTGCTCATGGAGCTGCAGATCATGGCGCAGGCGAGTTTCCTTGTCAGGTGCCTAATATGTTTCGGGGGG
>JBMTVN010000212.1:0-7372 GCA_049451415.1 Limisphaerales bacterium | reverse complement strand
AGGGGGTATTCGCATGAACACAAGCCTTACATGAAGGGGGAGGCAAAGCGGCAAGTGCAGAGGGGTGCTGCGGTCCGCGTGGTGGACCGCAGGGAGAGGGGAGAGAGGAGTTGGGGGATTTGCGTGGCTGACCGCCGAACTTTGGTTTCAGGATTTACGGCTGATCCCCGGGTTGCTTGCCGTAGGTACCGGGGCGCAGGGCTTCGGGGGGGCGGGCGAGGATGCCGCGCAGTTCCTGGACGACGGCGGGATTTTCTGAGGCGAGGTTGCGGGTTTCCAGGGGGTCCGCGACGTAATCGTAAAGCTCGAATTCCGCGGTGTCCGGGGCTTCGCCGATCTTCTTCCATTCCACCAGGCGATAGCGTTCTGTGCGGATGGCACGTCCGAGCCGGTCCCCGCGCGGGTAACTATGGTAGGCATGGTCGCGGACGCGGTGTGCGGGATTGCGGAGTACCGGGACGAGGCTGATTCCGTCGATGGGTTGGGGGCCTGTGGGAGTGGGGGGGCGGGGGGTGGGGGGCCGCCCGGCCAGTTCGGCGAGGGTGGGGAAGATGTCGACCGTCTCGGCGGGCTGGGATGTGGTGCTGCCGGGCTGGGTGATACCGGGGGCGATGATGAGGAGGGGGATGTGGTTGGCCTGTTCGTAGGTGGTGTGTTTGGTCCAGTAGCCGTGGGCGCCGAGGTGCCAGCCGTGGTCGCCCCAGAGGACGATGATGGTGTTGTTGGTGAGTTTCAGTCGGTCGAGTTCATCGAGCACGCGTCCGATCTGGGAGTCGGTGAAGCTGGTGCAGGCGTAATAGGCGTGGATGAGAGTGCGTTGGATGTCCGGGTCTTTGAGGTTATCGACTGTGAGCGGGGCGTAATTGACGATTTCACCGCCGCGTTTGCCGGCGTAGCGGGGTGCGCCGGCGGGGTCGTGTTGGAAGGGCGCGAGCGGGAAGGCGGCTGGATCGTGGAGATCCCAGAATCGTTTGGGAGCGGTGAGGGGGAGGTGGGGCTTGACGAAGCCGAGTGCGAGAAAGAAGGGGGTTTCTGGATATTCGGCGGCTTTTTGGAGTCGGCGGATGCCCTCATCAGCGATGCGTCCATCGGCGTAGGCGTTGTCGGGTACGTCGGAATTTTCCCAGGCGCCGCCGCGGGGCAGTTGTCCGATGCGGCCGAGTTCACGATTGGAGAAGTAGGCTTCCTCGCGGGTGAGTTGTCCGTTGGCGGAGTTGGCTGGGTCGAGGTATTCCACGACCTTTTCGATGACCGAGGGGGAGCTCCAGGAAAGGGGGTCGTCGTGGTTGCCGTGGCCGGTGTGAAGGATTTTACCGATGGATTCGGCGGTCCAGCCGTGTTGCATGAAGTGCTGGGGCATGGTGACGGCATTGGGGACTTCGTCGCGGAAGTGGCGGCCGAGGTCATAGATGCCGGTGGAGGTGGAGCGGGATCCGAGCAGGAGGTTGTTGCGGGAGGGGGCGCAGACTGACTGATTACAGAAGGCGGTATCGAAGCGCATGCCGCGGGCGGCGAGGCGGTCGAGGTTGGGTGTTTTGGCGAGAGGATCTCCGTAGCAGCCGAGGAGGGGTTTCAGGTCATCGACGCAGAGGAGGAGGATGTTGGGCTTTTCGGGGGCTGCCTGGGATGGGATGACGAGCAGGAGCAGCGAGGTGATGGCGCAGAGGATTCTGCGGTAAAGCGGGGTGAGTGATGAGAAGGACATGGTTTAGCGGATCCAGTAGAATGCGCTGACGCGCAGCGTGGTGGCACCGTAGGGGATGAGCGTGATCGTTTCAACCTTGGACGGTTCGGGCTGTTCGGCGGGGCTGAACGGGGGTGGGGCGCTTAGCGCTACGCTCTTCCGGAGACACGATTACTTCAACGCTCTAGGGGTGGCGTTGGCGGATGGTCTGGATGGCCCAGTGGGCGTGTTCCTGCACGAGGGGTTCCGGGTGCAGGGCGGCCTGTTCGAGTGCGGGCAGGGCTTCGGGGCCGGCGGTATTGCCGAGGGCAACGCAGATGTTGCGGAGGAGGCGGGGTTGTTTGCCGCGCCACAGCGGGGTATGGCGGAAGCGTTGGCGAAAAGTGTCTGCATCGAGGCGAAGCAGGTCCAGCAGGTCGAGGTGCTGGAGTTCGGGCAGGGCGACTTCACGCATGAGCCGGCCCTCCCGGGCAAAGCGGTTCCATGGACAGACCTCGAGACAGTCATCACAACCAAAAACGCGGTTGCCAATGGCAGGCCGCAGGTCTTCCGGGATGGAGCCCTTCAGTTCGATGGTGAGGTAGCTGATGCAGCGTCGGGCATCCAGCTGGAACGGGGCAGTGATGGCATGGGTGGGGCAGGCGTCGATGCAGCGCGAGCAGCTGCCACAGCGGTTGGGTTCGGGCGGGTCGGGAGTGAGTTCAAGAGTCGTAAGAACCTCGGCAATGAAGAACCAGTTGCCAAGCCGACGGCTGATCAGGTTGGTGTGTTTGCCGACAAAGCCGAGGCCGGATTCCTGACCAAACGAACGTTCTAGGATCGGCCCGGTATCGACATAGGCGCGTGTTCGTGTGCCGGCGCCTCCGAGCTCCTGGATGTATTGCTCCAGCTCCCGAAGGGGAGTGGCCAGCGTATCGTGGTAGTCGGTGGCTTGGGCGTAGCGTGCAACGCGACCGGTGAGTCGGTCAGCAGGTTCAGGTGGCTGGGCAGAGGGATAGCTGGCTGCGAGGGTGATGACGGTGCCGGCAGCGTCGAGCACGAGCTTGGGATCCGCCCGGCGGTCGAGATTGCGTTCCAGGTAGGACATGGTCCCGTGGCAACCGTTCTGGATCCATTCCTCGTATTGCTTAAACGTCGACGGCGTACGGGCGGCGGCGAACCGGCAGGCATCGAAGCCCAGGTCGATGGCACGTTGGCGAATCTGTTCTTTCAAGATTTGCAGCCTGCGGTGGGGTGCTGATGGTCCGAGGCCTCACGGAAGTGGTGTATGACCTGATGGACAATTTCCTTGAGGGTGCGCATCTCGGTGTTGACCAGAAGGTCGGCCTGTCGATAGACGGGTTCGCGCTGGGCAAGGAGGTCGCGGATGCGTTGCTGGGGGTTTTCAGTTTGCAGCAGGGGCCGGTGGGTCTGGTGTTTGACACGTTCCCAGATCGCATCGGGTGAGGCCCAGAGGCAAACGACCAGCGCATGCGACTTGAGGCTCGCGAGGTGATCCGGGTTGGCGGCGAGGCCGCCGCCGGTCGAGATGACCAGGCGTTCGCGTTGGGAGAGCTCCCGCACAAGCGTGGTTTCGCAGGCACGGAAGTGCTCTTCGCCGTGTTGTTCGAAGATGCTGGTAATGTTCATGCCCACCACTGACTCGATCTGCGCGTCGGTGTCCAGAAAGTCAAAGTTCATTATGCCGGCGACCTGTTGGCCAACGGTGGATTTTCCGACCCCCATGAACCCAATCAGGGCTATGTTCCGTATGTTACGCCCGCATTCCATGGCCTCTGCCTAACCGAATCGGAGACAGGGCGCACGCTGATTCGTCCATGATCAGTTTTTCCAGTACGGATTATTCGCGCACGTGCGCGAATAATCAGCACGGGTTCGGGGTGGGGATTTGGGATGCTGGTGTGATGTCGCTTGGCAAGTTACACGGGTGGTTTAAGGTTTGTGGACGATGGCTGAGGCACGACAGGCAGGGGATGAGGGTGGTGTGGATCCGCAGGTGGAGGCATTTTTGCAGCATCTGCGGGTGGATCGCGGGCTCTCGGCCCTGTCTGAGCGCAACTACGGTGCGGCGTTGAAGGAATTTGGTGCGTGGTATGCCGCGGAGCGGGGTCGGCCTCCGGCCTGGTCGGAGCTGGTGCGGGAGGATTTTCGTGCGTATCTGCGGTCGTTGGGACGTCGACGATTATCCCCTGCGGCGATCCGGCTGCGTTTCAGTGCCTTGAAGACATTTTATCGTGATTTGATGAAGCGAGGTTTTTGCGGGGCGACGCCTTTGCGGGAGATACAGCTGCCGAAGTCGGGTCGGCGGCTGCCGCGTTTCCTGACCTCGGCACAGATGGAAGCGTTGCTGGGTGCTCCGGCGGCGTTACTGGCGGGGATGGATGCGGAGAAAGTGACGGAGGAGCTACGGTTTCAGGTGGTGCGGGATACGGCCTGGCTGGAGACGGTGTATTCGTGCGGGCTGCGTGTGAGTGAGCTGTGCGGTTTGGTGATGCAGGATCTGGATTTTTCGAGCGGGCGGGTGCGGGTGCGGGGCAAGGGTCGCAAGGAGAGGTTGTTGCCGGTGGGGCGGCCTGCATTGGAGGCGGTTCAGCGTTATCTGGAGCGTCTGCCGCAGCGGCCGGAAGCGGAGGAGCCGGTATTTCGTGCGCGTCGCGGGTCGGCGGCTGCCATGCAGGCGAGGCAGGTGCAGGGGTTGCTGAAGCGGTATTTGGTGCAGGCGGGTTTGGATGCTTCCCTGACTCCGCACAAGCTGCGGCACAGTTATGCCACGCATTTGCTGGATCGGGGGGCTGACTTGAGGACAGTCCAGGAGTTGTTGGGGCACGCGCATCTGGTCACGACTGAGGTGTATACGCACGTGACCACGGATCGGCTCAAGCAGGTGTATGATGCGGCGCATCCGCGGGCGTGAAGGGTTGGCTGGCATAGGAGGCATGATGACTGAAGACACGATTGCTGCATTGGCGACCCCTTTGGGTGAGGGCGGGTTGGCGGTGGTGCGGGTTTCCGGGCGGGAGGCGGTGGCGCGGGTGAGCAGCTGTTTCCGTGGGCCGGGGAAGCGTGATGCGGGACTGGAAAGGGTTCCCTCGCATACGCTGCACTATGGCCATATTTACCGGGACGGATCGTTGGTGGACGAGGTGTTGGTGGGGGTGATGCGTGCGCCCCGCACCTTCACGCGGGAAGACGTGGTGGAGATTTCCTGTCACGGCGGTGTGGTGGTGGCGCGTGCTGTGCTGGAGACGGTGTTGGCATCGGGTATCCGGCTGGCGGGGCCGGGTGAATTCACGTTGCGGGCTTTCCTGAACGGACGGATTGACCTGGCTCAGGCGGAGGCGGTGGCGGATGTGGTTCATGCGCGGACGGATCTGGCTTTACGGGCGGCGCAGGAGCAGCTGGCGGGAAAGCTATCGAGGCGGATTGAGCGGTTGCGTGAGGACCTGATGGAGGTGCTGGCCCATGTGGAGGCGCACATTGATTTTCCGGATGAGGACATTGCGCCGGACACGCGGGACCAGCTGCTGGGAAGGCTGGGGGCGGCGGTGGATTTTGTGGACGGGTTGCTGGCTACGGCGGCGGAGGGGCAGTTATTGCGGCGTGGAATACGTGTGGCGATTGTGGGTTTGCCCAACGTGGGCAAGTCGAGCCTATTGAACCAGCTACTGGGGCGGGACCGGGCTATTGTGTCGGCCCAACCGGGCACGACGCGGGACACGCTGGAGGAGGGGGCCAACATTCGGGGGATACCGGTGGTATTTGTGGATACTGCGGGTTTACGGGAGAGCGAGGATGTGATTGAGCAGGAGGGAGTGCGGCGGAGTCACCGGTCGGTTGAGCAGGCGGATGTGATTTTGCATGTGCTGGATGGGTCACTGGGTCTGCGGGATGAGGACAGGCGGAATTTGGAGGCATGGGGTGGTCGCAAGCGGGTGGTGGTACGGAACAAGGTTGATTTGGAGCAGATGCTGGAGTTGCCTGATGGGGTTGGTGGGGTGGTGGGATTATCTGCTGCGACGGGGGAGGGTATTGAGATGTTGAAGGATGCGATTCGTTCCCTGGTTTGGAGTGGGGGTGTAGGTGGTGAGATGTTGGAGGTGATGATTAATGCGCGGCACAAGGATGCGTTGGAGAGGTCGCGGGGCGGGCTGGTGCGGAGTCAGGAGGCGTTGGGGGCGGATCAGCCGCTGGACTTGGTGGCCCTGGATTTGCGGGCGGCGGTTCAGGCTGTGGGCGAGGTGGTGGGCAAGACTACGACTGACGATTTGCTGGACCGGATCTTCAGCCGGTTCTGTTTGGGCAAGTAGGGCTGGCTCTGTGCGTTGGGTTCTATCATTTTTCCGGCGATGCGATTTGGGTCTTTAGAGCTGGCCACGAACCTGTGTTTGTCCCCTTTGGCGGGTTACACCAACCTGCCTTTTCGGCTGACCTTGCGAGAGCTTGGGGGGCTGGGGTTGGCTACGACCGACCTGGTCAATGCGCGTTCCTTGTTGGAGCGCAGGCCGAAGGCTTTGAAACTAGTGGAGTCCCGCGAGGGCGACAGACCGTTGGCGGTGCAGTTGTTTGGTGCGGTGCCGGAGGAGATGCGGGATGCTGCAGTGATCCTTGAGGGCATGGGGGTGGCTTCGGTGGACATCAACATGGGGTGTCCGGTGCGCAAGGTCTGCAAGGTGGGGGGCGGATCGGCGATGATGAATGATCTGGACCGCACGGTGCATCTGGTGCGGGGGATGGTGGAGGCGGTGAAGATTCCGGTTACGGTCAAGATGCGGTTGGGTTGGGACGAGGAAAACCTGACGGCGCCGGACTTGGCGAAGGCGGTGGCGGATGTGGGGGTGGCGGCAGTCTTTGTCCATGGCAGGACCCGTCAGCAGGGTTTCAGCGGGAGGGTGAGTTTGGATGGGATTCGTGCTGTGGTGGCGGCGGCGCCGGGCATTCCGGTGGTGGGGAACGGGGATGTGACGACGCCGCAGGCGGCGAAGAGGATGCTGGATGAGACGGGATGTGCCGGGGTGAGTGTGGGGAGGGGGGCGTTCTATAATCCGTGGATCTTTCGTCAGACGGAGCACTACCTGCGTACGGGGGAGGAGTTGGAGGAGCCGGAGTTTGGTGAGCGTTTACGGGTGATGACCCTGCATTTGGACCGGATGGTGGAGGTATTTGGTGAAGATTTGGGGTGTCGCATGTTCAGGAAAGTGGCTCCCTGGTATGCACGTCGGTTTGGTCCCTCGAGCTATTTCAACAAGCGTGTGGTGCGGTTGGCGACGCGGGCTGAATTTGATGAGATCGTTGCCGGTTACTTGGACTGGCGGGTGCAGTTTGAGGATGGGGCGGGCCGGTTGCAGTCGCGGTATGCCCCTCCGCCGTTGGCGGTGGCTTTCAAGGAGGACGGTGAGGAGGTGGAGGCGGGTATGAGGGTGGCGGTGCCCAAGGGGCCGGTGGAGCTCTGGTAGAGCGCGGGATTTCGCTGCGCAAAATCCCGCGGCGGCGCTTGCGCACAGCCGGTTATGCTGAAAGCCGGAGACTCTGAAACTCGGGGGCTGGTGGTCGCGGCCTTTGCGAGGCGGGTGCAATGATTTGGCGGACGACGCGGTCGCGGGACAGGTCGCCCCCACCCTCAAGGGTTTGCTGCATGGATTGGATCCCGGCTACCTGCTAGGACGCGCCTTTGGGGCGGGGATCAGGGTT
>JBMTVN010000211.1:0-7384 GCA_049451415.1 Limisphaerales bacterium | reverse complement strand
TCATTATATTGCAGATGAGATATATGCATTATCAATACATGAGCCTTCCACAACCTTCACATCATCCCCCTCATCCAATGCCCGCCCCGGACAAAACGACTCCACAAACCGATGATGCAGGAGCTGACCGGAAATCACTCCGACCAGTGCCATGTTATCGGTCTCGCTCAAAGCCCGACCGCTCTCCGCCTTCAATACCAGCTGACGCACCGCCGCGGGTTGGAATAAACCCGCCCGATGCAACCCCGCCTCACTCAGCAATTCCCCCACCCAATCCCGGCACCGCGCATTCAGAAAGCTCTTCTGAATCGGAGCCCGATACGGCCGCTTGGGCCGACTCGATATCTCCGACGGCACCAGCCCCTTCGCCATCTCACGCAATAAATGTTTGTCCCGCAAAACCCGCAGCTTCATCCGACTCGGTAACCGACTACAAAACTCTACCACCCGATAATCCAAAAATGGAAACCGCCCCTCCACCGAGTTTGCCATCCCCATCCGGTCCCCTTGCGACGACAACAAATAAGTCGATAAAAACGTCTGCACCTCCACCCATTGCGCCTTCTCCAAATCCCCCCACCCTCCAAAACCCTCCGGCACCCCAGCCCCCCTTTCCCCTCTCCCCTCTCCCCTCTCCTCTCTCCTGACAAGCAGTCTGCGACACCGCCCCGTGTTCCTCCACCGGATCGCATGCGAATAATACGGATCATCCGTATCGGTCAGTCCATTCGCAAAGAACCCACGCAACATCGCCCCCCCGGCCGACTGCAAGTCCGTGATGTCCGGATACAACCGACGCAGCAACGACGGCCTCCACTTCGAATCCGGCTGCCGCGCCCAAAACCGACGCACCCGCGCCTCCTTGAAAATGTCGTAACCGGCGAGCATTTCATCCGCCGCCTCCCCCGTCAGCACGACCTTGTAGTCCTGTTGCCGCACCAGACGCGATAACAAGAACATCGGTGCCGGAGCCGTCCGCATCAGAGCCGACTCCACATGCCACACCACATCCGGAAAAACACTCCCGATATCCTCATGTGTCGCATACACCACCTGATGATCGGTTCCCAGATGCTTCGCCATCCGACGCTGATACTCACTCTCATCAAACTGCGGATCACTAAACGCGATGGAAAAGGTGTCCAGATGACTCACGCCCAGCTCCCGCACCAAAGCCGCAATCGTCGACGAATCCAATCCCCCGCTCAAATACGCTCCCACCGGCACGTCCGCCCTCAACCGAATCCGCACCGCATCCGACAATAACTCCCGCAACTCCTCCACCAACTCCCCCTCACTCCTGCTCTTTCCGCTTCCCGCCCGGTATCCCCTATCCAATATCCCATCTTCCATCTCCCCTCCCACCTCTCCTCTCTCCTCTCTCCCCCAGCCTGGTGCCCCACCAGGCCGGTAGGCCCACCACCTCTCCATCCGCACTTCCCCCCCACGCACCTCCATCCAACACCCCGCCGGCAACTCCCACACCCCACGAAAACACGTCCGCGGCGCCTGCGCACTCCAATAGGTAAACACCTGGTCCAACCCCACCGGATCCAACTCTCGCGATATCTCAGACACCGCAAAGATCGACTTCATCTCCGACCCGAAAACCAACCGCCTCCCCACCTGCGTATAAAATAACGGCCGAACCCCCAGCCGATCCCGCGCAATAAATAACGACCGCTTCCGCTCATCCCAAATCGACAAAGCCCACTGACCATTCAAGCGATCCAGCATCCGCGGCCCCTCGTCCTCCCACAAATGCACCAGCACCTCCGTGTCACAATGCGTCGACAACCGATGCCCCCTGCGCTCCAACTCCGCCCTCAACTCCACGTGATTGAAAATCTCCCCGTTAAATACCACCCACACCGACCCGTCCTCATTGCTGATCGGTTGCTGCCCCCCTCCCAAATCCACAATGCTCAACCGCGCATTCCCCATTGCCACCCCATCCCCCAAATAAATCCCAAACTGATCCGGCCCCCGATGCCGTATCGCCCCCAACATCCCGCGCAACTCCCACTCCTCCGGCCCCACCCCCACCTCACTCAAATTTAAAATGCCCGCAATGCCGCACATGGTTTGGCTATTCGTTATACGCTATTCGTTGTTGGTTAATGGAGATCAAGACGTGGCAGGCCACAACTGACGCAAGCACCAGCATATTCGAAGCATTGAGCGGGCAGACTTGACGTTTTCGACACTCACCCCGACAGTCTTCCGCTAAGGAGAAGTTGGTAATGTCCCTATCGGATTTTCGAGATTTGGAATGTTGGAAGTGCTGTCGTGCATTGCGCGTGTTCATTGCACGAGAGGTTGTAGGCACACTACCAAAACTCGAGAATTACCTGCTTCGACAGCAGATTCTCGATGCAGCCCGTTCAACCACAGCCAACATTGCAGAGGGCTACGGCAGGTTTCACTACCGCGATAATGCCAGGTTCTGTCGTATCGCTCGCGGCTCTTGCTATGAGGTAGTCGACCATCTCATTACCGCCAACGATGAGCAGCTCATCCCCTTGGCCCAACTCCAAAAGGGCGAAGCTCTCGCAACCGAGGCCATTCGTGTCTTGAACGGCTATATCCGATACCTGGTCCGCGCCTCCGAAAACCAAACCCCTCACTCAGGTGCATCTTGACATTCACAAAACGCCACAACCCCAGCCCATTAGATTTGTGTCTCCCTTAACCCTTAACCCTTAACCCTCCCCCACGTGATACACATAAAACTCATTACCCCCAATCTCGTAGAAGGAGGACCGTTCAAATACACCCGATCGATGTATCTCCTCATGGTGTCGCGGTGAATTGTAGATCAAGCACAGGTTCCTGGGCTCCGCGATCAGCGACAGCCTGATGTTCTCCAATACCTTGCTCAAGACCTCCTTGCTGAAAGGATCATAGAGGAAGAAGACGCTGTCGTTGGACCCGACGGCATATTCCACGACATCAGAATGAAGAATCCGTATGTCCGCATCAACCGCACGCCGCTTCCTGAACTCCGCAATATTTCTTTCCGCCACGCCACACAGCTCCGAGCTGAAGTCCACTCCAACAACCCGCTTGAATCCATGCTGCGCGGCCAGCATTACCACCCGTCCCTTGCCACAACCCAGATCCACGAACGTATTGTCCTTCCCCAGCCCAAGACGGCGGAACAACTTCATCAGTGGCCCCGCCTTGGTCGCCCCATAATACTGCGCCCACTGCTTGTTATCCGAGTCAGTCTGCAATTGATCTGGAGGAATCCGCGTCAGAGTCTCAGTCCCATGACGCCAATCCCACAGCCCATCCCAGAAAGTCGTCCATCCCACACGAATCACCCGAAGCAGGCCGCCCCTTCTCCATGTATTTGCCACCCACCGAAACAGGTTCTTGCCAAAGATTTTCATACCTCACACCCACCACCATCTTCCCCCTCTTTTTGCCGCTAAATACTCTTGCCCCACCCAAACGGATACAAGTCAGCAGTCAAAAGTCAGCGACCCGGGCTCATAATCGCTCCGCGGCCCACCGCCCTCAGTTCCATCGAAATCGCTATCGGGATCGAAACCAGAGCACGCACCCCCTTACTCAACAGGAGAACACAAAGAACACGGAGACGTGCTCACATCCATGCCCGCATACCACCAGCGGTTCCCCGGCGCGAAGCGCCCTTCACCTAACTCCCAGCTCCAAGCTCCTAGCTCCTGCCGCGCAGCGGCGCTTCACCCTCTCCTCTCTTCTCTCTCCCCTCTCCTTGCGACCCGCCCTCGGGTCGCAAAAGCGCTTCCCGCTATGCCCTCAGCGCTCAGCGCCTTCTTATCAATCTTCCCCGAATTGTTCTTGGGCAGCTCAGCCCGCAGTTCGATGTACTTCGGCAGCATCAAATCCTCCAGGTTCTTCCGGCAATGCGCCTGAATCACCTGCTCAGTGATCGTGACTTCACTCACCACCACAAAAGCCTTGATGGCCTGACCGAACACCGGATCCGGCACACCAATCACCGCCGCCTCGGCTACCCCGGGCAAAGCATACAACACATTCTCCACTTCCTTCGGCGCCACCTTCTCCCCCCGACACTTGATAATGTCATCCTTCCGCCCCACAAAATAAAAGAACCCTTCAGCGTCCGTCCGGAACAAGTCGCCCGTGCAGCATACCCGCTCGAACCCGTCATGCTTTCGAAAGCGCTTCGCCGTGGCCTCCGGCGCGTTCCAGTAACCGCGCATCACATGGCGCCCCCGCACCACCAGCTCACCCATCCCACCCGCCCCGACCCGATGCCCCTGATCATCCTCCAACCAGGCCTCCGTGCCTGGAATCGGCACCCCCACCGACCCCGGCCGACGTCCCAACTCCTCCGGCGGCAAATACAAGGTCCGCTTCGTCTCGGTCAGCCCATACATGGAGAACAACGTCGCCTGTGGAAACTTCTGCTGAATTTCCTGAACATGACTCGCCGGCAAGGCCGCCGCCGTGTTGGTTAAATAGCGAGGCTCGACAAATCAAACCCCGACAAATCCATCCGCAACAGGATCGAATACAACGTCGGCACCCCGGGGAATCCCGTCACCCGCTCACGCGCCATCAGCTGCAGCAATGCCGCCGGAAATGCAAAACCCTTCTCCAAGACCAACGTCCCCCCAAATCGAAAGGTCATCAGCAATTGATACAACCCATAGTCAAACGACAACGGCAACACGTTCACTACCACGTCCGACTCCACATTCCCCACGTATTGGATAATCGAACCCGACGCAAACACGACGTTGCTGTGATCACTCATCACCCCCTTCGGTTCCCCCGTCGAACCTGAAGTGTAAATCAAACACGCCAAATCCAGATCGATATTGCAACGAACCGGCCGGACAGCATCCCCCCGCTCCACCACCGCCGCGAAGCTGGTCCATGTCGCACCCACCTCTGCACCATCGACCTCTCCACCACACAAGACTCCCCCCTTCAACGAGGGCACCGATCCCTCATGCTCCCCCGCCAACACTAATCCTTCGCCCTTGGCCTCCGCCACAAGCGCGACAGCCTCACAGTTATTCAGAATATACCGGAGCTTGTCTCCCTTCGTGCTCGGATGAATCACCACAAATACCCCGCCGGCCTTCAGCGTTGCAAAAATCGCCACTACCGCTTCCAAACCGTTCGGCAAAAAGATCCCCACGCGATCCCCCCGCCCGACCCCCAGATCCTGCAACGCTCGCGCCAGCCGATTCGCCATCCGGTCCAGATCCCCGTACGCAAAACGACGACCCCCGCAAACGAGAGCCGTCTTATCCGGTAAGCGCTCAGCACTACACTCCAAAAAGTCTTGTACAAGATGCATAGCCATTCCCCATAAATCGAAATCGCTATCGGGATCGGGGTCGAGCGCGCCTCCGGCGCTTGTAGCCAGGAGACCGTAGAGAGAAGACGGTGGCTCTGCGCTCTGCCCTCAGCGCTTACCCCTTCCCTCTTACCGCCCTCCGCCCTCCGCCCTCAGCTCTCAGCTCTATGCCCTCTGCGCTTCCCGCTTACCGCTCTGCGGTCTGCCCTCCGCGCTTTCGCGCGACAAACGCCGCAATCGCCTCCACGCTATCCAGATTCTCCGGGACCAGCTCCGTATCCTCCACCTTCACCCCCAGCTCCTTTTCCAAAAACGCCACCAACTCCAACACCCCCGTCGAATCCATAATCCCCTGCTCCAATAACGACGCCTCGTCCTGCAATCCATCCTCCTGCCCAAACAGGAAGTTCTTCACCACAAAACCTCTCACCTCAGCCTTTAACGTGCTCATGTCCTTGTTCAACTAAATCCACCGCCACTTTTCTGCCCTACAATTTTTTGCGCAATAATCTTTCTGCCAGACATCCGCTCCTGCGCCCCTGATCTCAATCACACACTCCGCTCTCGCACAACATTCTCGCTCACCTAGGCACGACCTGTTTACCGCGTTCTACGTGGCGCATCGTCCGCAACTCATCGTGCAAAACCCTTCACGCTCCGCGCTTACCCCTTACCAATCAGCCCTCAACCCTTCCTCCGCTGTCCTTCGGACTATGACGGACACTCAGCACTCCGACCCCCTCGAAATCCGCCATCTCCCATATCCCATCTTCTGCCCCTTAGGGTCCCGCTCCTACAGTCGAGCCTATGCCAAAGGCACAGCCTCAACTGTCACCGGTGCCCGATGCAAATACCGCGTGGTCGATCGCTTGGTCCGGATATCCGCCCACACCCGATTCACCTGCTCCACCTCCAAACCGGCCGCCGCAGCGACCTCCTCGACCGCGACCCCGTGATTCAAACCACACAAACACAAATCCATCTGCCCATACGGCAAAGGAAAATAAAACTCCTCCTGCTTCTGAGCCAACGAATAGGTGTCCGTGGTCGGGTGCCGATTACAAATCGCCTCCGGCAAACCCAGGAACCGCGCCAAGTCATACACCTGCGTCTTGTACAAATGCGCAATCGGCTTCACATCGGCCGCCCCATCCCCGTTCTTCACAAAAAATCCCTGGTCATACTCCAACCGATTCGGCGTCCCCGCCACCGCATAGTTCAATCGGTCGGCATGGTAATACTCCAGCATCTTGCGCGTCCGCTGCTTGAAATTCGTCGCCGCCACAATCTCTAAATACGCCTCCAAAGGTAAACGCGACCGACTCTGCCGCCCCTCCGGATCCTCCACCACAATGGTGAAATAGTTGAAACCATCCCTCCCCAACACATCCGCCCCCACCAGCTTCGACTTCCAGCCATCCCCATACCCCGGAATCACCTGCCGCACCGCCGCGTCATACCGACGATAAAACCCCACCGACTCCAAAATCCCGCTGATATCCTCCACCTCATAGCCCACCCCCAGATGCTCCGCCACTTGCTGACTCAACCCCAGCGTCGCCTCCTCCGAATGCCGCTCCGGCATCAATAACCCAAACACGCGCTCCGCCCCCAACGCCCGGACCGCCAAGGCCGCCGTCACGGAACTGTCCACCCCGCCCGACAACCCAATCACCAGCCCCCGCCGACGTAAATCCCGACCCAACACCTGCCGCAACCACTGCTCAATCCGCGCAGCCTCAGCCGCAACATCCAACTTGAGTATCCCAGCTTCAAATTTCATTTCTTCAATCCCAGTTCAGCCGGTTGCACCCGGAAAAAGCGAACCCCGTAACGACGCAAATGCTGCGCGACTTCATCCCCTAACGGACTACCTGCATCCGACCGCTCCTTCTTCTCTAGATCCAGCCACACCACGCCGCGCTCCATCAGGCTCTTCCTCAACTCCCGTGGGATCGCCCATAAACTCAGAAAAACATCACACCCTGCCGCATCGGCTTGGGTGGGCTCAGCCTTTACCCCCCGATACACCCCTAATGTCCACCGACCTTTCCTCGTGAA
>JBMTVN010000210.1:0-7419 GCA_049451415.1 Limisphaerales bacterium | reverse complement strand
AACCCTGCATCTCCAAACCCGCTCCCGCGTCCCCATCCCCGAATCCGCCCAGTGGCAGCCCATCACCAACCAAGTCTCCTGGAACGCATCACAAACCGCCATCGTCGTCTGTGATATGTGGGACCAACACTGGTGCCCCAGTGCCACTGACCGCGTCGCCGAAATGGCGCCACGCATGAACGAAGTCCTCAAAGCCGCACGCAACCGGGGCGTCTTCATTATCCACTGCCCCAGTGGCACGCTCGATTTCTACAAGGACCACCCCGCCCGTCAGCGTGCCCTGCAGGCCCCCAAGGTCGATACCCCCATCCCCCTCCAAGGCTGGTGCAACCTCGACCCCACCAGGGAATCCCCCCTCCCCATCGACGACTCCGACGAAGGCTGTGATGGCTGTGCCACCTGCTCCCCGTTCGGTGCCTGGAGCCGGCAAATCGCCACCCTTGAGATTCATGACGAAGACGCCATCACCGACTCCGCCGAGGCCTACTACCTCATGCAACAACGGGGTATCACCAACGTCATCGTCATGGGCGTCCATGCCAACATGTGCGTCCTCGGCCGCCCCTTCTCCATCCGCCAAATGGTCAATCAGGGCCAGAATGTCCTCCTGATGCGCGACCTGACCGACGCCATGTACAACTCCTACGCCGCCCCCTACGTGAACCACTTCCGCGGCACGGAACTCGTCGTCGAACACGTGGAACAATTCTGGTGTCCCACGATCACCAGCGATGCCTTCCTCGGCGGTCAACCCTTCCGGTTCCGCGCCAACCGTCCTCCCCACGTGGTCTTCCTCATCGGTGAGGACGAATACCAGACATGGGAAACTCTACCCGATTTCGCCAGCCGCTACATCAATTGGCGCGGCATCCAAACCACGATCATCCACGCCAACCCCAACAACAAACACGACTTCCCCGGCCTCAAGGCTGCCCTCCAACAGGCTGACCTCCTCGTCATCAGTGTCCGCCGCCGCGCCCTGTCCAAGGAGAATCTCGACGCCATCCGAAACCACATCAACCGTGGAAAAGGTATCATCGGGATCCGCACCGCCAGCCATGCCTTCGAACCCCGTGGTGATGATGCCAAAGCCGGCGCCAGCTGGCCTGAGTTCGACGAAGAGATCCTCGGCTGCAATTACCATAACCACCACGGTAACGAAGCCATGACTCAAGTCCACCTCCCCACCACTCTCCAGATCCATCCCCTACTCACCAACATCGACCTGGACGCCCTCACGGGCAACGGCTCCCTCTACCTCACCAGTCCACTCCAACCCTCCGCCACCCCCGTCCTCCTCGGCACCATACCCGGTAAACCCGCCGAACCCGTCGTCTGGACCCACGCCGCAGGCCCCCGCAACGCCAAGGTCTTCTGCACCTCATTCGGTCACCCCAATGATTTCCAGAACCCCAGCTTCCGCCGCCTGCTCCTCAACGGTATGCTCTGGACCCTCAACCAACCGATCCCACCCGACAACCGACTCCAACCCCTCTGAGCACCCATGCCCTGCCCCACGCATCACCTCGCCGCCGGAGCCTGCCGCCGCAAGGAAACTCTCTCCCTGCTCCTGGCTCTGGCCACGCTCTGCTCCCCCCTCAGCCCCCGGGCTCAACAGTTCGACCGCGGACAGGAACCGCCCCTCCTCCCCCCGGAACAATCCGCCCTCGCCTTCACCACCCCGGATGATCTCCAGATGGACCTAGTCCTCGCCGAACCCACCATTGCCCAACCCCTGCACCTCAGCTTCGATGAACAAGGCCGTCTCTGGGTCGTCGAATACCGCCAATACCCCGAACCCGCCGGCCTCACCCAGATCAGCCATGACAAGTTCTGGCGCTCGGTATACGACAAAATCCCCCCGCCGCCACCCAACCACTTCCCCGGCAAGGACCGAATCTCCATCCATGAAGACACCGACGGCGATGGCACCTTCGATGCCCATAAGGTTTTCGTCGACGGACTCAATATTGCCACCTCCGCAGCTCGTGGCCGGGGCGGCGTCTGGGTCATGAACCCGCCCTACCTGCTGTTCTATCCCGATAAAAACAACGACGACGTCCCCGACGCCGCCCCCGAAGTCCACCTCTCCGGTTTCGGCCTCGAGGACACCCACTCCGTGGCCAACAGCCTCCGCTGGGGCCCCGACGGCTGGCTCTACGCCTGCCAGGGCAGCACGGTCAGCGGCCACATCAAGGTCGAACCCCTCCCCACCGACAAATCACCCGTCTCCACCAACATCATCACCTCCCTCGGACAAAACATCTGGCGCTACCAACCGGAAACCCGCCGCTACGAAGTCTTCTCCGAAGGCGGCGGCAACGCCTTCGGTATCGAAATGGATAACGCCGGCCGTATCTTCTCCGGCCACAACGGCGGCGATACCCGCGGCTTCCATTATGTACAGGGAGCCTACCTCCAGAAAGGCTTCCAAAAACACGGTGAACTCTCCAACCCCTACGCCTTCGGTTACTTCCCCCAAATGCACCACGACCAGGTGGAACGCTTCACCCACACTTTCCTCATCTACAACGGCAATAGCCTGCCCTCCCATTACGAGAACCAGCTCTTCGGTATCGAACCCCTTCAGGGCCGCGTCGTCCTCAGCGCCATCACCCCCACCCGCTCGACCTTTGAAACCAGGGATATCACATACGCCACCACCACCTCCGACCGCTGGTTCCGTCCAGTCGACATCAAACTCGGCCCCGATGGCGCCATCTACATCGCCGATTGGCACGATTTCTCCATCAATCACTGGCGCAACTACAACGGGAATATGGACGCGACCAGCGGACGGGTATGGCGTCTGCGCAACAAGAACTATACCCCCGTCAAACCGTTCAACCTCGCCAAGGCCGACAACAGCCGACTGTTGCTGCTCCTGGGCCACCCTGACCGCTGGTGGCGCAACACCGCCTCACGCCTGCTCTCAGAACGCTCCACCCCAAGCCTGCCGCCCGCCCTCGCCACCGACGTCCGCCACAATACCGGCCCCGCCGCACTCCATAACCTCTGGACCTGGCAATCCCTCCAAATCCAAAACCGCCAAAACCTCCGCCCCCTGGAGGCCGAACTGCTCTCCTTCCTCCGGCACAAAGACCCCCAAATACGCCTCTGGACCACCCGGTTCATCGGCGACCCCTACCCCGGTTCACTCGATACTGCCACCAACACCTCCATCCCCATCCCACCCACGCTCGCATCCAATCTCACCACGCTCGCATCCACTGAACCCCATATCGAGGTCCGCATCCAACTCGCCGCCACCGCCAAGAGACTGCCAGCACCCATCGCCCTCCCCATCATCAAGGCTCTCGCCTCCCGCTCAGAAGACAACACAGACCCCCGACAACCCCTCATGATCTGGTGGGCCCTCGAATCCAAAATCTCCCGCAACCCCACCGCCACGCTCGACGCCCTCAATGACCCGCCCCTCTGGAACCAACCCCTCGTCCAACAACACCTGCTCACCCGTACCATGCGCCGCTTCGCCCAAGCCGGCTCCCACGATGACCTCCTAGCCTGTGCCCGACTCCTCAACCTCGCCCCCTCCAAACAACACGCCGCCCTCCTCATGCAAGGATTCGAAGCCGCATTCCAAGGCCGATCCCTCACCGGCCTCCCCATGGAACTGATCGATGCCATCAACCAACACGGCGTCGGCTCCCTCCCCCTCGGCGTCCGACGCAACGACCCCCAAGCCATCCAACAAGCCCTCACCACTATCTCTAACCCCGATACCCCCACCGATGAACGCCGCCAACTCGTCGAAATCTTCGGTGAACTCAAAACCACCGAAGCCCTCCCCCTCCTCATCCAACTAGCCCACTACGAAAATGATCCCGACCTCCTCCGGTCCACCTTCGCCGCTCTCCAAAGCTTCGATAATCCGGACATCGCCCCAGTCACCCTCCAGCGCCTCCCCTCCCTTCCCCCAACCGCCATCACAGCCGCACTATCCCTGCTCACCAGCCGCCCCACGCTCAGCCTAGCCCTCCTCAGCGCCGTCCAAAACGACACGATCCCCCCCCAGCTCGTCCCGCCGGAATATGCCCGCAAACTCAAGGCCACGCTCGACGAATCCCTCCACAGCCAAATCAACAATCTCTGGCCCAAATCCGGCCGCCCCAGCTCCGAAGACATGGCCAACGAAATCCATCGCCTCTCCCAGGCCCTCAATGAAGGCCATGGCGATCCCTACCGCGGAAAAGCCATCTACAACACCACCTGCGCCTCATGCCATACACTCTTTAGCCAAGGTGGCGATATCGGCCCCAACCTCACCAGCCTCAACCGGAACGATATCCCCAGCCTCCTCCTCGCCATCGTCAACCCCAGCGCAGAAATCCGCGAAGGCTACGAAAACTTCTCGCTCGATACCACCGACGACCGTTCGCTCTCCGGTTTCATCGTCCAACAAGACGCCAGCCAAGTGGTCATACGCGGACTCGATGGCCAAAATATCGCCATCCCCCGTTCCAGTATCGATACGCTCAAACCGGCCGGCCTCTCCCTCATGCCCGAAGGCCTCACCTCTCACCTCGATGACCAACAAGCCCGAGACCTCCTCGCCTACCTCCGCTCCAGCCAACCCCTCAGTGAATAAACCCCACCAAAACCAAAGGTCAGAGGTCAGCAACCCATAACCCATAACCCATAACCCATAACCCCACCATGCACCCGCTCACCGCCCTCCTCCTCGCCACCGCCACACTGCTGCTCCAGCCTCTCACCCATGCCGACCCCGTCCGCTTCGCGATCGTCGGCCTCACTCACGACCATGCCCACGGCTTCATTCCCACTACCGCCTCCCGCACTGATGTCGAACTGGTAGCAATCGTAGAACCAAACGCGCAACTCGCCCAACGCTACGCGAAACAATACAAGCTGCCCCCGTCCCTCCTCCACTCAGACCTCGACACCATGCTCGACACGGTCAAACCCCAGGCCGTCGCCACCTTCACCAGCACCTACGAACACCTCCAGGTCGTCGAAGCCTGCGCCAAGCGTGGAATCCATGTCATGATGGAGAAACCCCTTGCCGTCAGCATGGACCACGCAAGAGCCATACAAACCGCCGCCCGCACCCACGGCATCCACATCATCGTCAACTTCGAAACCACCTGGTATCCCTCCAACCACGAAGCCTACCGCCTCGCCCATGAACAGGGCAGAATAGGTCACCTCCGAAAAATCGTCGTCCATGACGGACACCAGGGGCCCCGCGAAATCGGTTGCTCCGAAGACTTCCTCGCCTGGCTCACCGACCCCGTCCTCAACGGTGGCGGAGCCCTCGCCGACTTCGGCTGCTACGGCGCGAACCTTATCACTTGGCTCATGCAAGGCGAACGCCCAACCTCCGTCCTCGCCGTCACCCAGCAAATCAAACCCCACGTCTATCCCAAGGTGGACGATGAAGCCACCATCCTCCTCACCTACCCCAAAGCCCAGGGAGTCATCCAGGCCTCGTGGAACTGGCCCTACAACCGCAAGGACATGGAGGTCTATGGCGCATCAGGATACGCCATCGCCCCCGACTCCCAACACGTCCGTCTCCGCCTCGGCAATAATCCGGAACAACAACTCACGCCGCCCCCGCTGGAATCCCCCAATAATAATCCCCTCGCCTACCTTGCGGCTGTCTGTCGCGGCGACATCACCCCCTCAGGACTCTCGTCCCTCGAAGTCAATCTCATCGCCACCGAAATCCTCGATGCCGCCCGCCAATCCGCCGAAACCGGTCGACGAATCAACCTGCCCCAAGACTCTCGCTAACCCCCTCAGTTTTCCGGCACCTCAGGCGGCACCATCAACATCCACCCCAAGCCAAACCGGTCCGTCACCATCCCGAAACACTTCGACCAAAAGGTCTTCACCGGTGGCATGTCCACTTGCCCCCCCTCAGCCAAAGCCCCAAAAGCCCTCTGGACCTCATCCTCAGTCTCCAGCTCCAAAGACATCCGGAATCCCTCGAACTTCACCCGGTCATCACAACCGTCCGACGCCATGAAAACGGCCTCACCAATCCGGATGGTCGTGTGCATCACCTTATCCTCAAAGCCCGGCTGCAACATCCCCGGCGGATGCGGATCCGGACTGTCCCGGTGATACATCACATAATCCACCCGTGCTCCCAGGGCTTTCTGATAAAACTCAATCGCCTCCTCACAACGCCCCCCAAAAAATAAATACGGCTGTAATTGTGTCTTCATGCGCTTGGAAAAATCGTTCTTCAGCCAAACTGGTCCATTCGCACGCTCTCACGTCCCTTCAAACAAAGCCAGCACCTTCCACTAAACCCAAACGGATCACCTATGGCTTGAATCGCTTTCGGGATCGAAAGCTGAAGTGGGCTGTTAGCCGTTGGCAGTGTGCAGAGACACCCCCCTTGACCCGACGCTCCACCGCCAACCGCCAACTCCCCCCCTGCCCCATGCGCTTCCAGCTTCGCCCTCAGCCCACCCCACGCTACACTGTCCCCCATGCTCGAGCTGCGCGAACTGCTGGATTGGATCGAACCCTATAGGGACGTCCTCAGCCAACCGGTACAATCCTTTCAGCTCAAGGGGCTGGACTTCGACTTTGCCAGCCACCGCTACCTCATGGGGGTGGTCAACCTCTCCAGGGATTCCTGGTATCGGGAAAGTGTCTGCCTCGATGCCATAAGTGCGATCCAGCGTGCCACAACCCTGGCTGCACAGGGCGCACACATCGTCGACATCGGCGCCGAATCCACCCTGCCCAATGCCGAAAGGGTTTCCGATGATGCACAGCTGGCCCAATTGCTGCCCATTGTCCGGGAACTGTCTCACCGCAACATAAGGACCTCGGTTGAAACCTACAGCGCCCGGGTTGCTGCCGGCTGCCTCCAGGCCGGCACCGCCGTGATCAACCTCACCGGCACCGCCCAGAATCAGGCCATCTACCAAAGTGTCGCCGCCCATGACGCCGCTGTGATCCTCTGCTACGTCCAGGGCTCCCACGTCCGCAATGTCCAGGATATCCAGTTTTCAAGCGACCCAATCGACATCATGGCAGAGTATTTCCAACGGGAAATCGCCGCAGCCAAAACCGAAGGTGTCACCCGCATCTTCATCGATCCCGGCCTGGGCTTCTATTACCGCAACCTCCAGGACAGTACCGACCGCATCCGCCACCAGATGCAGACCTTCCTGCATACCTTTCGTCTGCGCCGGCTCGGCTGGCCCGTCTGCCACGCCTTGCCCCATGCCTTCGAGCTCTTCCGCGAAGAAGTCCGCTCCGCAGAACCCTTCTTCGCCGTGCTCGCATCCCTCGGTGGCACCAACCTCCTCCGCACCCACGAAATCCCCCGGACCAAAGCCGTTCTCGATACCCTGGGTGCATGGCAGTCCCCGTCGAAACGCTGACTCCCGGGCGATATCAAAGTTCAGAACC
>JBMTVN010000209.1:0-7428 GCA_049451415.1 Limisphaerales bacterium | reverse complement strand
GAGGGTGTTTCTCCTCCCGGCCTGACATGCCGGTCTCGGCAATTACAAAAGGCAGATCAGGCGCTTGAAGGTCATGCCGGATATCCCGGATGAAGTGGGCGAGATTCTGTTCGTACTCGTCGTTGAACGATTGGCTGACACGGTCGTTCCATCCCTGGTGCCAGCCGAAGCCGGCGAGGCTGTAGTGTCCGTCTGAACCGGGAACGATCTCACTCACTCGAGCCAGCGTGGCCTTCACACGTGATACGAGTTCGCGATAGTAGCGACCGACAATAGACGGATCGGCGGCGATGTCGGCGTCGGTTTTCTCGCCGAGCGAGTAGGAGGGTTTGCCGGCGCTGGGCGGGCGGAAATCCAGGCCTAGACTTTTTCCGCCCCAAGCGCACTTGATCAGGAGCACTGGGGCTTGAAGGGCATCACCCACCACCCAACCGAATCCCAGTTCCGGCCCGATGCGGTCCTCGTTCACGCCGTAGCCCGCCTTGAGTTTTCCCTCACGGTCTAGATAGCTGATCCACACATCGTCCCGCTCACGCCATGATCCATTCCCATCCTGTAGGCCCAGCCTCGCGACGTCCGCCGTGTGCTGCACCCCATACTCAAGACTCCCCTTTCCGCTATTCCGGTCCGGATTCATTGGAATCTGTCCATGCCCCTCCATGTTGGATTGTCCGGCAAGGATGAAGACCCGCACGGGTTCAGCCGCCAGGGCCTGGGAATGATGAAGAAGAGCCAAGGCTACGAATAACACCCGACAGAGTAGGTTTCGTTTCATGGTGCAGGCACACTATACCCATCGTGGTCGGACCACGGCAATGTGTTCTGTTTGAGCTGGTTAACTCCGGTTCACCCCCCTGAAAAGGGGCTATGGGCCGCTTTTTGGGCCTGTTTTGCGACCCATAGCCGGGACTGCGATTTCAGTTTCCCCATGGGGCTCTTTTTGGGGGTAAAAAGAGCCCCATAGGGGGTAAAATACCGTCCTAAAGCGACATAACCTGCTGTAGGAAAGCGAGTTGCTCTGGTCCGACGACGATGGGGTTCGTTTTGACTCTGTTGTGCGTTCGTGTATGGTGTCGTGTATGGCAACCAAAACGATCACGCTTGAATTAGACGCGTATGAGAAGCTGCGTCGGGCGAAGCGAACGGGGGAATCGTTTACGGCGGTGGTGAGGCGGGCGCGGTTTGGGCCACCGGACGCGAGTGGTGCTTCGATTCTGGCTAGTCTGGACGGCATGCCGGTTCGTGAGGCGGATTATGCGGCGGTGGAGTATTGGGAGAGTTTGGAGCGGGCGCCCAGGTCCGTGAGCGAATCGCATTGGGGGGAGGAAGGGGTTTCTTGAAGATTCTGGACACGTGTTTTCTGGTGAGTCTTCAGCGTGAGTGGGCCCGGGGCACGACAGGTCCTGCTCGTCAGTATCTTGAGCGTGGGTCTACTGAGGAATACGCCATTTCCACTGTAACGGTTCTGGAGTTTTTGGAGGGCTATCGAAATCCCGCCGAGGGGGAGCGTTTTCTGGATCCGTTTCCTCGTCTCGAAGTGAATTCCCGGGTGGCTCAGGTGGGGAGCAGGATTCGCCGGGGTTTACGGGAGCGGGGCGAACTGATTGGCGATTTCGACTTATTGATTGCAGCCACAGCTCTTGCGGCTGGACTGCCCTTGGTCACGGCGAATATCAACCATTTCCAGCGGGTGGAAGGCTTGGTTCTCGATCGCTACTTATAGAGCCTGCACGCTCTTACCCAATTATTCCTCCCGGAGGTTTTGCACGTAGCCCCTGCGCCGATGGCGCGAGTATAGCACGCGCACTGATGGGTCGGGGAGCGTATGCTGGCGGTTTGAGGGCTGTGGGATGCTGGGCGTGTGATGGGATAACAAAGTGGCGGCTCGAAAATGCGCCGCTTTTGAATTCCGATCGATGCTGTCGTGGCGGTCGTGGTCCTGCTGTGCCGGCTTTTCTTCGATCCCGCTCCCGACCGACTGCTATCTTCCGGCATACGGGTTCTGCGTTCAGCTTACTGAGTCGACTTCTACACGCCACGTTTGGGAGCTTTCGGGTTCACAGTGAATCCGGGTGGGCAGGAATTGTTCGATGACCTGGGCGTTGGTGAGCGTATGGCTTGAGGGTTTGGTGGTGCGGAAGGAGCCGCCGCCGGCGAGGGCCATGGGGAGGAGGAGCTGGTCGGCGAGGTGTTCGTCCACGGGGACATCGGCTTGCAGCCACGTTTTGCAGGCGTTGGAGACTTCTTTTGCCATGTCTTCGGCGGAGCGGCCGCGCTGGCCGAAGCTGGTGAATACTGCGGTGACGTGCTCCGTGGCAACTTCGAGCACGAGAGCATTTCCGGGGCTCAGCGTATTTCGTGTGGCTCCTACATGGCATTCTTCTGTGGTCCAACCGAGGTGTTCACGGACGAGTTCCAGCTGGCGTTGCGCGAAGTCCGGTGAGATACGGGCGACGATGGCCGTGGCGCGGCGGTGGGTAATGGGACCCCGTTCTGGCAGGTGGATGGGGTGTAGTGCTTGTGTGGTTTCGATGATGGCGCGGACGCGTCCGCCTCCGGCGGGATAGAATCCGGCGCGGTCCAGCGTGAGCTGCAGGTTCGCGCCCATGCGATGAAGCATCGGGGCGAAGCTCCGATCCAGGAACTCGAAGGGCGGGGCGAACGGGTTATGGGTTCCGCCACTGATGGTGAGCGATGTTTTTCCGTTCGCGGTCAGCAGCGCGGGCAGGACGGCCTGCAGGACGAGCAGGGCGCTTCCGGCTGAGCCGACGTCGAATGCATAGTCACCCGGGGTGAGTGTGCCGGGTTGGAACACCAGCGTGGTGGAGCCCAACTCAGCACCGGAGGTCGTGGCGCGACCGATCGTGCGTGCGGCTTCGACTGCCGTGAGGTGTTGGCGCAGCAGGCCGGGTTTCTTGCGTTTGGCGCGGATGTTTTCCAGCCGGAAGGGTTTGCCTGTGACGAGGGAGAGGGCCAGCGAGGTCCGCAGGATCTGCCCGCCACCCTCTCCCTGGGAGCCGTTGAGGATCATCATGTCATGCGTCATAGTTTGCCTTAATCCTCGGCGCGTTCTCCGGCCGGGGCCATTTTGACGAGTTTCGGATCAAACTGTCCGAGGATTTCGACCAGGTCCTCCTGCGCGGCCATGACGGTATGGATGTCCTTGTAGACACCCGGAACTTCGTCGAGTCCGGCGGAGAGCAACTTCACACCGCGATCCTGGAGGAGCTGGTTGACGTCGTTCCAGTGGAACGTGTCTTTGGCTTTGGTGCGGCTCATGACGCGGCCGGCACCGTGCGAGGCCGATTTGAGGGACGCGGCGTTGCCTTTACCGCGGACGAGGAATCCGGGTGAGGCCATGGAGCCGGGGATGATTCCGAGCACACCTTCTCCGGCGGGGGTGGCCCCTTTGCGGTGTACGATGACCTCGCGTTCCACTCCATCGATCACATGCTTTTCTTTCCAGGCGAAGTTGTGGTGATTCTCGACATCCAGGAGCACCGGCACACCCAGATGCCGGGCCATGTGGTGATGGATCATGGCGTGGTTGGCTGCCGCGTAGCGTCCCATGAGTTCCATGGCGGCCCAGTATTCCTGTCCGGCCTCGGACTCCAGGGACAGCCATCCGAGCTGCTGGTGGTCGCGGGAGAGGTTGACGTTCAATTCCTTTGCCAGTTTGCTGTAGTGGTTGCAGACGGCGGCGCCGGTTCCGCGGCTTCCGCTATGGCTGAGCAGGGCGAGGTATTCACCGGCGGGGAGGCCTTCGACCGCGCTCTTGCAGGTGAACACGCCGAACTCGACGAAGTGGTTTCCGCTTCCGCTGGTTCCCAGCTGGGCCCAGGCGCGGTCCTTGTTCTGCTTCGTGATCTTGGTCACGGACCAGTCGGCATCCATGACATCGTGCTGGCGCCGGCGTTGGAACTTGGCTCCCATGCCGAAGCGGGTTTCGGTTTCGATCGCCTGGATGAGGCGGTCCTCACTGTCCACCAGTTCTTTCACCGGGAGGTCGAGCACGGTCATTTTCATGCGGCAGGCGATATCCACGCCGACGGCGTAAGGGATCACCACGCCATCGGTGGCGAGCACGCCACCGATGGGCAGACCGTAACCGACGTGGGCATCGGGCATGAGGGCTCCGGCGACGGCGATCTGCAATTCGCAGGCGCGCCGCATTTGGCCGACTGCTTCTGGCTCGAGGCCTTCACCCCATTGCTGCCAGGCGACGGGGATCTCACGGGTGGTGCGGGTGTAGTTCATGAGTGATTGGGCGAAGTCACTGCGGAGCGGGTCTGCGAGGAAGTGATTTGGCTCTGCGATGATGGCCTCTACATCCCGGGGCAGGGCGGCCGGATCGCCGCCCTGCGCGATGTAGCGGGTGATGAAAGTGAGGCCGGCGCGGGTTGGGGTTCCGTAGGGTACACCCAAGGCGATGAGGTCGTCTTTGTTCATGTTGGTTCTTTCTCGTTGGTTGCGGTCAAAAAGTTCTTGGGTAGTTCCGGCGGGGGCCGGTCAATTGCCGACCCCCGCCTGCGGTGCGTTCATCCCTTTGGATTCCCTTCCGTGTTAGATCCCTTGGGTGCAGTCTGGGCGTTCTTCAGCGGAACGAACCCTGCGGGAACTCCCATGATGAGCGTGTTCCCGGATCCGCTCATCGACTGCATGAGGCGGAGGTTCTGGAGGGCGGGGTTGTTTTCCAACAACCTCGCTGCATTGGCCAGGTTACGCAAAGCTGCGCTTTCTCCGCGGGCACGCTCCAGTGCGGCCTGTCCTTCCTGTCTGGCTCGCAGCACCTCGGTGAACACCTTCTTTACTTCCCCGGGGAACATGACGTCCTTCACCTCGGTCTTGATGACCTCGATTCCCAGCAGCGCGGCCTGTTCATTGACGGCAGCCCGCACCTGCTCTCCGATATCGAGTCTGCTGGCCATGAGTGCTTCGACGGTTTGCGAGGAGACCTCTTTGCGCAGGGCCAGCTGGACACTGGTGTAGACCTGTCCCAGCCAATCCTGATCCTCGTGCATGGCCTTGAGCGGATCCACGATGCGAAGCCGGACGGTCAGGCTGATCTTCACTGCTACCCCGTCCGAGGTCAGGACCTCCTGTCCGGCAACCGGGAACGTTCTTCGACGGAGATCCATTCTCTTCCATGCCCATCCTTTTCCCCACCGGACTTGTCGTCCGGGTTCGAGCTGCTGAACGAACTTTCCGAAGCGGTAGAGCAGCACGCATTCGAACTCACGGACCTCGAAGACATGACGCCATCCCTTGGTGATCTGGGGAACATTCGCTCCGCGTCCCATATCCATCATTAACAGTTCCATGTTCATCTTCGGTGTCTTTCGTTTTGGACTGGGCCCCGGTGGCTTCCGTCTGGGGCGGGGGAGAACAGCTGTTGTCCCGCAGGCCCTTCCACGGACGCGCTTTCGCGCCAGCCACCGGGAGCCAGCCGGTGATGGGATTTGAACCCGAACGGCATGGCCGGTACCAACTTGCCGAACCCCGATGCGCAGAACCTGGCAGAATGACTTCCCGCCGGCTGCTGGTTCGATTCAGCAAGCCATTGCTTCTCTATCAGGATGTGTGCCAGCCCATGCTGAAGGCGGGTGTGCGTGCGGCGTAACATATTTGTAATGAGCGACTAAGGTGCTATACACCGACTTCTTTCAGCGGCTTACCGGGAAATTTCAACTGACAATGCGGCTAGCCTATTGAATAAGTTCAGCGCGTATTAGCTATGAAAAATCCGAAGACCGTGGTGATAGGATTGCTCGGCAGCATGCTGGATTCGGGCTTCCACGCGAAGAGATGGGAGAAATGGCGTCCCACCGTCTCCCTGTGCAAACACAAGGCCCTGCCGATCGACCGGTATGAGCTCCTCTTTCCGAACACGGCGGTCGATACCGCGCGGTGCGTCGGGACGGATATCGTTCGTGTGTCCCCCGGCACCGAGGTGCGCTACATCGAGCACACACCGCGGGATCCGTGGGAGTTCGAAGAGGTCTACGAGATGCTGCATGACTTCGCAGTGGGCTATCCCTTTCGTCCGGATGAAGAGGAGTATCTGGTGCACATCACCACCGGGACACACGTGCAGCAGATCTGCCTGTTTCTGCTGACCGAGTCACGGCATCTCCCGGCACGACTCGTGCAAACCTCACCAGCCGTGCCGCGTCGACGCAGTCCGGACGGCACTTACAACATCATCGATCTGGATCTTTCGCGATACGACCGGATAGCGGCACGATTTCAGACGGCTTCGGCCGACGCCGTCTCGTTCCTGAAGTCCGGCATTGCGACGCGAAACCCCGGGTTCAACCGGCTGATCGAACAGATTGAGCACGTGGCCATCCAGTCGCGTGACCCCATCCTGCTGACGGGGCCGACGGGGGCGGGCAAGTCGCAGTTGGCGCGGCGCATCTTTGAATTGAAGAAGGCCCGGCATCAGGTCGCCGGGTCCTTCGTTGAAGTCAACAGTGCCACCATCCCTCGAGATGCTGCGATGTCGACGTTCTTCGGGCACGTGAAGGGGGCGTTCACGGGGGCGTTGAAGGACCGTGCTGGTCTGCTGCGGGCTGCAGACAAGGGGGTTTTGTTTCTCGACGAAGTGGGCGAGTTGGGGTTGGACGAGCAGGCGATGTTGTTGCGGGCCTTGGAGGAGAAGCGGTTTTCGCCGCTGGGGGCTGACAGCGAGGTGAGCAGTGATTTCCAGTTGCTGGCGGGGACGAATCGGGATCTGGCAGCTGCGGTTGTGGAGGGTCGCTTTCGCGAGGACCTGCTGGCTCGCATGAATCTCTGGACCTTTCGTTTGCCGGGCTTGGCGGAACGATCAGAGGACATTGAGCCGAACCTCGATTACGAGCTCGAACGATTTGCCGAGCGGAATTCACTCCGCGTCACCATGAGCAGCGAGGTGCGTCAGCGGTTTCTGGGATTTGCATCCGGGCGCGAGGCAAAGTGGTGCGCCAACTTTCGTGACCTGAACGCCTGTGTGACCCGCATGGCGACATTGGCTCCCGGTGGCCGGATCACCCGGGAGATTCTCGACGCCGAACTTGAGCGCTTACAACGTGGCTGGACTGGTCCCCGTGCCGCGGAAGATCCGTTGCATGAGATTCTCCCGAACGAGGTCCTCCAGGATATGGACCTCTTTGATCGTGCCCAGCTCGGGTTCGTCGTCGGTGTTTGTCGCGAAAGCAACACTCTCTCCGAAGCGGGTCGCCGCTTGTTCGGCGCAACGCGTGAAAAACGAAAGGTGCTCAATGATGCCGATCGCCTGCGGAAATACCTATCGCGCTTCGGCCTTTCCTGGTCGGACCTGAAATGAACGTGAACGCTCCCCCCTGAATCGTGCAAGGCGCCGAGCGGGAAGCGCAGAGCGTGTTGAATGGTTGGCGATCATGAATTCTATGGCGGGGTAGTGCTGTGCGC
>JBMTVN010000208.1:0-7448 GCA_049451415.1 Limisphaerales bacterium | reverse complement strand
GTCGGAGCGACAGGATTCGAACCTGCGACATCCAGCTCCCAAAGCTGGCGCTCTACCAGGCTGAGCTACGCTCCGACTAGAGGCGGGGGATTATGGAGGAAGGCGGCACGGCTGCAATGCCCAAATTGAATAACTGAAAGAAAACGGCATCGCGCCTGCTATAGGGTCCCCGTCCGGACGGACGCATGGATATGGCAACCAAGAAATGGATTCCGACGATGATCAGGGGACGGGGGTTGAAGACCATCAACGCCCTTCCACCCCTGGCTGCAAAACCGCAAATCTCGTTGATAGGCAGGCTGTCTGAACCGCTGAAGCGGCCTGTTTACCGTAAATTAACCGGCCCCATATGGCACGTGCCCGGCTTCGCCCAGCTGTCCGCTCTTCAGGCCAATCCCAACAAATCCCAAAGCGACGAAGCCAAAGGCTGAACCGCCCCTTGCCCACCCCGCCTCAGGACACTGTCCTCACCATATACAGCCCACCCTCTGTCGCGCTCGGAACGCCCCGCACCGCAAAAGCCCTTCCTCCTTCGTCCCTGCCCTTTGGACGGGACTACGGCAGAGAGGCAGCCCTCAGCCCTCGACGCTTCCCGCTTCCCGCTCTGCACCTGGCCGTTCGCACCCGGCGCTAACCGGCTCCAAGAAGCGCATCAGGGAATCACCATGCTTGAGACAGCGCCGCTCACTCCAGCGATCCTCCGGCAGGCTGAGGGTATCCCGACGCGAATGGCCCAAAACAAAAAGGCCGCCGGCAGTGAGGAGCCCTGGCAATTGCACCTCATCCAAAAGCTTCTGAGCATCGGACTCCGAGCGCTTCCCCACATTCTTCATCCCATAAGGAGGATCAGCAAAGATCAGGTCGAATTTGGCTCCACTCTGTGCGAGTTGGTGCACGGCCGCGTAGGCATCCTGAACGCGCACCTGCAACAAGGAAGCCTCCAAGCCCGATTGACGGAGGTTGTCGCGGATATAGCCAGAATGGCGGGAAGAGAGCTCAACACACATCGCCTGTCGGGCACCTCGGCTCAATGATTCCAAGCTCAACGCCCCCGTCCCGGCGAACAACTCCAAGACCGAGGCCTCCAGCAACCGCTCGCCAAGGCTGTTGAAAATAGCCTGCCGCACCAAGTCAGGAGTCGGACGCACCGCCAAACCCTTGGGCACCTTGAGCATCCTGCCGCCCGCCGTTCCGCCAATAATTCGCATGGCGAAACCCTACGACCACGACTGCAGCTCAGGCGAGCCGCCAGTTTGACCCGAAAAATGCCGACCGAAAAACAACCGTAAAGACCCAACCAAACACCCAACGGCCAAAAACAAATACGGATTATGGGGACACCTGTCCCCATAATCCGTAGCGCAAAAACCGACAACCGCGATGCTTTGAACCAAATACCGCGACCTAATAAGCCCGGCTCGTGGTCCGCTCCTGCAGCCAGATCATGTCGCGGTTGTTCGCCGAAGGGATGTTCAATTGCAGCTCCACATTCTTCTTCAGCGGCGGGGTCGTCCTAGGATCCACCCACTTGCGGATCTCCGAATGCCCGTCGGCAAAATTCAAGCCGCCCGCCCCGTTGTGATAACTCGCGGGGTAATCCACCAGCATGATCGATCCTGCGTTGTTCGGATACCCCGTCATGTCCACCACGAAAAATCCGTCGTTGATGCTGTCCTCACGCTCGTCAATCAACAGCCAGTTGCCTGCCGGCCCCGGATCAGTCATGTCCGAGGTCTTGCGGATTATCCGCCACTCCGTACGACCATTCCAGGCCGCCCCCGGGGTGTTCATCCAGTTGTTCATGGACATGCTGCGCACCCGCGGCAGCTTGCTGGCCATGTCCAGCGAGTTGTCAGCCGGACAACGCCACACCGCAAGGGAGTCCAGATACGGTTGGATGTGACTCCGCTCAAGATACAACTGGTTGGTGTTATCTGAGGCCGAAGGCAGGTCCAGCCAACCCGCACACCAGGTGTTCGGATAGTGTTTGTCGCCAGCCCGAAAATTTCCCTGATCGTTCCCTCCGTTGGGCGGCACTTTCTCCTCGTTGTCCAGGGTATACATGGTCCAAGCCAATCCCATCTGTTTCAGATTGTTGAGGCACATGATACCCTGGGCCTTGCTCTTCGCCTTGGCCAGTGCCGGCAAAAGCATGCCAGCCAGGATGGCAATAATCGCGATCACCACCAGCAGCTCGATGAGCGTGAAAGCCGTAGCTGCGGAGGAACGAGGTGAGAAACGTTGAATGTGCATAAGCCAGCGGAAACGGGACTGTGTGGAATTTTAAAGCACAGTCCCGCAGCCGCCGTCACTGGGCTTTTGGGTGCACAGTCAGCCCTCCAACAAAAACGGCGACCTGATTTCAGGTCGCCGTTGCAAAGAGTATGGATCGAGCAGCCTCTTACAGACCGCGGCCAATCATATACTTCAACAGTTCCGAAACGCGGCAGCTGTAACCCCATTCATTATCATACCAGCTGACCAGCTTGAAGAAGCGGTTGTTCAGCTCGATACCGGAACCAGCGTCGTAGATCGAGGAGTTGGCGCAGTGAATAAAGTCGCTGCTCACGACTTCGTCCTCAGTGTAGGCAAGGATGCCCTTCATGTAGGTCTCGCTGGCCTTCTTCATGGCCGCGGAAATCTCAGCATAGCTGGTTTCCTTCACCGTGCGAACAGTGAGATCAACCACGGAAACCGTCGGGGTCGGCACCCGGAACGCCATACCCGTCAGCTTGCCCTTCACTTCAGGCAGCACCAACCCGACCGCCTTCGCGGCACCAGTGGTGGAGGGGATGAGGTTCAGCGCCGCAGTACGACCGCCCTTCCAGTCCTTCTTGCTCGGGCCGTCCACCGTCTTCTGCGTCGCGGTGTAGGAGTGCACCGTGGTCATCAGACCTTCCTCGATGCCAAAGCCTTCCTTCAGCAGGACATGCACAACCGGCGCCAGGCAGTTCGTGGTGCAGGAGGCGTTCGAAACGATCTGGTGCTTCGCAGGATCGTAGGTCTCGTGATTGACCCCCATCACCAACGTCGGGCAATCGCCCTTGGCCGGAGCAGAAATGATCACGCGCTTGGCGCCGGCGGTAATGTGGCCCTGAGCCTTCTCGACCTGCGTGAACAAACCGGTGGATTCAATGACGACATCCACACCCATCGCCGCCCAAGGCAAACCGGAGGGGTCCTTGGCGCTAACCACATGGATGTCTTGGCCGTTCACCACCAGCACATCATCCTCAGCCTTGTCAGCAGCAGATTTCTTGGAGCTGACCGTGCCATTGAAGCGGCCTTGGGTGCTGTCGTATTTCAAAAGGTAAGCCAGATTGTCCGCGGGAACGATGTCGCCCACCGCCACAACAACCACGTCTTTACCCACAAGCCCCTGCTCCACCATGGCGCGGAACACCAGCCGGCCAATCCGGCCAAAACCGTTAATCGCTACTTTCACTGGCATAGTTTCTGGTCCTTTTCCTAATAACAGATGATTTCAGTCCAAACCGAACAGGCATGTTATCGGGGCAGTTGAGACCGTCAACAGCATTCCCCACCCCACCGGTATGGTATTTGTTGCATTCATGCTTTTGACAAGTTGCCGTGTCAGACCGATGTTAGGCTTCGCCATGAATGGGGTCACCAGTGCCGGACAAGTCAGGCCACCTGCCGTAGCTGGACGCTTCTATCCTGCTCAAGCCGAAGCACTTGAAGCAGAAGTGGGTTGTCTCCTGACCGAAGCTGAAACCGCATCCGTCGCCTTTCCCAAGGCTGTCATTGCACCCCACGCCGGCTACCTTTTCTCGGGTCCGATCGCCGGAACCGCCTTCTCTACCTGGACCAATTCCGGCCGACGCGTCGAACGCGTTGTCCTCATCGGCCCCTCGCATTATTTGAGTTTCCCCGGAATATGCGTCAGCTCAGCACATGCATTCGGTGTCCCGAGAGGCCCGGTAACCGTCGCCCGGGATGCCGTCGACCTGCTCACTCGCCATGGACTGACTCGAGTGAACGATGCCGCCCATGCTCCCGAGCACGCACTCGAGGTGGAACTCCCGTTTCTGCAGGCCCAACTCCTTGATTTCCAGATTATTCCACTACTCGTGGGCCAGACCGCCGGCGAACAGGTCGCCGAAGTCCTAAACGCCGTCTGGGGCGGCGACGAAACGGTGGTGGTCGTCAGCTCCGATCTGAGCCATTACCTCGACTACGCCCACGCACGGCAAGTGGATGGAGAAACGCGCGTCGCCATTGAGGAACTGAATCCCGAGCCCATCGACGAGGCACACGCCTGCGGCTCGAAAGTGATCCAAGGGCTGCTCCTAGTGGCAAAGCATCGCCAGCTGGATGTCTCCACGCTCGACTTGCGCAACTCCGGAGACACCGCAGGCCCGCGGGATCAGGTCGTAGGCTACGGAGCTTGGGCTTTCACTTGCACCTCGACCTAAGCACCCCCACCCTACGCCTGTCCGTGCTGACGCTCCATATCCAGAACCTCCAGAAGCGATTCCGCGGACCCAACGGGGATAAGCAACTCATCCTCGACCTGCCCGAGCTCAAACTGAGCCCGGCCGACCAGCTCGCTATCCGCGGCGAAAGCGGTTCCGGCAAATCCACCCTACTCCAGCTCATCGCCGGCATCCTCACCCCCGACCGTGGATCCATCCACGTCGAGGGACAGGACCTCGCAACGCTGTCCGAACCGGACCGCGACCGGTTCCGTGCCCACCACCTCGGTATCGTCTTCCAGACCTTCAACCTCCTCCAAGGACTCACAGTTCTCGAGAACGCCCTCATGGGCATGGCCTTTAGCGGCACAAAACCCAACCCTGCAGGCGCCAAAGACCTTCTGCACCGCATGGGACTCGCCCACCGGCTCCACCATTACCCACGACAACTCTCCATCGGCCAACAACAGCGCGTCGCCGTTGCCCGCGCTCTCGTCGGCAACCCCTCCCTCGTGCTCGCCGATGAACCCACAGGCAACCTCGATCCTCGCAACGCCATCGAGGTCATCCAACTCCTCCAAGACACCTGTCGCGAAACCGGTGCGGCCCTCCTCCTCGTCAGCCACGACCCCGCCGCGCTCAATGCCTTCGAACAAGTCAAGGACTTCGCCAACATCAACCGGGCCCCGGGCCCAACCCCGGAAACCCGGCCATGACGCTCCCCCTCCTCGTCCGCCGCAGCCTCCAGCAACACGCCTTCTCCTCGGCAATCTGCACCCTCGCCGTCGCCCTCGCCGGCGCCCTGCTCATGACAGTCTGGAGCCTGAAAGAAAGTGCACGCCAAGCCTTCGAACGCACCGGCAGTGGCTATGATGCCGTCCTCGGCGCTAGAGGATCCAAGCTGCAGCTCGTCCTCAATGGCCTGTTCTTCATGGATGAATCCCCCGGCACCGTACCCGCCACCGACTGGCAATCGCTGCAATCCCACCCCGCCGTCCAAGCTGCCATCCCCCTCGCCATGGGCGATAACTACCTGGGATTCCGCATCGTCGGCACCACCACCAACTACTTCACCGACATTCCCTACGCCCCCAACCGCACCCATCATGTCGCAACCCCGGGCCGACTCTTCGACCCTACCCTCCGCGAAGTCGTCGCCGGCAGCGTCGCCGCCCACCAACTCCACCTCCAGCGCGGAGACCGCATACGCCCCTACCACGGACTGAATTTCGATCCCGACCACGAGCACGAAGAAGAATACCTCGTTGTCGGCGTCCTCGAACCCTCCAACACCCCGGCCGATCGCGTCCTCTGGATCCCCCTCGCCGGAGTGCAGCACATGGATGGACATGACCCGACACGGGCCAATGAACTCAGCGCAGTGCTCGTGCGCTTCAAACCCGACCGCATGGTCGCCGGACAACAGCTCGACCGGCAATACAATCGCGAAGACACCCGCCTCACGTTTGCCTGGCCAGCCGCACAAATCGTCGCACGACTCCTCGAACGCGTCGTCTGGATGGAACGCCTGCTCATCCTCGTTGCCTGGCTCGTAGCGGCCGTCGCTGCAGCCACCATTCTTGTTACACTCTACGGATCGCTGAACGAACGCCGTCGTGATCTCGCCATCCTCCGCGCCCTCGGTGCGCATCGGAGAACCGTGTTTGGATTGCTCCTGCTCGAGGCCGCCGTGATCTCACTCTGCGGCGTGGCGCTTTCCGCTGTTCTCCACCTCGGAATCCACAGCGCCGTGTCCTCATTCGTGCGCAACCAAACCGGAATCACGCTCGAGCTCAGCACCGGCCTCCCCGGAGCGGTGGTGATCGCCCTCGGAATGCTCTGCCTCGGCACCGCCGCCGGACTCATCCCCGCCACAAAAGCCTACCGCGAGGATGTCGCCGCGAACCTGAGCCCGCTATCGTGATCAAAGGCCGGACACTGTAAACGAAAAGGGGCGCACAACCGACTCGCCTGCAACCGGCCACCTCGCAAGCCACGAACGAACAGCACCCGATCAAGCAATAAAGCTGTAGTCGTAAGGCTTGCGCATCTCCCGGGCCACCCAGCGATTCCCCTCCTCCGCACCTTCCCCAACAAATTGCTCCGCCACCGGATCCCAACGCAGCTTCCGCCCCAACCGCATCGCAATGACCCCAAGATGACAAAGTGAAGCCGACCGGTGCCCCACCTCCACGTGACAAATGGGATCCTTGCGCGACCCTACGCACTCAAAGAAATTCCTCATGTGATCGCCGCTCACCTCCAAACGCAGCGCATCCTCCGCCAGCGGCGTGGTCAATAACGCCTCGTCACTCACCTGGATATCGCCCCGGGTCACCCACACCCACCCTTCGCTCCCAATAAAGCGCACCCCGTTCCGCTGCCCCTCCTCCCGCACCACCCCGCCAAAGATCGAATCATCAGCAGTGGTCTTCACACGATGCCGCACTCCGTTCGCATAGGTAAACTGCACATCATACTCACTGTAGGCCGTGTATCCCCCGGCAACAGGTTCAACCAAAGCCCGACCTTCAATCTCCGTCGGCCCCTCCAGCCCCACCGCCCAGCGAGCAATGTCATTATGATGCGCCCCCCAGTCAGTCATCGTCCCGCCCGAATAGTCATACCAAAACCGGAAGTTGGTGTGGCAACGCTCAGCAACATAATCCACTAACTGCGCCTGCCCCTGCCAAAACTCCCAATTCAGCTCCGCCGGCGGCTTAGCTGTCGCAAAAGGTCCACCCCGTAATCCCGCAGGTAAAAAAACCTCAATGTCAGTCAGCCGGCCAATCCGACCGTTCCTCACCAGCTCACAGGCCAACCGGAACTTGCTGTCGCTCCGTTGCTGACTGCCCGTCTGCATCACGGTCTTATGAGCCCTCACCGCCCTCACTAAACGCCGTCCCTCGTCAATCGTCAGGGTCTGCGGCTTCTCCCCATACACATCCTTGCCCGCCTGCGTCGCCGCCAAATTCACCAGGGTATGCCAGTGGTCCGGCGTTGCCTGCACCC
>JBMTVN010000207.1:0-7493 GCA_049451415.1 Limisphaerales bacterium | reverse complement strand
CGGCGCAGGCGATAGGGGCGATGGAGGAAGTGGCGGCGCAGGTGTTGTCGCGGGTTTTTGGGTATGAGTGGTCGGGGATCACCTACCAGCAGAAGAAGGCGGAGGGTCAGGCGGTATTTGTCTTTGGGTTGGCGGTGGTTTTTGTGTTTCTGCTTTTGGCGGCGCAATATGAGAGCTGGTCGCTGCCGTTTGCGGTGCTGCTGTGCACACCGCTGGTGATATTGGGGACATTTATCGGGTTACTGGCCCGGGGTTTTGACAACAACGTGTTTGCGCAGATTGGTTTGATTACCTTGATTGGTTTAGCGGCGAAGAATGCGATCCTGATTGTTGAATTTGCGAAGATGCAGCATGAGGAGGGCAAGCCGGTGATTGAGGCGGCGATTGAGGGGGCGAGGTTGAGGTTGCGTCCCATTTTGATGACTTCGTTTGCCTTCATATTGGGTTGTATTCCGTTGGCGACCGCTTCGGGTTCGGGTGCGGAATCGCGCAAGGTGATGGGGACGGCGGTGGTCTTTGGCATGAGCATGGCGACCCTGTTCGGGGTGTTATTGATTCCGGCGTGCTATGCGTTTGTGGCGGGTTTAGCGGAGAGGTTTGGCAAACCATCTGCCGGGGCGAGTGGTGAGGTGGAGGGGGCGGTAGCAGAGAAAGGAGGGCATTGATGATGTGCTGGAGGGACAAGTTCTCCGGGGTGTTGATGTGGTGTGGGGTTGCGTTTTTGGCGGGTGGTTTGGCGGGGTGTGCGGTGGGGCCGGATTATGAGCGACCTGAGCTGGATATTCCGGGGGGGTATCGTGATCCGGGTGAGGTGGTGGTGAGCGGGGGTAGAGAGGGAGGGTTGGGTGCGTTGCCTTTTGCGGAGGTGTATCCTGATACACTGCTGCAGGGGTATATTGCGGATGCGCTGACGAACAGTTGGGACGTGCGGATTGCGGTGGCGAGGGTATTGCAGGCTGAAGCGGCGGCGCAGGTGGCGAGGTCGTGGTTTTGGCCGACCGTGCAGGCGGGTGGGGATCTGCAGACCGTGCGGGGGTCTGAGAACATGGGGACTCCGATTCCGGCGGGGGTAAATCCGCAGCGGGAGTATGGGACTGCGGCCTTGGCGATGCCGGCGTATGAGGTGGATTTGTGGGGGCGTTTGAGGCGGGCGGACGAGGCAGCGCGGGCGCGGTTGTTGGCTGCCGAGGAATCGCGGCTGACGGTGCAGCAGACCTTGGTGGCGCAGGTGGCGACCGTGTATTTTCAGTTATTGGCGTTGGACCGGGAACTGGCGGTATCGCGTGCGACGTTGACGAACAGCGCGGTGTCGCTTGAGCTGGCCCGGACCCGGGAGGAGGGTGGGGTTGCTTCGATGCAGGATGTATATCAGGCAGAGGCTGTGGTGCGAAGGTCGGAGGCCTCGATTGCGGTGACAATGCAGGCGATTGAGCAGGCGGAGAACCAGCTGCAGATACTGCGGGGTCGCAACCCCGGGCCGGTGGAGCGGGCCGGCTCCGTGACCAATGATTTTCGTTCGGCCCGCGTGCCGGCGGGTTTGCCGTCGGAGTTGTTGGAGCGTCGGCCGGATGTGAGGTTGGCGGAGCAGCAGCTGGTGGCGGCGAACGCGGATGTTGGTCAGGTGAAGGCCATGTTTTATCCGCAGATTACCCTGACCGGGATGGCGGGTTTTCAGAGTGTATCACTGGGGGACTTATTTACGAGTGGCTCCCGGGTTTGGCAGTTTGGCCCTGCGGTGACCGTGCCGGTGTTTACAGGCGGGAGGTTGCGGGGAAATCTGAAGCAGGCCGAGGCGGCTTATGAGGAGGCGCTGGCAGTTTACCAGAAGGCGGTGCAGGGTGCTTTTCGTGACGTATCGGACGCTTTGGTGGCGTATCAGCGTACGCGCGAGTTTCGCGAGAGGCAGCAACTGCTGGTGGATGTCAATCGGAGCGCCATGGACTTGGCAATGGTCCGGTATGAGGGTGGGGTTACGAGCTATCTCGAGGTGACTTTCAACCAACAGCAGTTGTTTGACTCGGAACTATTATTGGCTCGGGCGATGCGGGATGAGTTGCTTAGCTTGGTCCAGCTTTATCGTGCTTTGGGTGGCGGTTGGACGGCTGATGCGGTCCGCGCGGCGGACCGCAGTGAGAGAGGAGAGGGCTGAGGGCGGTGCGTCGGTAGGTCGGTAGGTCGGTAGGTCGGTTTAGTCAGGCGCGGCTGGTGCCGCGCATCCAAGCCAGGATGCTGGGGGATGGGTGTTTTGCGTGGGGTCAGGGAGGGGTGAGAGGGGTTTGGCCGCGCTTAGGGTAGGGCCTGCGGCGAACTTCGGTCTTCGATACGGATAGCGATCCCGATTTCGATTTCGCTGGCGCGGTAGCGTTGAGGGGGACACGGACACACGGACGAACACGGACGCAGGGATGCGGGGAAATGCGGGTGGAGGTGGATTGGCGGTTGGCAGTTGGGGGTGCATGGGGTAGATGGCTTGGGATGAAGTCGCAAGTAACGAGGTGGGAAGCGTTGGTTTTTTTGTGTTTTGATCGGCTGGTGATGCTTTGCGGGGTGTTTGCCTGCTGTTGGAGTTCCAGTGTGAGTGGAGGGGATTGGGTGTTTGGCGAGCGGCTGGTTATTGCGCATCGGGGAGCGAGCGGTTATTTGCCGGAGCACACGTTGGCGGCGAAGGCGTTGGCTTATGGGATGGGGGCGGATTATCTGGAGCAGGACGTGGTGTTGAGCCGGGACAACGTGCCGGTGGTTTTGCACGATGTGCACATTGACACTGTGACGGATGTTGCGAGCCGATATCCGGGGAGGGCGCGTGAGGATGGGAGGTATTACGCGCTGGATTTTGATTTGGCGGAGTTAAAGGAGCTTCGAGTGAGTGAGCGGGTGGATCCGGCGACGGGCAAGGCGGTTTATGGGGGGCGTTTTCCGGTGGATGCGGCGGGGTTTCAGGTGCCCACCCTGGAGGAGGAGATCCGCTTCATTCAGGGATTGAACAAGAGCAGCGGACGCATTGTGGGGATCTATCCGGAGATTAAGGCTCCGTCATGGCATCGTGGCCAGGGCCGGGATCCCAGCCGGGTGGTGCTGGAGCTTTTGCGCCGGTATGGGTATGAGACGAAATCGGATCCGGTGATTGTGCAGTGTTTTGAGTTTTCGGAGGTGAAGCGAATTCGGGGGGAGTTGGGTTATGGGGGGAGGCTGGTTCAGTTGATAGGGGGAGGAGTGGGGGCGGACGGTTCGGATTACGAGTGGCTGACGAGTTCGGCGGGCTTGGATGCGATTGCTGAGGTGGCGGACGGGATTGGTCCGAATCTTCGGCATGTTGTATCCGTGGGGGAGACGGGTGAGGTGGAGATTGGTGGGCTGGTGGTGGATGCGCATGCGGCGGGTTTGGTGGTGCATCCCTACACCTTTCGAGCTGACGCACTTCCGTCCTATGCCGGGTCCATGGAGGAGTTGCTGGCGATCTTTTTTGTTAGGGCGGGGGTGGATGGAGTGTTTACGGATTTTCCCGACCGGGTGGTTCGGTTTTTGAGGGAGTAACGGGTGGGGGCTTGAAGGGGGCGCGAGTGTTGGGGCGGGTCCTGTGGGGGGATGTCGTTTTCTGAGGATGGCCGGGGTGATCCGGGCCTTACTCTGCTGAGCGGGGGTAGAGGAAGAGGCAGAGGAAGGCGGCTACGAGCGTGAGGGCGGCCATGGCCTGGAAGCCGAGCGTGTAGCCGCCGCGACTGAGCAGGTATCCGAAGAAGCCGCCGGAGAGGACGCCGGCGAAGTAGCCTGCGCCGTCGACAAGGCCGGCGACTGTGGCGGCGTAGCCGCGTCCGCGGACCTCGATGGAGAGGAAGCCGGCGAGGAGGCTGTAGGGGCCGTAGACGAGGAAGCCGACGAGGCCGATTGCGGCGGCGATAGCCCAGAGTCCGTGGGTGGCGGCATTGGGCAGCCACCAGAGGATGGCGGCGAGGGCGAGGAGGAGAGCGAAGAGGAGTTGTTTGCGTGCTGGGTTGGAGAGGCGACCGTAGATCCATCCGAGGGCGAGTATGCCGATACTGCCGAGGACATCGAAGGGGGTGCTGAGGTAGGCGGCGGCGGCGGTGGAGAGGTTCTCGCCGCCTTGGGTCTTGAGGTAGTCGACCGTCCAGAAATTGAAAGTTTCGCGGAGGAAAGTGAGAGTGAAGCTGAGGGCGCAGATGACATGGAGCTGGCGGGAGCCAAAGAGTTCAGGGACCTGGCGCCAGTGGAAGCCCGGGGCGGCCGGGTCATCGTGGGAGGTATTGGACTGCATGCCTCCGGAGCGTGCGAGGACGAAGGCGGTGGCGCCGATGAGGAGGGCAAGGACGACGGCGGGGAGTCCGAGGATGAGGCGCCAGTTATCGTTGGTGTAGTCGGCGATTAGCCCGGCGAAGCTGACTGCGAGGGCGCCGCCGAAGACGAAGCTGAGGGAGAGGATGCCTATGGCGAGGGGGAGTTTAGATTTGGGGAACCATTCGGGGACGACCTTGACCATGGATCCCCAGCCGGCGGAGCCGGCGAGGCGGTTGGTGCTATAGATGACTGTGAGGGCGAGGAGGGTGGGGGCGAAGGCGCCGAGAGCGCCGAAGAGCGCGACGAGAGTCATGGAGCCGAGGAGGGCCCGGCGTCCGCCGAGGCGGTCGATGAGGGGGCCGAAGAGGATTTTACCGACGGCGTAGGCGATGGTGCTGACGCTGGCGACGACGCCGATGGCTTCCTTGGAGAGGGTCCATTCCTTTTGGAGGATGGGGACGGCGACTGAGAGGTTTTTGCGGCAGAGGTAGATTCCGATGTAGGCGAAGACGAGAGTGATCAGCCAGAGCCAGGGGCGCAGGTTGAGTGCGGGTTTTGCTTTGGGTTGATTCACGATTGATGGGGGTGGTTTTTGTCGGGGGTGAGAATGGATGATACTGGGGGGGATTTGTCGATGGCATTATGGCGACGTTTGGGTATCGGGGTTGGAGAATCGCCCTTGATCTTGGGTGTCGGAAGCCCGAATGATCCCCGCCAACATGTCGCCCGAGAACCCTGATCAGGAGAAGAGTTTTATGCAAGGAACTGGAGTAATGAGCATGGAAGTGTTGCGGGAGCGGGTGGCTTCGGGGGCGATTGACACGGTGATTGTGGCGTTTCCGGACATGCAGGGGCGGTTGGTGGGGAAGCGGATTACGGGTCGGTTTTTTGTGGATAGCGTGCATGAGGAGACGCATGCGTGTGACTATTTATTGACGACGGACATGGAGATGGAGCCTGTGCCGGGGTATGAGGCGGCTTCGTGGTCGAGGGGGTATGGGGATTTGGTATTGCGTCCTGATCTGGGGACGTTGCGGTGGGTGCCGTGGCTGGAGGGCACGGCGGTGGTTTTGGCGGATGTGACGGATGAGTCCGGGGAGTTGTTGCCGCATGCGCCGAGGTCGATATTGAAGCGTCAGCTGGCGCGGTTGGCGGAGCGGGGTTGGGCGGCGAGTTTTGCGTCTGAGCTGGAGTTTTATTTATTTGAGGAGACGTATGCGGAGGCGAAGCAGCGGGGGTATCGGGATTTGCATCCGACCGGTTGGTATATTGAGGACTATCACATTTTTCAGGGGACGAAAGAGGAGGGGGTGATCCGGGCGATTCGCAACGGGATGGAAGGTGCGGGGATACCGTTGGAGGGTTCGAAGGGCGAGTGGGGGCCGGGTCAGCAGGAGATTAATTTCCGGTATGCGGCCGGGCTGGAGATGGCGGATCGGCATGTGTTGTACAAGAACGGGGCGAAGGAGATTGCGCACCAGCATGGTCGGGGGCTGACTTTCATGGCGAAGTGGGCGGCGCAGTTGGCGGGGAGTTCATGTCATGTGCATTGTTCATGGCAGGATGTGAAGACGGGGAAGTCGGTCTTTTTTGATCCGTCGGCTGAGGATGGGATGTCGGGGTTATTGAAGTCATTTTTGGCGGGGCAGTTGGCGTTGGCGGCGGAGTCGACGATTTTCTTTGCGCCATATATCAACTCGTATAAGCGGTATCAGTCGCAGTCCTTTGCGCCGACGCGGTTGGCGTGGTCCTGGGACAACCGGACGACGGGGTATCGGATGGTGGGGCACGGGCAGAGTTTGCGGGTGGAGAGTCGGATCCCGGGTGCGGACTGCAATCCGTATTTGGTGTATGCGGCGATGATTGCGGCGGGGTTGCATGGTGTGGATCGGGGTTTGGAGTTGGGTGAGGCGTTCCAGGGGAACGCGTATGAATCCAAGAGCGTGCAGCAGGTGCCGCGGACGTTGCGTGAGGCGATTCGGTTGCTGGAGGGTTCGGAGGTTTTGCGGGAGGTATTGGGTGAGGCGGTGGTGGGGCATTATCTGCATGCGGCGAAGTATGAGCAGATGGATTACGACCGGGTGGTCACTGACTATGAATTGAGGCGGATGTTTGAGCGTGGCTAGTTGAACTGGAGAGACGAGCTATGAGTTCAGGAATATTGCGGACCGTGAGTCCGGTGGATGGTGCGGTGGTGGTGGAGCGGGCTTTGCATGGGGTTGCGGACATAGACCGGGTCTTGGTTGCGGCGGGCAAGGCACAGTTGGTTTGGGCCGGGCGATCGTTGGAGGAGCGCAAGGCGGCGGTGGGGCGGTTTTTGGATTGTCTGGTGGGGTGGAGGGATGAGTTGGCGCGGGAGATTACCCTGCAGATGGGGAGGCCGATCGGGCAGACGCCCGGGGAGGTCCGGGGGTTGGAGGAGCGTGGGCGGACGATGGTAGAGCTGGCCTCGTCGGCTTTGGCTCCGCATGTGCCTTCGCCGAAGGAGGGGTTCAGTCGGAAGATAGTGCGGGAGCCTCTTGGGGTGGTGGCGATTATTGCTCCGTGGAATTATCCGTATCTGACGTCGATCAACACGCTGGTTCCGGCTTTATTGGCGGGGAATGCGGTGGTGGTGAAGCATTCGCATCAGACGCCTTTGTGTGCGGAACGGTATAGTCGGGCGGCTTTGGAGAGCGGGTTGCCGGATGGGCTGGTGCAGCATTTACATTTGGATCATGCGGGGGGGGCGGTGACGCGAGCTTTGGCGGGGAGGTTTATTGGGACGACGCTGGAGTTGGGCGGGAAAGATCCGGCGTATGTGCGGGAGGATGCAGATTTGGCGCATGCGGTGGAGAACCTGGTGGACGGGGCCTTTTTTAATTCGGGGCAATCCTGTTGTGGGGTGGAGCGCATTTACGTTCATCGGTCGAGGTTTGATGCGTTTGTGGAGGGGTTTGTGGAACTGACGAGGAAGTATCGTTTGGGGAATCCCCTGGAGGAGGGGGTGAACTTGGGGCCGATGGTGCGGGGGCGTTCGGCGGATTTGGTTCGGGAGCATATTGCGGAGGCGGTTTCGAGGGGGGCGGAGGCTTTGGTGGATGCCGGGGGTTTTCCGGCGGATGGGGGTGTGAGCAGTGCTTATTTGGCGCCTCAAGTGTTGGTGGGGGTGGATCACGGCATGCGGGTGATGCGGGAGGAGAGTTTTGGTCCGGTGGAGA
>JBMTVN010000206.1:0-7493 GCA_049451415.1 Limisphaerales bacterium | reverse complement strand
TCAGCTCCTACCCCCCGGCTCCGGTCGCAATGCGACAATCTCCCTGCGTTCCACCACCACGGAACACACGACCATCCACCACAACCCCAAACGCCACCCCCACCGCATACGCCACTAAATCCTGCCACACAAAGGTTGAGCCCAGCACTAAATGCCCCAGCATCGTGCTCCTAATCGCATGGATCCATTCCGCCTGGTACAGCTGTGAACACTCCACCAACCCGGAGGTCGCCAATGCAAGTAAACCAACCCTCCATACAGCTGCCCGGGGCAGCCAAAATGCCCAGCCCAGATACACCATCAAGGCCCAAAGCGCATCCCCGGGATACTTCCCCAGCACAGCCGGAAACAGCACCGGAAACCTCCGCGATGCCAAACCCAGCCCCACCACAACCACAACGCCCACACCCAGTCTCCACCGACTTCGCGCATTTTCTTTCATACCTCTGGCCTCGGCAAATCCCCGGCATCCTGAAGTTCCTGTCTCAAACAAATCACATGCCCGTCCGGAAGTGACAATTTACAATCAAGGCGTGACACCTCGTATCTGCGCCAAACAGCCCTCAGCCCTCAGCCCTCAGCGCTTACCGCTTACCGCTCTGCGCCTACCGCTCGATAGTTGAACCGCTCGTTTGGTGCCACATCCCCATGCAAACTGAAGTCAGTCCAGTCTCCCGTTCCCGGCAGATTGTCAGCCCACTTGAAATCAAAGGCCACTGGACCCGAGCCCACACCAAGCAACGCCTTCGGGACCGCCAGTTCCATCTCACGCTCACCCACGTCCCTCACGACACCAGACACATCCTCCCACCCAGTATCGCACCTCCGAAACAAAGCCCTCCCCCCACCAGGCCGCTCCTTCACCACAAAATCATACCCCAACCACCCTGTTCCAACATCCTGATCCGTATCCAAATACAACTCCATCCAACCCTCGTCCCGGCTCCCAATGAACGGCTCCCGTGCTCGGATGTAGAAAAAGACTGCATCCCCGCCAACAGCTACTTTCGCCACCGACAAATCATTCCTGCCTGTAGCGTCCTTATAACGCCCGGCACCATTCCATCCGTCGTGATCGCGGAGCACCGGATCCCCCAAGGTATCCCGAAACTCCGGCACCACGCCTTCCCAATCCCCAAACTCGCCATCAATCGCTATCTCACTTGCGCTCACGGGCTCCAACTTCCGCGCCCCCTTATACCGCCGGATGTTCGATACCATCTGATAGTAATACGCATCGCCATGCCCACCGCGCATCGGCTCAATGTCCCGACTAAACTCCTGGTTATACTGGTCCACAAAATACGTCTCCCCGGCCTTCACCTGCCTTCCCAGAAAACCCGGACCATTCCCCTCGCCGATAAATCGCTGCGCCACCCACTCATTCCAGCCCGTGATAAACACCACCTGTGGATCCAACTCCAACGCACGCTCCCATTGCTCGGAAAAACACCAGCCCCGAGCAGGATCTCTGGCCTCCGGAGGAGGCTGCTCCCCCTCATGATAACTCCGCCCGATGTTGCTCACCGGATGCTGCGCCACCGCCACCGCCACCTGCTCAGCTTCGCTCGGGGACCGATGCCAACCAAAGCTCTGAGGGTAATGATCCACCCAGGGCCACTTGTCCCGGCCATCCTGAAACCACTTCTCCCCCTGCCCCCACGCCCATGATTCCCTCACGGTAAAAAAGGACCGCAACTCATCGTCCAACGCCACCGGCGCAGCCAGAATCAAAGGCTTCCCCAGCCACTCAAACCATAGATCGCGATACCTCCCCGGCTTGTAAAAGTTCTCGTGTAACCGACGCACCACCTCGCCCTCCGCTGAATGCGCGAGAAACGCGATCTGCGGCGTGGCCTGTCCCGTCTCCCTCATCTGTGTGTAAACCTCGCACAACGCCACCACCACCGGGTCATAGGTGAACGCATTGGTCACATCAAAAAACACCACGTCCACCCCCGCATCCGTCAGCATCTGGGCATGCTTCCGGATCACCCAACGATCCTCACTCAGGTAATACCCAAACAAAGGCTCGCCCCAGAAGTGAAACGCCCCCCGAGGCCCATACGCCGGATCACCCGGATCCGCCTCCAGTAGTTTGCTGATGTCGTAAAGCTCCCGACCATGCGTCCCCAACCACAAAAAATAAAAGATCCCCACGGTCTTGCCCGTCCTGACCTCTCCCACCTCCTCCTGCGTCGCCACCTGACGCCCCAACCCGTCAGTGGCCACCCACGTGTCACTAAACACATCACGCCGCTCTGCACCCTGCGCGCCCAAGCCTAGGACAACCAGCAAACCCAAAACTCCAGCAATCACCCTCATGGCCGAATCACCCGCACCTCCTCCGGTGCCTTCACCACAGAACTTAAAACGCCATCCGCCCCTCGCTTGTGACTCACTCGAATCAGCCCGAACGGCGTCGGATACGTCCCCTCCACCCACTTCAAGTCACCCAGATTCGGCCGCACCTCCACCACCCGACACCCCGGCTCCAAAACCCGCACACCCAAGACATGCCGGCTCAACCACGGCGTCGGCCCACTGGCCCACCCATGACAAAGACTGTGCCTGAACCCCACGTAACAATGCTCCCCGCAATCCCCATGCACATCCTTCTCCCCCTCCTGCAACAACTCGTCAATCCGCCCCGCCCCCTCCGCCCAGCTCAAGTCAAACCCCTCCCAGAAAGTCGTCGCCCCCAAATCCAGCATCCCACCCCAATACTGACGGATAAAGTCCATCGCCTCAGCATAATCCCCCGCCTGCGCCATCGCCTCCAAAACGTAATAACCATAGAAGGTCGATAGATCCTTTGGCCCTCCCACTCGCAACACACTCTCCGAAACCGCATCCGCATCCCGCAAACCCGCCAGCGCCAGCAAGGCCGCCGGTGACTTGCGCCCACTCACCTTCGGCTCGTGCCTGGCCAACCGCTCAACCATCTCAGTGCACTCTCCCGCTACTCCCTCATCCCCCAGCTCCCGCATCAAGCGCGCCCCGCTCTGCATTGCCAGCGACAACATCGCCTGCAACCCCTCATGCACCGCATCCGGATTCTCATACGTCGGCCAGTCCAGAAAACGCATCCCGTCCAGCTTCTCCCGGCCATCCTCCCCCACAAAACGCGACAAATGCCCCAGCAGCTTCACCAGGTAATCCCGCTGCGCCTTCAGATACTCCCGGTTCCCGTGATGCATCCACCAATCCTCCTGCAATAAAACCCACCACATGGAATAACTGCTAATCCCGTTCATCCACTGCGTCGGTGGCGTCACGTCCCGGATCAAATCCAAACTCCGCGGCACAACCTCGTTAAACCCGAAAACAGCGTTGATCGTCGCCACCTCCGGATGCATGTCCCCCAACCACACCAACCGGTCCCGCTTAATCCCATCCCACAAATACTCCTGCATGTTCAAATGCACCGTGTAAGCCCCCACCTCCCAAATCCGGTTCAACCTCTCATCACTACACCGGAAACTCCCCAGATAAGGAATGTCCCGGATCTCCAACACGGCGTGCACATCGCTCAACTGCACCGGCAACTCAGGATCCACATTGTCAATCCGCACAAACCGAAACCCGCTCGGCCCAATGGTCTTCTTGCCCAACCACGGCAAGGTCACCACTTGATCCCGCATCGCATGGTCGTTCCCCGCATTCTGCCTCCCACCCGGCTCCGACATCGCCTCAGACACCGATTCACCAAACCGGACCCGCACCCGACGCATCTTCGCCTGCTCCGGCATCATCGGTGTAATCACTTCCACATACCCTTGGATCTCCACTCCGAAATCCAACAAGACCCCCGCCACCTCCTCGACCGTGCTCCTCAACTCAGCCGGCGGCACCGGCTCCTGCAATACGGCCTGCCCCGCCTTCTCCCCCAATAAACCCTCCGCATTCCGCACCCCCTCCCCACTGGTCCAAATCACCCGGGCAGGCCGGATCACGGTCCTCGATAATGCCGACGGCTTCGCCAAATGCTGCACCGCCTGCGGCAAAGCCGGGGGCAAATCCGCCCCCGTCACTCGCCACAAAGCCAGCACCATCCCCAACAGGAAGGCTCTCATCACCATCTCTCCAGCTTGAATCGTCTCCGCTGCCTTACAACAGCTCCCGCGCCTTGCGCAGGGTGCGCTCATCCTTGCTCCGCTCCAATACCGCCTGCAAAGCGCGCTTCCGCACTTCAGCTCCCGCCGATCCCAAACGCGGGCCACCCGCAATGTTCACAATCGCCACACAAGCCTCCTCCGCTGTCTCGGAATCCTCCGACAACCCAATCAGCATCTCCAACGAATCCACGGTGGCCACACCGCTCAAGACCGAGATCACCTGCCGACGCTCCTCCGCCCGCTCCACCATCGACATCACACTCTTCACACTCTCCAGCTTGGCAGCATCGTTCAAACTGCGGTCTTCCTTCACCGCTGCCAGATACCCGCGCAACCCCTGCACCTTGTGCGCCGGCTTCCGACCGTTCTTCGCCAGATCCAACAACGGCCCGGCCACCAGACCGTCTCCCGGCCACGTGTTCGGCCAGCTCGCCAGAGTCCGCACCGCCTCGTCCTGAACGGCTTCCTCCCCGTCACTCACCGCCTTGACGACCGCTCCCAACGCCTGCTCACCCCCCGCCGCCGCCAAAGCATGCAACCCCGCCATCCGCGCCTGGCGATTCCCGCTCGCCAACAGCGGCAACAAGGCCCCAGTCGCCTCCGCACCCTCACGACCCGCAATCGAGACAATCGCCTTCTCCATCTCCGCCCGATCCTTCGGCCTCGTCGCCCAAGGCATCAAGTCCACCAAGGCCGGTAGCTGCGCCACACCACCCAACGCTCCCAGTGTGCCAAGGGCCGCACTCCGAACCCCGGCGTTCTCCGACGCCGCATACGGCGCCACCACCGGAACCGCCTTCTCAATACCCCGCACACCAGACAGCTCGATCAATACCTGCAACAACGCCCCCTCCGCCCCACGCATCCGCTCCATCAAACGCGCATCCACCTCAAAACCACCAAAGCGCGCCAGCGATGTCCGCGCTGCGTCAGCCACCCCCTTGTCAGCGTCAACCGCCGCCTCCAGCAACACCGACAAACTCCCCAAATCTCCCTTTCGCTCCAAAATCCCCACGGCCACCATCTTCAACTCCGGACCACCCGAACGCGCAAACTCCGTCACCGCAGGAATCACCACGCCATCCCGACGATCTCCCAAGGCCATCAGGATCAATCCCTGACGGTCCACGCCCCCACTCTTCACCGCCTCAACCAGGGCCCGCGTCACAACCTCACCCTCCAATTCCCGCGCCGTGCGCAAACCCACACTCAGGAATTCCTTGTCCCCCGACTCCAACTGCTCCCGCAACAAAGGCAAACCCGCCTCACCCCGCGCCAAAATCGCACCACGCGTTGCTTCCAATACCCGCGGCTTAAAAACATCCAACCCACGCACTCGGTCATACAACCGCACAGCATCACCCGCACGCCCCGACGACATGAAAGCTTCCGCCGCCAAAATGCACCCCTCCGCGACGCTGTCCTTCACCTCCCCGTCCACCCGGGTCAATACCCCCTCAAGGGCCTGCGCCGCCAACTCCCCTCCAATATGCCCCAACGCAATCGCCGCTGCCGAAGCCACCTGCACATCGGCCCCCACCAGCAATGCCGCCAACCCCTCCACCGCCCCCGCATCCCGGCGCACCCCAATGGAGTTAATCACACCCACCTGCAACAATCCCCCAGTCTGCCCCAGCGCATCGCGCAAAGCCCGGTCCGCCGCCGGCCCCGGAATCGCCTCCAAAGCAATCCTCGCCCACGAAGCCAACTCGGCATCCCGTAACAACGGCGCCAATGCCGGCACCGCCGCAGCACTCCCGTAAATCGCCAGCTGCTTGCAGGCAATCGCCTTCTCCGGCTTGCCCGCCGTGGCCGACTGCAAAACCACCACAAATTCCCGCTCCTTCGCCGTCGGCGCCCCAGCCCCGGCAACCCACCCCATACTCCCCAGCCCCAGGCTCACAACCGCAACCACCGCAACCAGCCGACTCATCCAAACCATTCGTGCGTTCTGAAACATAAATCGCTCCTTCGCTTTCTCTGTGTGCTCGATGCTCTACGGTTCAAATCCACCACGGCTCACGCAACGCTTCCGACCTCAGCCGGTTCGCCTCCTCATCCCCGATAAACTCGTTCTTCACCGGGTCAAACAAGACCTTGCGCTGTAAAAACAACGCCACGTTCGCCGCATGACACGCAATGTGCGCCTGACACGCCACATCTGCATTCGCCCGCGGCTGCGCCCGCGTCTTCACACAGTCCAAAAAGTCCCGCACATGGAAATCAGCCGGATACCCGCCAATCTTCGCCCCCTTCCCCGCCAGCAAAGCCGGCGAACTCGCCTCCAAATCACCATTGTCCGCCGTCTCCACCCACCCCGTCTCCCCCTCAAACCGCACCGGACAACTCCCCAACGGCAGCCATCCGTCGTTCCTCAAAATCAACTTCACCCCGTTCCCATACTTCGCATGCAACTGGTCCCCCACCGGCTCATACTCCACCGGCGCCGTGTCGTCCGCCTCATTCGCCCACTGGCACAGATCCACACACTGCGACCCCCACTCCAAACAACCACCACCCGTCAAACCACCACCCTTCTCAAAGTTGAACCCGTCCAAGAGCTTTCCGTTAAACGGCCGCCACGCCGCCGGCCCCAAATACAGGTTCCAGTCCACCAACTCCTTGTCCGGCTCCTCCTCCGGCGGCAACCACCCGCTCATCTTCGTCCCTAAACCGCCCGGATGCGCATACAAGGTATGCAACTTGCCCAACCGCCCCCGCCGCGCCAAATCAATCGCATACATGAAATTCGGCAAACTCCGACGCTGCGTCCCCGCCTGAAATACCCGCGCCGTCCGCCTGAACGTGTCCCTCAAAATCAAACTCTGCGCGATGTTCTTCGTCGACGGCTTCTCGCAATACACATCCTTCCCCGCCCGCGCAGCCATACACGCCGCCGTCGCATGCCAGTTCGGCCCCGTAGCAATCAAAACCGCATCCAAATCTTTCCGGTCCAAAATCTCCCGCAAATCCCGATACATCGCACAATCCGTGTTCCCATTGCGCGTGTCCGCCATGTTCTTCACAAATTGCCTCCGGTTCTCCTTCACATCGCAGATCGCCACAAAATGCACGTCCGGCTCATGCAGAAAACACCCCAGCACATACCCGCCACGATTCCCAATCCCGATCGCCCCCAAGGTAATCCGCTCACTCGGCGGAACCGCCCCCCCACGCCCCAACGTCGCCGCCGATACCACCTGCGGCATCGCCAACAACGCTCCAGCCTTCACAGCCGTCTTAAGAAAGCTCCGCCGCCCCATCCGGCCGACAGAAACAGAAGAAGAATCAGTACCTTGAGTTGCTACACGCATAATGGGTCCTTCAATTATGGAACGATCAGTTCTCAACCAGGGATGTAACGGGAAAAGAATC
>JBMTVN010000205.1:0-7501 GCA_049451415.1 Limisphaerales bacterium | reverse complement strand
TCCAACCAGTCATCCGGGCATTGCGAATAAAGTTGTTTGCCTCCTCCGCCCGATCCTCCTGCGTGCGAAAAGAGAAATCCTCAATCCCCTTGTGCGTCCCCAGCATCACGTTGCGCACCTGCGTCAACGCCTCATTCATCTTCTCCACATCCTTCAGTTTCACCTCCAAAACCGACAACCGCGGATCCGGATCCGTCGAGACTTCACCGTCCCGTGACCGACTCCCCGCCCCCGAACGAAACTTCACCCACACGGTGTTCAAGGGCATGTAGACCGTCGCATTCTTCAGCCGGAAGACAAAGTTTCCCCGCCCACCCCAGCCCCGACTCCGCGCCGGCCCCGTTGCCGCCGCCTTGGGCTGCTTCTCTGCCAACTCCCGCTCCTTCCGCTCCTGCTCCCCCTCGTAATGCTCAAACATCCCAATCACGGTAAACGGCTGGCCGTTGATCTCAATGTTCTCCCCGATCGGAATAACCTCCTTGCCCAACTCCTCCGGCGCCCCAAACAACTCATCCCGCACCAGCGTTCCGATCACACACACGTTGCGCGCCTCCTCCGCATCAATCGCATTGAACATCCTCCCGTGCGCAATCCGGTGCTCGCTCATCTCCAATGCAATCGGCCAAACACCAGCACATATCCACGGACGCCACCGACGGTTGTTCGCCGCCAAAGTCACCCGCCCCAGACTCATCTCGGGCGATAAACCCGCCACCAGCGGAGCACCCTGCTGCAAAGCCCGCACATCAGACAACGTGATCCCGGGTGCCTGGTCGGCCAAATGCCTCTGGTAAGGCGGGACGTCCTCCGGCTCAATCCGCACCTTCTGCAAACCTCCGATCGCCACAAGCGCCTCCTTCGCCCCACGCTCCATCCCCTTCACCAAGGCCGACATCGCCACCAGACTGGATACCCCCAGGATAATGCCGAACATGGTCAGAAAAGACCTGACCTTGTGCGACCACATCTCCCTAAACCCCAGCTCAATGCAGTTGCCCAGGTTCATGAGCCCAAAGGTATGCGGTCCAAACCCGCCAGAGTCGGATCCACCTGCTCCATGATCTTGCCATCCCGGATCTCAATCCGCCGCGGCGTCACCGCCGCGATCTCCGGATCATGCGTCACCAACACAATCGTCCGGCCCTCCCCGCTCAAATCCCGAAACAACTGCAAAATGACTTCGCCGGTGTGCGAATCCAGATTCCCGGTCGGCTCGTCCGCAAATACAATCCGCGGATTGTTCACCAAAGCCCGCGCAATCGCCGTCCGCTGCTGTTGCCCCCCGGATAATTGCGAAGGCCGATGCCGCGCCCGATTGTCCATCTCCACCATCCTCAACGCCGCCATCGCACGATCCCGCCGCTCGCGCCCGCTCAAACCCGCATACACCATCGGCAACTCCACGTTCTGCAACACGCTCAGTTTCGGCAACAGGTTGAAGAACTGAAAAACAAAGCCGATCTTCTGGTTGCGAATCGCCGCCAGCTGACGCGCATTCGCATCCTGGATCATCACCCCATCCAACTGGATCGTTCCCTCAGTCGGCGAATCCAAACACCCCAGGATATGCATCAGGGTGGACTTGCCACTGCCCGAAGGTCCAATGATCGACATGAACTGGCCCGCATCAATGTCCAGATCGATGCAATCCAGCGCACGAATGACCTCCCCACCCAAGTGGTAGATCTTGCTAACGTTGCGTAGCTCAACCAGCGCCATGTGTTTTCCCGGTTTGTCGCCCTAACTGGCCGATGCCTGCCCCTTCGACTGCCCCTCCAGTACATCCTGCGGCACCTCCAGCGCCACAACCTCCCCGGACTCCAGCCCCTTCTGGATCTCCGCGTAAAACAAGTCCGATATCCCCACCTGCACCGGACGCCGCTCAAACTGCCCCCCTCGCCGCACATAAACGTAGCGGTCCCGTGCGCCTGTCTCCTGATCAATGTCCGTGAACACCGCCGCCAAGGGCACCGAAACGACATTGTCCGCGCTCGCCACCGGAATGCGGATGTTCGCCGTCATCCCCGGGCGAATGCGCTTGTCCACGTTGCGGAGCAAAATCCTCGACGCAAAGCCCTTGATGTTGTTCTTGATGGTCGCCTGGGGCGCAATCCTCTCCACCGTCCCCACAACCTTCAGCCCCGGAACCGCCTCCACCTCCACATCCACCCGCTGCTCCACCGATAATCGCGTCACATCCGCCTGGTTGATGTGCGCGTTGATGATCATCTCGTTCAAATCCGCAATCGTCAGAACCTCCGTCCCACTGTTGAACCCGCCGGAGCCCGAAACGGCCTGCCCCACCGACACCGGCCGGGTCAATACGGTGCACGCAAACGGCGCCAAAATCCGCGTCTTGCGAATCCGGTCATTCACCAGGTCCAAAGACTTCTGCGAACGCTCCAAGGCATTCCTCGCCAGTTGGTAATCCGTCTTGCTCTGCTCAAACAACTCCTCAGCAATCAGATTCGCCTCATACAACTCCTTGGCCCTCAAGTAATTCCTCTCCGCCTGGTCCAACTGCAGCTTCGCCCGCTCCGTTTCCTTCTCCTGCGACTCCATCTCAATCTGTAAATCCCGGTCGTCCAACGAGAATAACAACGCATCCCGAGCCACACTGTCCCCAATATCCACCGCCAGCTCCGCAATCCTCCCGTTCACCTCCGGCCGCACAGAAACCTGCTCCCGCGGACTAATATCCCCCGCCGCAGTCACGCTGAATCGAATGTTCCGGTTGGTCGCCACCGCCGTAGCCATGTCCGCCCCGCCACCACCAGAAACTTCACCCCGCTGCAATTCACGCAACCGCGGCCAAGCCACCACTCCAGCCAAAACCAGTATAACGACAAAAAGTGCCTTCTTCATCTGCAAGTCGCCAAAGGTAGAGGAAGCCTCGCCACCCTGCAAATCCGATTCGTTATCACCTGCCCGCAATCGCACCAGGCAACACACCACCCTCACCCCCCATACCGGGATCGCTATCGTAGCCCCACCACCCTCCCCCCACCATCATTCCCAAGGTTTCCCAACTTAAACCCCCAGTTTTTCCATCGCTTTGAAAAAACCAATCCGCTAGAGCTAACACGATCATGACCGAGTTCCTTGAGCCCAAATCCCCCAGGATCGCAAAATGGCCTTTCTTCCTCGGCGACGCGATCCTCGTGGCAGTCGCCCTGCTCTGTTACGGACAAGGTGGACGTTGGCCCTTCGGCTCCAATACCGGCTTGCACCCCTGGGAAGGCTGGGTCCTCACCGCCTGCCTCGCCATCGGTGCCTGCCTCGCCGTCATACCCTTCATCCTCGAATACCGCGTCGCCACCCGCCTGGATGAACTCGACCGCGTCCAAAGCGGACTCCAGCAAATCAAGAATATCGAACAGGTCGCCCGCCAGATTAACAGCGCCACCGCCAGCTGGCAGGCCGTCCAGGACGACGCCAACAAAGTCGTCGCTTCAGCCCAAACCCTCCAGGATCGGATGTCTGCCGAAGCTCAGGCCTTTCAGGAATTCCTCCAGCGCGCCCACGATACCGAACGCTCCCACCTCCGCCTCGAAGTCGATAAACTCCGTCGCTCCGAAGCCGAATGGCTCCAAACCACCGTCCGTATCCTCGACCACGTCTGGGCCCTCTACCGCGCAGCCGTCCGCTCCGGTAAAGTCAACCTCGTCGGTCAACTCAGCCTCTTCCAACGCGCCTGCCGCGACGCAGCCCAGCGTGTCGGAATCGCCCCCTTCATCCCCTCCGAGAACGACCCCTTCGACCCCGAACTCCACCAGCCCGCCAATGGCTCGGAACCCGAAGGCCCCACACCCCAAGTCCACGAAACCCTCGCCACCGGCTTCCGCTTCCAAGGCCAGCTCGTCCGTAAAGCCCTCGTGAGCCTCCAAAACCCGGACGGCACCCCCACCCCACCCTCGGAAACAGAACAAAACGACTTCACCTCCCAGCTCGCCAGTGATTTCCGCGACTCCGCCGACACCTCCTTCTTCCAAGCCATGAAAGAGGAGGGTCTCCCTCACCAACCCTCCCCCTCTCAATCACCCGAACCCCACCCCGAGATTCCCGACGAAGAATCCGCCTCCACCCCGGAACCCCTCGAGCAAGACCCCGAACCCCACCCCAATGACCTCTTCCGCCGTAATGACGACCCCCGCTTCCTCTAAATCCCCTACACTCTAAACCCCACGGCCCCAATCACGCCCCATGTCCAACGCCGATACCCCATCCCCACCCCTGCTCGAACAACTCGGCGCCCTCGGCTCCCTCCTCATCCACGACATGGCGAACCAAATGTGCATCATCTCCGGCAACGCCACCTTTGCCCAAATGATGCTCGCCGACCCCGCCCAAGTCAGCCGCGCCATCGACGCCATCCTCAAAGCCGGGGAACACCTCTCCTTCATCCTCGGCCAATGCGCCGACCTGCGCCGCCAGGTCGCATCCGGCCTACCCATGGGCAGCGGCACCGCAGCCGCACAAATCGCCCACGATTACCTCCTCACCCAGCCCGATTGGAAAATCGAAATCCAAGGCAAACTCGACGGTAAACTCGTCCTTCCAGAATCCTGGATTCTCTTCGCCCTGAAAGAGGTCTTCCGCGAACTCCAACACTCCGGAGGTGAAGCCCGCATCCGCCAAATCCACCCCGACCAGGACACCGCATTCCTCCTAGGCGGAACCTACTTCGAAATCCGCCTCTCCTGGAAATCACCCCAAGCCTTCTGCATCGACGAAATTCGTAAACGCTACGAAAACCTCGGACTCCTCGCCGCCTTTGAACTCATCCGCCAATCCGGCGGTCGCCTCGAAGGCTTCACCCCCGCCACCGGCCTCCAACAAATCATCCTCTGCGTCCCTTACCACTTCGAAATCCCCCACAAAGCTCTCGCCGAGACCTAAAGCGTATCCCCCTCCACAACCCCTTCAGCCCCAAGGACATCCTCACAGTCAGATTTCCCCTCAAAAAACGGTATCGTTATCGACGCTTGCAAATCCCTCCTGAAAGCCCACCAAACCCAGCGTAAAAGGTTAACACTAGCGCCCCAGCGCCTCCTGTGGCAGCTTAACTCACCTATAAGCAACCTTATCAATCCAGGTCAGCCTATGAACTTCCGCATCCTCACCCTCAATGCCCTCCTGCTCGCCTCCGCCTCCACCCTCGCCGAAGCCCCCACGATCCGCTCCGTAGATATGTTCTACAAAACCGGCGAATATTACCGCGCCTACGGCAACCACTACGACCCCCTCGACGCCACCACCCGCTTCAACGTCCCCACCGGCCTCATCAAACCACCCGGCGAAAACCTCCTCTGGGACTTCTCCACCGGCCCTACCACCGTGGTTCATCGCTTCGACTACATTGACCCCACCGGCAGCTGGGAAGCCCTCGACTTCCCCCTCGCCACAGTCGCCGAAAAGAAAACCGTCGAAGGCACCGGTGAAGTCGCGTGGCTCTTCTTCGATCCCGCCCCCGGAGTCGGCCGCGTCGTCTATGGCTTCTACGATGAACTGTTCGCCCCCTATACCCCCTCCAGCGTCTTCGAACCCTCCATCGTCGATTTCCCCGAAACCATCCGCTACAACCAAACCTGGGCCACCGACATGACGGTCTACTCCACCATCGCCTACAGCGACCCCGAAGCCTCCGCCGTCTTCCCCGTCAAACTCGACTTCCATAGCACCTTCAAAGCCGACGCCTGGGGCACCGCCCTGCTCCCCGGGATCGGCGTCGTCGATGTCCTCCGCATCAACGAAACCCAGTCGGTCGATATCTCCATCGACGTCGCGGTCGACCCGTCCCAGGAAGGCAGCTACACCTACTTCGAAACCGATTACCTCCGGAATTACTATTGGCTCAGCCCCGGCCACGGCATCGTAGCCCAACTCAACTCATCCCAAGGCAGCTTCACCCCCGATAACGAATTCGCCACCGCTACCGCCTTCCTCCGAATGTTCGAAACCAACAAGGAAACTGACCCGGTCGACAACACCGTCCAGCCCGCCCCGGACCTGCAGGTCATCATCAGTAACGGCAAAGTCCTCGTGAAATGGGGCGACGCCCCCAACGCCAGCCGCTACCGCGTGGAATACAGCGATAACCCCACCAACCCCGCCTCCTGGCAACCCGTCGGCACTGAAACCACTGACAAACTCATCCTCGACCCCACCGGCCCCTCCCAGTCCGCCCGCTTCTACCGCGTCGTCTCCCTGCCCTGAGCACCCAACTCAACGCCAAGCCCAAGTAGCATGAACCGCCCGAAAAACCATCGAGGCTTCACGCTCATTGAGCTGCTCGTCGTCATCGCCATCATCGCCATCCTCGCCGCCCTCCTGCTCCCCTCCCTCGCCAAGGCCAAAGACAAGGCCCACGACATCGATTGCCGGAATAATATCCGCCAAGTCGGACTGGCCCTCACCCTCCACGTCATGGATAACGGCTATTACCCCGTCTTCAATGTGGATCCCTGGTTCCAGCTCGAAAATAACTTCTGGCCCTCAGCCCTCAAACCCTACACCGACTCCGATTGGACCAACGAACTCTACCGCTGCGCCGCCTACCGGGGCCACACCTTCAACGGCACCGAATTCGCCACCCCGCTCGGAAGCTACGGCTATAACGCCAACGGCACCAAATTCACCCCCAGCACTCTCGGCCTCGGCGGCACCCTGACCCAGGTAGCTCTCGAAGAAGCCCCGGAAAATGCCGACCACCCCCAATACCGCATCAGCGAAAACCAGGTGCGCGTCCCCAGCGACATGATCGCCATCGGCGATGCCACCCTCATCTGGGTCCCCGGCGCCATGATGAAAGGCTTCTACAATACCACCGACGACCGCGATGGCTACGACGGCAAGGGCCTTATCGATATCAACGTCCGCAACGGCGTTGAACGCCCGAACTACTTCGGCAGCGCCGGCGTCCTCGACGCCAACCGTAAACGCCATAATAACCGCGTTAACGTCACCTTCGGCGATGGCCACGTCGAAAGCATCCCCGCCCGAGAACTCTACGCCAAAACTCCCGAAGCCCTCCGCCGCTGGAATAACGACCACGAACCCCACCAGGACCTCCTCCAACCCTGGTAACTCAACAAGCTCAGAAGACTGAAGAGGGGAGACAGGAAACAGCAAACCCCCGAAAATCAACTCCGTCTCTCCACCCCGCAGAAATCGAAATCGCTATCGACTCCCATCAACACGCTCAACCCTCCTACCGCCGTCCTTCGGACTATGGCGGACAGGCCGCCCTCCGCGCTTCCCGCTCACCCTGCTTCGCTCCCGGAGTTTCAGGGTTTCTGTGTTTCGGAACCATCAACGGCGCAAAGCGCCGCAGTCCATAGTCAGCGACCCCGCGTCCTTCGCGGGGGAGCCACGGTCAGGGCTCACCCATGATAGCCCCACTGTCAGCGAGGCCCAGCCGAGCCTCAGTTGGGGCACCGCCCCTTCCCGCTCACCGCTCACCGCTCACCGCTCACCGCTCACCGCTCACCGCTCACCGCTC
>JBMTVN010000204.1:0-7537 GCA_049451415.1 Limisphaerales bacterium | reverse complement strand
CCAAAAAGGAGCCCATAGGGCCAAAAACAGCCCTTAAATCGGTGCATCCCTTTGATGGCAAAGTGGATGTCGTGGTCCGACCACGATGGGCAACGTCAACCAACCACCCCCGCATTATCGGCCACCTCTGCACCACCTGGAGTAGCTCGGAAGACCTCGCCCGTGTCCTGTTGGGTGAAGCCGACAACAGCGACCGATATCGCCAGGCCCAAGATCTCACCAGAGTCCTGCAAGCCTGCTTCGGCACTGTGGAACGCTGAGAGCAGGCCCGGAACCGGCACCGCAGGATAGGACCGTGATCAGACAAGCCGATCAGAACACGTAGCCGTCCTTGGTCACACCAGTAACGTCAAATGATACTGCTCCTCTACCGCGAAAACGGATCTGAAAGGTCACGGTTCCAGCAGAATTGGAAGTCCCGGTCGTCGTAGCCGCCGGGCTACCATCGATGGACCATAATCCGCTTACATTGGCAGCGGGAACGATAGCCCCAAATGCATCATTCTCCCGTACGGTAACGCTCACCGTGGCTGTGGTCCTCCGCCGTGAATAACTCTGACTGACACCAGACACATCGACATAGAGCGGGATAACCGATGGCTGCGGATCCACCATGATGCTGACCCTGGCGGATGCGGTTTGCCCAAGATTATCGGTAAGGGTGTACTCGAATGAGTCCTCGCCAACATAACCCACCGCCGGCGTGTAGGTGATCCGCCCGTCGGCTCCAACCTCGGCAGTACCATGCTGCGGAAAGGAACTCACCGACACAGTCAGGCTGTTGCTTCTCTCGTCCGTGTCGTTCCCCAATACGTCCACCACCACGCTATCGCCCGCCAGTGTGCTCACTGCGTCATTCGAGGCCACCGGAGGAGCGTTCAACACCACCGTCATGGTTACTGTGGCCCAGGCGACCTGCCCAAGATTGTCGGTGATGCTATAAGCAAAGGTGTCCTGTCCGGAGAAGAACGGATCAGGGGTGTAGGTCACGGTCTGGTCCGATTCCACCTGCACACTTCCATTCTGGGGAGGAACAGTGATGCCGATAATCAGGCCGATCTTCAACTCGTCGCTATCATTGGCAATGACTTGGATTTGCACCGGCTCACCTTGCAGCGTCTCTGCGCTATCATCTGTGGCTACAGGCGGGTTGTTCACCGGAGGCCCCGGAGGCACCCCAGCAGCAAGCAGCTTGTCCACGTCCAGTCGACCACCCGTAACGGTCGTGCTGGCAATCGAGCTCGTCGGAGTCGTCGTAGCAAGCAGGGTCGCCCTCGCATCCGCAGCGCCTACAGCATTGTGCGACAGAAACAAGGCTAGGGCACCAGTCACATGCGGTGTAGCCATCGAAGTCCCACTCCACTGGGCGATATAATTTCCCGGATAGTCCGACCAGATACTGACGCCCGGCGCACCGAGATCCACGTTGAGCAGACCATAATTGGCCCAGCTCGCGCGTGAGCCGTTGACATCAATCGCCGTCACCGCGATCACGGCGTCAAACCCGGCTCCAGCCGTGGTATCGTAACAGGCTGGATAATAAAGTGAGCGGTCAACATTGATGGGGCGACCCAGCGAATCACCGTTGCCTGCCGCCGCCACAAACAGAATGCCTTCATTGGCTGCGGCCGTGATCGAGTTCAGCAACGCAGCCGAATAACCGCCACCACCCCAGGACGCATTGATCGCAACAATGTTCACACCCTTGCGCTTCAGCCCAGTCAGGTAATCAATCGCCGCAATCGCGTCAGAAAGATAGCCGCCATTCGGCCCCAAAAACTTGGCGCTCACCAGTTGCACGGTGCCATAGCACACACCCACCACCCCACGACCATCCCCCACAGCCCCAATCGTCCCGGCTACATGCGTCCCATGAGAATCAGCACAACCGTCAGCATCCCCACCGTCGAATACGGTGGCATCGTCATGGAAAAAATCCCACCCATGAACATCCGGAGCCTGCGGGTCCGGATTCGTCCAGATGTTTGGGGCTAAATCCAAGTGATCCACATCAATACCCTCATCCAAGATACCCACAACCACCGTCTGCCCGCCCGTGTATCCGGCACTCCACGCCCCCACTGCATTGGCCCCAAAACCACCTCCCATACCCCAAAGCCCCCCGGCCTCCGAAGGAATCGTCGTCGCATGGTAAATCCAGTTGGGTTCAGCTGATCTCACACCGGGATGATTCCTCAGCATCCTTGTAACCTGACCCGCCGACCTTGGAACTCTCGCCACATAAACTGCCGGATCTACACCGGACCGCCCCTGCCGACGCCCCCGCACCGAACGCTTGAAAACCATTCCGCTGCGCTGCACCGCATCCAAGACCTCCGCATCCGACGCCCCGGGCTCAAACTGAACCACCACCTCACCCGTCACATATTCGGCCCCACTCTCGGGATCAATCGCCGGAGCAGACCGCGCGGCGTTACTTAAGACCAAAAACGACAAAGTCAGGGAGTAAATGGCAATTCGCATAAGGGGAACTTGACTTAGGTTTAAATTGCTTTGGACAGGCATAGAAAATGCCAACCAAGGGACTTTTTGGCAACTCCCGTGTTGTTCCATCCCGTAACGTCCAAAGACGGTTCCTCGTAAAACTGCCGTAAGGAGCCCTTTTGGGGGTCAAAAAGTGCTCATTACGGCGCAAAGTGACCCCTCCACAGGCACCAACCCCCTGAACCTGAAAGTCGTTGGGGTCCGGGGAAGACAGGATGCCCAGGCGATTAGTAGTCGAAGTCCTCGATATTGTCCTTGTTGAAGACCAATGGCTCGCCGAGGACAATCTCGGCGCCTTGCTTCCGGGAGGTCGTGATCCGTCCGACGTTGAAAGAATTACCACCCACCGTGAGCTCCCCTTTGACCGCTGCCACGGCAGCATGGACGGTCAGGTAACCCAAATCAGGAACATTCCAGAGAACGAACTGCTTTACCGTCCCGTCCAGCACGTATTCTTTCATGGACTTGGGGGTTGCCAACCCCGTCAGAAACACTTTGTCTGCCGCCCCGGCCTTCCGAAGCGCCTCCGCACTGCCAGGAAGCGCCACCGACGTGAGCGCGAAGATCCCCTGAAGATCCGGATAGGCCTTCAGGCTGTCAGCGCAAACCTGTGTCGCCCGGGCCTGATCCTCCCCTGATTCCTTCGGCGTCCCGGAGAGATTCTTCATGTTCGGATACTTCTCCTGCCGATAATCCTCCATCAACTTCATCCAGGCATTCTGGTTCGCCGCTGTCAGCGTCCCGGTGATGTTAATGAACCTGGCCTCCTCGCCCACGCTCTCCGCCATGATGTCCATCATGCTTCTGGCAATACCTTCAGAGGTGGTCTGGTTCACAAAAAAGTCCCGCGCATCAGGCTGTGCATCCGTATCCCAGGTAATCACTTTAATCCCTCGCGACCGGGCTTTCTTGAGCACGTCACTGATCGCGTCCGGATCATTCGGAGCGACACAGATCGCGTCGTATTTCCTGGTGATCCAGGTATCGATCATCTGAACCTGCTTGGTGACATCAGGTTCCACCGGACCGTCGTAATCCAACTCCACTCCCAACGCCGCACTGGCTTCGCGCGCACCTTTCTCCGCCGCATTGAAGTAATCGATACCCACGAGCTTTGGCATAACACCAATCTTAATGGGCTTCGTGGCTGCGGAAGTGCCGGAAGCCACGCCGCTCCCACCGGGTTTACCACAACCCATCAGGGCAACAATCAGGGCGATTCCACCCCCCATCAAAGCAACGCAACGTTTCATTGTTTTTTGGTTCCGGCCCGACGGGCCATCCATTCGTTAAAAACCGCAGTCACCACCAGCAACACACCGACAATGATGACCACGTATTGGGATTTAACACCGCTCAGATCCAGACCGTAGCGGAGAATACTGATGATCAGGAGTCCTAGCAAGGTGCCGGTCACTGAAGCCTGGCCACCGCTGATACGGGTTCCTCCGATCACCACGGCGGCAATGGCTTCCAACTCTAGACCAACCCCTCCATCTGCGCGCGCCGTAGCAAAGACTGCCGTGTAAAAAAGTGATGCCACGCCGCAAACGAAACCCGTTGCGGTGTAAATACCAAAGAGAAGCCATCGGACAGGGATGGCCGCAAAGGAAGCAGCCACCGCGTTTTCACCCACCGCAAGAGAGTAGCGCCCCACCCAGGAATAACGGAGGAGCATTACCCCGGCGATTCCAACCAACACCAACCCCAATAAAGTCGCCGGAACTACTACCGTCTCTCCGCGGAAGTAGAAGATAAACAAGGCGCCGTTCCCCAGCCACGATATCGCCGAGGGGAAATGGCTGATGGCGTCCGCCTTGCTCAGACCAAATGCCACACCACGAAACAGGGTCATGGTAGCGAGGGTGACAACCAGCGGCGGAATGCGCAGGACACTGCTCACTCCTCCGTTCAGGGCACCAGCAGCGGTACCGGAGAGAACGGCAGCTGCAGCAGCTCCGGCAATGGGCCAGTGATAATCGCGATACAGAATTCCCAGCACGATCCCACACATGCCCACAATCGAACCCACAGACAAATCAATGCCCGCAGTCGCGATCACAAAGGTCATGGGAACCGCCAGCATCCCGGGCGCAACCCAATACCGGCTTTGACTCAGCAGGGCATCCAGGTTCAAAAAATACTCGGTGGTCAACGCAAAGCCAGTGAACATCAGGCAGAGAACACCGAAGAGCACCAGCTCACGGGAATGCAGCATCCTGTCCAACAGTCGCTTCGGCATGCTAACGCGCCTCCCCTCTCAAGCGCTGTGCGAGGGCATCCAGCACGACGGCTAGCAGAATAAGCCCTCCAACAAAGATATTTTGCCAGTAGGAACTGGCCTCCAGCAGCACCAGACTGTTGTAAAGCATCGATACCAGCAAGGCCCCCAGCAGGGTTCCCCAGGCGGAGCCTCGTCCACCCAGAATATTCGTCCCGCCGATCACCGCTGCAGCAATTGCCTGCAACTCCAGTCCAGACCCCGTGTTGGCCTGCACTTTTCCGTAGTAAGCCGCATTCAATACCGCACACAAACCCACCAACAAACCAGACCACGCAAATACCATCAGGGTGATCCGAACCTGGGACAACCCGATCAACCGCGCAGCACTCGCAGAGTTCCCCAGCGCCAATACACGACGACCGGCAAGCGTGTAGCGCAACAAGATATGCGCCAGCACAGAAACCACGATCACGTAATAACAAACCTTCGGTGTCCCCAACCAGAGACCATCAGCAAAAGCACGGTAATCCGGAGACAGGTTCATCACCTCCTTCCCACCCGTCACAATCCGCATCAAGCCCCGGTAGATACTCAGCCCAGCCAGCGTCACAATAATCGGGTGAATCCTCGCCGCCAGCGATAAACCGCCGTTCACCAAACTACACAATAGCCCTCCAGCCATCGCTATCATCATGCACACCGCAGGAGGCACCCCCGACTGGACGGCCAATGCAGCCAAAGCTCCCACCAGCCCCATCATAGATCCCACCGAAATATCAATGCCCCCCGCGCAGATAATCATCATGGCCCCCTGCGCCATAATAGCCGGAATGGCGGCGTTCTTCAGGATATCTACCAGGTTCTTCAAAGTGGCAAAGGACTCCGGCCGCGCCAGAGTCATGTAACCCCCAAGCAGGAGCATGAAGAGGATCAATCCTAATTCCCGCATCTGCAGCACCTGCATCGTGATCTGCCTCAACCGGGAGGGCACCACCACCACGCGCTCCCCACTCCGCGGAACCGCCGCCGCCGCAATCGCCTTCTCATCATCCTTCCGTGGATCAAACTCCCCAGTCACTCGTCCCTCGGACAAGGTAATGACCCGATGACTCATCGTCATCACCTCCGGAAGTTCAGAACTGATCATCAATACGGCAGTGCCCCCGGCAGCCAATTGCAGGATCAATCTGTGAATTTCCGCTTTCGCCCCTACATCCACCCCCCGGGTCGGCTCATCCAGGATCAGCAACCGAGGCCGCGTCGCCGCCCATCGCCCGAAAATCACTTTCTGTTGGTTTCCCCCGCTCAAGGTGCCAATCGCCTGCTCCATGGATGCGGCTTTGACATTCATTTCGCGGATCACTCTGGACGCAAGATCCTGTTCGGCCCCGGACTGGATGACCCCCCACGAACTCAGGCGGGGCAACAAAGTCACGCTGGCGTTGGCACGAAGGGAATGCTCGCGAAATACCGCCTGAACCAGACGATCCTCTGGAAGATAGGCAATCCCCTCCACCACCGCCTGACGCGGTGAACCCACCTTCAGCTCCCGACCATCAATCTCCACTACTCCATCCTCCAACTCGTTCACGCCAAACAAAGCCTGCGCAAACTCGCTGCGTCCCGCCCCAACAAAGCCATACATCCCCACAATCTCACCCGCCCGCACGTCAAACGACACATCCCGAAAACTCCCGTCTCGAGCCGTCACACCCCGGAAGCGCACCCGCACATCCCCGACCTCGCCGGATGGGCGCACCTGAATGCCCTCCAGCTCCCGCCCCACCATGGTGGCCACGATCTCATCCATCGTTAACTCACCAGTCGACCGGGTCTCGATAGTCGCACCATCGCGCATGATGGTCACCCGGTCGCAGATCTCCAGAATCTCCTCCAACCGATGACTCACATAAACGATGCCCACACCAGCAGCCTTCAACCGACGAATCTGACGGAAGAGGTTCTCGATTTCCTTGACGGTTAACGAGGCTGTTGGTTCGTCCAGGAAAAGCACTTTCGGACTGGTGGAGACAGCCGCGGAAATCTCAGCCATGGTCCGCCGGGCCACCGTCAGGGTGCCCGCCTCCTGTCGCACATCAAAGTCTTCTCCCAAATCCTGCACCATGCGAGCAGCCTCAGCATGCGTCGCCCCCCAACTCACCAGACCTCCCTTGCCCCGAACAAGTCCGCGCCCCAACAACATGTTCTCGGCAATGCTCAGCTGCGGGAAAAGATCCGCCTCCTGATGAACCACCATCACCCCGTTCTCCGCAGCATGCCTCGGGGTACGAAAATAAACCTCCCTACCCTCCAGTCGAACGGCCCCCTTGTCGGGCGCGAACAAGCCCGTGGCAATGTTGATCAGTGTGCTCTTACCCGCCCCGTTCTCCCCCACCAAACCCAATACCTCACCCGAACGCACTTCCAGTACTGCATGCCGCAGTGCCACTACCCCGCCGAAGGCCTTCTGTATCGCGTCAAGTTGGAGTAATGGCTCTACCATACAAATCTCTCGTCAGGATAAGACCCATGCCCCCCTTAGACTCAGCGCTCCCTCAGTTCACACAGGCAGAGTGCTGATCCAAATGGACGGCTCAGAGAAACAGCCGAACCTCCCCCGAATTAGAACAGCCATTCAAGTTAAAAGGCAGCAGAGTCAGTCATCCCTGTTGACTCATAAGTTTTGACACCGGGGGGCCGAAAGGGAACGGGAGGGCGAAGAGGGAGGTTGAATCACAAAGGATGCCACAAACAACCCAAAGGCATGTCGATGAGACAAAAGGCTCAGCCTCACCCGGCCGGCAGCAG
>JBMTVN010000203.1:0-7543 GCA_049451415.1 Limisphaerales bacterium | reverse complement strand
AGCAACAGCACCAAATACTCAGGCAGCTTCACGAGGTAATACTCGGCCACATCCATAATCCCCAAACCGTCCTCCCGGAAATCGTCCAGCTCCGAAATCAGATCGGATGAAATAAAGAACGTCAGGAACCCCCCCAGGCAATAGGGCAAAGGCACCATCAGTTCGCGCAACAAATACCGATCCAGTAGCCGCATCAGCCGCGCACCCTATCGCCCCGCCCCACCCCGGGGCAAGACGGCAACACACCCCCGCACAACCCTGCCCAGCGGTTTTCACCAACACACAAAAAACTTCAGCTTGCACCACCGCCCGATCTCCGTATTCTTCCACCTCTTCTGTGGCGGCGGAGTAGCCAAGTGGTAAGGCAGAGCTCTGCAAAAGCTCCATTCGTCGGTTCGATTCCGACCTCCGCCTCCAGCCTTCGCTCCAATCTTTCAGATTGGCACTTCGGCTGGCAGGCCAGCCTTTTCCAGAAAAAGGTCCGGGGGCGAAGGCTGCGCGCCGAAGCTCCAAGCCAAGCGAGGAGCGAAGGAGGGCAGATCCAACAGACAGGGCACAGAGCTGTTCAAACTCAGCCGGGAACAAGGAGTAGCGTCAGGTTTATTAGGTCGGCAGATGGAACGACACCGTTACTGACCCCAATACTGCAAATCAACCTCTATACAGCGCAGTGAACACCTACCACTACGTCTACATCCTTCAGTCCCTCTCCCATCCCAACCAGCTCTACACCGGCCACACCACTGACCTGCACCAACGTCTCCAATACCACAACTCAGGCAAAGTGCCCCAGACTTCCAAATTCACCCCCAGGGTCGTCCGTTCCGCCACCGCCTTCCGCGAACGAGCGCGCGCTCTGGCTTTTGAGCGCTATCTGAAGACTGGCTCGGGACGTGCATTCCTCAAGCGACATCTTTGATACGACAGATGGTCGGCAACGCGAACGCCCCGCACGCGTCAACACTCCAACGCCTGCCATCGCTCAACCGAACGCTTGGCTAGTCCCCAACACAAGGTCATGCCCAGCCCACCCATAGCCGCAACAAGCGTCACGCGCTCGCCTGGATGCAGCACCACCTGCGTAACACCCTTCGTGCTCTTCAGGTAGGTGCCCACCCAGCGTGATTCCACCGCTGGCAGAGGTTCGGAAAGCAAGGATCGCACTCCACCCAGAATCAGTTCATCGATATGCTGCCGGGATCCCGGTTCGCGATCCCAACCATACTCATGGGAGTCTCCCAGGGTCAGCCTGCCATCGTCATGCTGCGCGACAAAGATGTGGATGCCATATTGGAGCAACTCAGCCAGCTCTGACTCCAAACGCTGCCGCAGGGAAGACAGTGACGGACACCCTTGAAAGGCAGGGTAGTGGACAAGCGAGAGGTCGGAAACGAGCACAGCACCAATTCGACGGTCACGGGAAACCGGTCCCGTGCGCATCATCTGCAAATGACAGGGCTGAACGCCGGCCGAGTTGAGTGCCTCGGGAAATAAAAGACGCATCTCTTCCCCCGCAGCAATCAGCAGGTGATCAAAGCCGTGTTCTCGGCCGTGGCTCGTCATGACCTTCCCCTCCCCCACCCCAACAATCGGAGTCTCAAACCTGAATTCCACCCCCAGCGACAGGGCATGCTGCACCAGTTTGGCCATCGCCCTCGTAGGCTGAACCACCAGCTCGCTCGCGCTGAACAGTCCACCCCGCAGTCCAGACGGATTCACCAATGGAAACCGCCGCATCACGGCCGCCTGATCCAGCAGTTCAAAGGCACCCACCCCAACCCGCTGCTGAAACTCGCAAAGCACCTCCCAGGATTCCTTCCGGTAAGCCAGTCCAAGCGATCCACACGGATCATGCCAAATGTCAGCCTCAGCGACGATGCGCTTCCAGGTCTCTACACCAAACAAAGCCTGGTCACGTTCAGGACCAACGGTGCACCCCAGTGGCCATGCCGTTCCGAAATTGCGCACGGACGCTCCCAGCGGTCGGGACGACCGCTCATACACACACACGGAATACCCCGCCTCGCGCGCCAGAACAGCGTGGCTCAGCCCGATAATCCCGGATCCAACAATAACAACCTGGTGACGTGAAGCCTTCATCCCGAAAGAAATCAAAGAATCAACTCGCTCAATCCTGCCTCATGCTCAGGATCGAACAGGTAAAACGCAACCCCGCAGACCCACGAAGCTGGCGGCAGGCATGGTCTCACCTGAGCAAGTCCATGGGCAAGATGGGTTTAACCCAGTTCAAGTGGCTCAAATCGTCCCTTAGAGCCGATTTTTGGGACCCAAAAATGAATCTAAGCCACCTCGAAAGCCCACCTTTTTCCTCCGCCGCTTAGAACCGCTTTGCGACCCCCAAAACAGGCTGTAAGCCCAAAATACACCCCCTGATTTAGCGCAACCTGCTGGACGCCAATGAATTCCTCTGGTGACACCACATCAGGCATCTGGATGGCCTATGGCTATTTTCGTTACGACTTTCAGGGTCTCGACCAAGTCGGCAACTCAATGTATTCCGCAGACAAGATCACCGTCATGGACCCACCGGAGGGGGTGAACAAGATCGCCCGCGTGGTCTACCTCGACGCCGCGGACACCCTCATCGTCGCCGAGGAAGGAAGTCACATGCGTCACATCGGCCGGGTCCACATCTGCCAAGGCTATCTTGCTGGCAATCGATCAACGGTCTCCGTCGCCCCCGGAGCCGGCCAGGAGGTAGGCTGCATCGCAGCCGCCGGCGACTATGTCTTCACCGGAGGATGGAAGGAACGAGGCAGGATATGGATCAACCGGTCGAGCGATGGCGCCGAGGTCGGAACTCTGGACCCGGGACCAACCGTCGGCGGCGTGGAGAACACCGGCTGGATCGACATCCTCACCGGCATCAGTGCCCACAGGCGCAAGAATGGCGAATATCTGGTCTTCGTCGAGGAAGACTACAAAGCCAAAGTCCTGCTCTATCGCCGGAGGTCTTGATGCCGTTGGAGCATTAATTGGCTTCTGATCATGCAGCTCCGGCAAGATAGCCTGGTCACATAGGGCGCGTAGTGGCATTTCCGGCGGAGTTACTTCACCGCCAAACACTTCATGACCTTCTGGTCCCTGACCAGAAGCTTGCCGTCAGACAACGCCAGGGGCGCCCAATTCTGGGTCCTACCCCCAACACGCGACGCAATATCACTTCCCTCCGGACCTTCCACCTCGGCCAGAACACGGGCGCTCGCCAGTTGCTTGTAACCCTCGGGATCCGGTTCTATCAGGTAAAGCCCCATCGAGCCATCCGTTGCCAGGATCAGGCCATCCACCAAAATCATGCTGCCCTTGTTGAAATCCGGTTTCCGCCCAGTCTTCCACAGAACCTCCCCGTTCATGTCCATGCAAACCAAACCATCCCGGCGACTGTTTGTGCCATATTCGGCATAAAAGTGGTCTTCATGCAGCAATGGCGCCTTGGTCTGGTCCCCGAACTGTTTGGTGGTGAACACCTCCTTTGCGCTGAAGCTCCCGTCGGGAGCCTTGTCGATTTGAATCATGGTGGCCCCCAGTTCATATCCGCCAGCAACAAGAATCTTGTTGTCGCCCGCATCAACCGCACTGGGAACCGATACATGGCATTCCCACCTGTCATACGTCCAAAGTAGCTTGCCGGTGGAAGGCTCCAAACCCACCACGGTACCCAGCTTGTTTTCGTCCGGGCTGGAGCGGCTGAAGGGGTTTGTCGAGGGCGTAACCATGACGATGTGATCCGCACCATGCACTTTGGCGATAGACGGGCTGACATAGCCGATATATCCGAGCGACGGCGTCTTCCATACAACTTCCCCGGTCTTCTTTGCATAGGCCACCACGCCCGCCTCAGGCGCCTGGGACGCCACAATCAGCAAGTCCCCGTAGATGAGTGGACATTGGGTGATGGCCCAGATGGGAAAGGCACCGGGTTCAGCTGCGCCGGGACGAAACCCGCCCCCGTCAGTCTTCGGCGGCTTCCCACCGTAATCCGTCCAGACATTTGCATGCCAGACCGGCTTATGGGTCCCAAGATCAATGCAGTAAAGGTCGCCGTTGTGTCCACAGGTGTAGATGAAACCGCCTTCGATCGTAGGCACGCTGCGTGACCCCGGAAACATGACTGTGCCCGCTGCATCGTAGGCAAACTTCCAGAGCTCCTCCCCGCTGTTCAAATCCCAACACCGCAAGATGTCACCCACCTCGTCGTCACGATCCAACAAATAGACCTTCCCCGACTGAATCGCGGGACCACCGTAACCCTTGCCAACAGGGACTGACCACAACTCCTTGGGACCGGTTTCCGGCCACGCACGAGCAATGCCCTGCTCAGAGGATTTGCTGTCTCGGTTCGGTCCCAAATACTGCGGCCAGTCGGCCGAGTGGGCATAATGGCAACAAAGACTACCAGCGAGGGCTAAAAGAAGAGGTGTCCGCATCATGGCAGTATGAATGAATAGTGTGGTTTGGCGGGTGCTCAGGAAACATAAGCCCCGGTGTCTGCGTTGCAAGCTGATTACCCATCACCCACACCAGCCTCAAACAACCTCCCGTGAAAACGAAGCTCCCATGGTTCAAACAGTCTTTGGTAGACCACAACTCGTAGCGCGGCTACGGTCGGATTCCATCCATGGGTGCTCCTTCGCACAGTCATCCAATAATGGCGTGGCATCATGCAGACAAACCACTACGGCTCCAAGAAGGGAACGTCCACCACGCGCACTCTTACAGCCAGCAGGCCCAAGGCAACTCACGCTCACCCGGGACGCTGGATCGGGCTGGCCTTAATGGCTCCCTTGCTTCTGCTTGCTCAACAGCCGAACCGGGAAACCCGAGCCTCCCTGTATCAAGAGGCGCTTCGACCCCAGTTCCACTTCTCTGCACGCTATTGGGATGATTACACCATCGAACCCGGGCCCCACCAGGAAGGATGGATCAACGACGTCAATGGACTCGTCTATTACAATGGGGAATACCACTTCTTTGCTCAACGCTGGTGGTCCTGCTGGTTGCATGCCGTGAGCCGCGATCTCATTCACTGGGAAGAAATGCCGCCCGCCTTTGGCAAAGGCGGCCAATTCGGCGGCACGCAGTCCGGTGGAGCTGTTGTGGATTACCATAACGTCTCAGGGCTCGGGAATGGCCGGGAGCCTGCCATGATCGCGTTCTGGAGCAGCACCGATAATCTCAACCAATGCATCTCCTACAGCCGGGACGGGGGACTCAACTGGATGAAATACGACCAAAACCCGGTGCTGACTCACGCACACCGCGACCCCGCCGTATTTTGGCACGAACCGTCCCGGCAATGGATTATGGTCCTCTATGGCCCAACCCCCGGCACGGAAAACACCGGCGTAAACGTGGTGTCACCTGAGCAAGTGCCTTGGCAGGAGGAGCTTAACCCAGTTCAAATGGCTCAAATCGGCCCTTAGAGCGGATTCTTGGGGCCCAAAAGCGAATCTAAGCCACCAGGAAAGCCCACCCTTTTACCCCGCCGCTTAGAACCTATTTTCGACCCTGAAACCAAAGGTCGCTAATCCTGCTTTTGACTCCCCTGCGCGGCGATTCGTATCGCGGGCCCGACGGTGCGAAACTCGATCTTGAGGCTTCCCTCGGTTTGAGGCTGCCAGGCCAGGCTCAGGCGGGCGTTGTCACCTTCGACTTCTGCCGCGGCACGCTGAACTGCAATCTCGTGGACGGGTCGCCAGGTTGAATCGCACACGAGCGCCTTCTCTCCGCCATCGTACCGGACCGCGCCGCCGGCAGGCACAGCCTGCTCTTTCATATCCAGAACTGCCACCGGACCCATGCTGAGCTTCAGGCCTTTTAGCGCATCCTTGCCCACATTGCGGATGATCCATTGCAGTGGCTGCTTTCGAAAGGGATGAGCGAAGCGGGTTTCGGCCAGCGCTGCATTCACCGTGTCCAAGGAAAGCCTCTGGAGGTGATACTCATACAAGTCCCAAGCTCCTGCCCCGGAAGCCTGCAAATGAAACTCCCGTTTGTTGTCGCACAACGCGGCCCTCAGATCAGCCGGGAAGGCCCGTGCCATCCGGGCTGTCTCCCACTGACGAATGGCTTCCAGAATCGCCGGCACCGCACCGAAATCCCGAGCTGCGTCCACAGCATGCGGATCCGCCTCAAGCTGAGCGGTGCTTGCAAGGCTCGTTGCCAAAGTAAAACCCGCATCAAACCCTGCGGCACGGGCCAAAAGCCACTCGGCATCCTCCAGGCTTGTGTCCGGACGCAAGGCAAACCAGCCGAGCATCCGGGGCATGAGGTTGCGCTCAAAATACAACTGGTTCTTAAACCGATACAGAGTCTGGCTCTCACGAAAGCCCGCATACCACGGCTCCCCCCAGTTCATGCGCGTATAGATATGCCAGTTGAAATGTCCGGGATTACTGGCGTCATTGATGACCTGCCCGCGCAGCCCGGGTTCCAAGGCCTCATACCATGCCTGCGTGAAGAGTGTACGACCATACTGCCCCAATCCAGTCGCCCAGTTGCCTTCCAAACCATCGAACGACAGCTGCCGTGCCCCCGTCTCATTACAGAAGCGCGCAATGTTCCGCGCCACCTCCTGCGAAAGGTCCGCATCGGTTAGAAATGTCTGGTAACTGTGATCCATCAGCTTGGCAACGGGATCGCCCGCCGCGTGACTGCCCGCCCTGGTTCCCCATGCACCCCGCTGGCACTCCAACAACCGCCAGGGTGCCTCCACCGAAACCGAGCCGTAGCGGATCAGCTCCTGCCCGATCCTGACCGTGTTCAGTGTGGTGGCCTTTTGAAAATACAGCGGTGACTCGATCGGAACCTCTGTCTGGCTGGCATTCATCTCCGTGACAAGCCTGCTTGAACCAACGGCTGCCAGCCGCGAATCAGGGACCGGGGTGACATAGGCGTCGTTCGGAGTAATGAAGTTCGACAGGGTGTGGAATCCCAGGTGAACTCCCGCCTTCGCCGCAATCTCGACACATGCCTTGAAACTGTCCCATCCCCGCGGGAAAAGACCGGGCTTGAGCGTAAAGTGTCCCCAAGTCTCAAAAGGAGAACTGTGATATAGATAGCGCAGGCCCGCCCTCCGCGTCATCTCCACCGCCCGGTCAATCGTGTCCTCCCCAAAATCGACAATGAGATAGGAACACGTTGCATCCGGCGACACTTTACCCCATACGCCGTCCAACATCGGGTGAGGCAAGCCCTCCGCCACTTCAATGGCCCCAATCACTTCCAGAACCTGCGACGTCGGACAGACAAACAGCGCGATCTTGCTTCCAATCATCCCGCCATCATCCAGTGCCGAAGCCACATACGCGTCATGGCCCCAGTTGGCAATGACCCGGTCCCGATCGCGGTTGCGACAGTAGGCCTGCAACGTGCTGCCAAACTCCGCAGGCCGGGCCGTCGTCCCTCGGAACGATTGCCCCTTTCCGAGTTCCTTCGGGAGGTCGGCATAATCGCCTTGATCGTCAGCCCCAAAACCCGCCTCAACGTCACTCTCCTGCGTTGGATAGCCGCCAATGGTTTT
>JBMTVN010000202.1:0-7558 GCA_049451415.1 Limisphaerales bacterium | reverse complement strand
CACGCCTCCAGCGCCCCAAACAACGCCGTGCCCATAAAACTACCACCCGGGGATCCACCCCCTCCCCCCGCACCAGCTCACCCAAAACCAGATTCACCCCCGCCCGCATACCCCCAGCATCCAAACCGTCCGCCGCATAACCCACACACCAGTCCGCATCCTCCCGTAACCCGCACAACCGACGAAAGGCCTCCAACGCCTCATCACCCATCCCTTCCTTCACCAACAACACCACCCCATAAGCCTCCGTCACCGCACCCGCATGATGCCTCCGCAATAACTCCACCACCCCGCCAGCCTCCTCCAGCCGATCGTCCTCCAAATAAATCCGCGCCAGCTGCCACCCCGCCTACCCATACTCCCGCTCCATCTGAAACGCCCGGTCCAATCGCTCCACCGCCCCCGCACGATCCCCCATCCGCACCCTCAAATCCGCCGCAAACCCCAAAGGCACCGGATGCTGCGGCGCCAACCTCGCCATGTGATCCGCCGCATCCGCCGCCCCGGCATAATCCCCCGCCTCCGTCAACCGCTCCGCCACAAACTGCCAGCCCCGATACATCCCCGGATCCAAATCCAATGCCTCCCGCATCCGCTCCAAAGCCACCTTGTCCCTCCCCCGACTCTCCTCCACCCATGCCTCCCTCGCTACCAAACCCGCAGGACGCTCCAAAAATACCCCAACCCGACAACACTCGATCGCCTCCTCAAACCGATCCATCGATGTGAAAATCCGCGCCTTCAGTTCATACGACGACACATCCTTCCCATCTAATCCCAAAGCACGCTCAACCGCTTCCAACGCCCGGACCGACTCCCCGCACCGCGCCAGGACCTCAGCCAAATGCCTCCACGACGAAGCCTCCTGTGGATGCCGCTGGGTCAAGGCTTCCGCCGCCCCAATCACCACCTCCGGCCGCGCCAGCTCAGAACTCCAGTCCTCCAAGGCCCTCCAAGCCCACGTATACTCCGGGTCCAGTTGCAGCGCCTGCAACATCCGCTCCAGCGCCGCTTCCCTCTCACCACACTCCCACAACACCTCCGCCAAACACCCGTGGTTCGCCGCCACCAGCGGCGCATGCACCAATACACGCTCCAACACACCCCGCGCCCGCTCCAAATTCCCCATCCTCCGGTAAATGTCCGCCAGCTCGTCCGCCGCCATGCTGTAGCCCGGATTCAACTCCAATGCCCGCTCCAACGCCTCCGCCCCCTCCCCGAATTCCAGCCTCGCCAGCCTCACCTCCGCCAGCTCCACCCATAACCGCGGCACAAAGGGAAATCGCTCACACGCACCCACCCCCAACTCCAACGCCTCCTCCAGCTGATCCATGTCCCGCAACTGAACCACCAACGCACCCCACGCACACCACAGATCAGGCCTCACCCCCTGCGCCTCCCGTAACCTCGCCAATAATAGCTCAGGCGATAACACCCCACGCGCCGCCGACTGAAACGCAAACAACGCCGTGTCAAAGACCACCTGCCGCACTAACTCCGCCTGCACCAAATCTAACGCCGCCGAACGCGCCGCAGTCGTGGTCGCCGTCCCCACAAAACGCTCCACCGCATAACCGTTCTCCACCGATAAACACACCGCCCGCTCCAAATCCGCACGACCCGCCTCCGTCCGCCCCGCCCTCAAATGAATCGCCCCGCGTACGCTAAAACCAAAGGTGTTGTCCGGATCCAGCTCAATCGCCCGCTCCGCAAATACCAAGGCCTCCTCCACCCGCCCCACATCCTCCAACCTCGAAGCCAGCTCCCGATGCGCAAACGCATCCGCAGGATTCACCCGGATCAACCGACGCAAAGCCGCCTCATACGCCTCCACACCGTGCCGACGCTGTAACTCCACCAACAAACCCAATAACCCGCAGTGCTGCGGAAACCGCCCACATACCTCCTCCAAGTGCGCCAAAGCAGCCGCATGCCCCTCCCCCTCCTCCAGCGCCCAAACCAAGGCCCGCTGCGCATCCACTGCCAATGGCTCCACCCCAACCACCTCGCGCCATATCCCAATGCAACGCGCACGATCCCCCTCACGATCCGCCAAGGCCGCCGCCCCACGCAACCACGCCGTCCGCTGCGTCCGCCCCTCCGCCCTCGCCAAACACTCCCTCGCCTCCCCCTCCGACCCGTGTCACGCCAGCCACCTCACCGCCTGCAACAATAAATCCCCATCCTCCGGACGCCACAACATCGCCTCCCCCAACACCTCACCCGCCTCCTCCTCCCGCGATAACTCAGTCAACACATCACACAAAGTCGATGATGGCTCCCCCGATCGCCGCCCCAGCCGCCGATGCCGCGCCCGCAAAAAGTCCAGCGCCTCATCCGACCGCCTCAAGGCCCGCGAAGACTCAAAATACAGCCGGGAATAATGCTCCCGCCGCTCCCCCGCACAGGCCGCCAAACGCGCTACCTCATGCGACCAGTCCAGCTCCCCCGCATCCACCAAATACGCCGCATAGGAACTCAGTAACTCCGGCTCCGTCGGACTCGACCGCAACGCCCTCCGCAACATCACTCCCGCACGCTCCAACTCCCGCCCATCCTGCCTCAGCTCATTCCCAAGCCACGCCAAAAACAAAGGCTCCGGCCGATCCCTCCCAGCCTGCTCCTCCAAGGCCGCCACCCGCGTACGCCGATCCCGTAAGACCCGTAAACAATCCAACCGCGTCGCCAATAAACTCCCATCCCCCGGATACTTCCCCAATAGCTCCTCCACCCACCGCAACACTTCCGCCGTGTTGTTGTCATACCGCGCCAATGCCCACCCCGCCAAACACACCACCCGATGCCCCGCATGTCCCTCCTCCATGGCCGCCAAAACCCGCTTCGCCGCATCGCGATCGTGACGGTCCAAGGCCTCCGTCACCTGCCATAAACAATCATACAAATCCGCATCCGGCAGCTCCACCCCGTCCAACCGCGACGCCTCCCCCTCCGGCACCATCACAATCCCCCTCGGCCCATGCGCCGCATACCGATCAAAAAACGCCGGAGCTGCCGCCTCCCTCAAATAATAATGAAACGGATCCCGCAAAATCAGCACCCGCCTCAACTCCTCATACCCCACCACCGCCTGCAAATGCCCGCTCGTCGTCTCCGTCGTCCCCACAGTAAACGGAATACCCCGATCAATCAGCCCCACCGCAGCCTCCCACGTCACGGTAAACTCGCAAACCACATACCCCGCTCCCCCAGCCCACTTCCGCTCCGCATAGGAACTCGTCCCGTCATAACAAATCGCCTCAGCCAATTCCAAATGCTCCGCCCTCAAACCCCAATAACGCGCCAAAGCCGCCAACGTCGCCGGAGCACACGTCAAATGATGCTGCCGCACAAAATCCACCGGCAATACCCGCCTCTCCCACCCCCTCCCCTCACACCCCAACCGCTCCCGTAACTCCACCTGCTCCCCCTCCGGCAACATCCCCACAAAAATCCGTGCCCGACCCAGGTCACCCGCCCTGCACGCCAACGCCAACCGCTGGCCATCCACCCACCGCCGATAATGCACGTCCGCCAAGGGACTCAACTCCAAAAACCGATCATACCCCTCCAAAGCCCCCTCAAACCGCCCCAACTCCCCCAAAAGCTGAGCCCGCTGCAACTCCAATAACCCGGACGTCGTCCGCCCCACCATCTCGTCCAAAAACTCCAGCGCCTCCTCCGCTCGATCCATGATCTGCAACAAATGGGCCCGCTGCTGCAAAGCCGGACGATACAACGGCCGACTCCTTAAACTCACATCGTTGCTCGCTAACGCCGCCCCGTAATCATCCTCCATCTCCTTCAACCGCGCCCCCAAAAATGCCACCCACGGATTCCCCTCACACTCCAGCTCACACCAGCCCAATACTTCCTCCGCCCGACCAAAATCCCGAAACGCACACGCCACCTCCAAATGCGCCGACCAAAACGTCAGCCGCTCATCCGCCGTTAACCCGCCACCAATCTCCCCCAAACCCCGCAACCATTCCCAAGTCGCCAACGGCCCGCGACGCCGTAACAAATCATAAGCGCAATACCCCGCCAAATCCGCCCGGTCAGGATACCTCCGAAAACCCCGCCGAAATATCACCCCCGCCAACCGGTCATTCCCTAAATTCCCCGCCAACCGCCCCGCCCAGGAACAGGCCACCGGCCCCTCCCACGCCACCAAGGGTCCCAAGCCCATCACCTCATCCCAAATCTCCCGAAACTGCGACCGGCCATACAACGCCTCCACCCGATCCAACACCCCCGCCGATACCCGAATGGGCTCAACTCCATAAATCGCATGCCGTATAGATGCGTCCATCTCTCCGGAAACAGGGAACGGGCGCTATGAGGCACCGCCACCACCCCCACAGTCAAGGCAGCAAACCACAGTTTTCATTTCCCTGTACCCCGGCCACCACTATCCTCCACCCCATGACTGTCGCCGAACAAATGCTCCAGCTGGCAACCCAAGCCAAAACCGCCTCCCACCAGCTCGCACTCCTCTCTACCCAGGACAAAAACCACTGCCTCGAAGCCATGGCCAAGGCCATCCTCAACCACTCCAGCCAACTCCAACAAGCCAACCAACAAGACCTCGCCACCGCCGCAGAAATGGGCCTCAGCCAAGCCATGCTGGACCGCCTCAAGCTCACCGACGCCCGCATCCAGGCCATGGCCCAAGGCCTGCAGGAAGTCGCCGCACTCCCAGACCCCGTCGGCCGTACTCTCGAAGAACGAACCCGCCCCAATGGACTCCGACTCCAAAAAGTCTCCGTCCCCATCGGTGTCGTCGTCATCATCTATGAATCCCGCCCCAACGTCACCGCCGACGCCGCCAGCCTCTGCCTCAAATCCGGTAACGCCACCATCCTCCGCGGCGGTAAAGAAGCCATCCACTCCAACCAGCTCATCGCCAAAATCATGGTCGAAGCCGCCCAGAAAACAATGCCCCAGTTCCCCGAACACGCCATCCAAGTCGTCCCCACCACCGACCGCGCCGCAATCCCCGAACTCCTCTCCCTCACCCACCTCGTCGACCTCTGCATGCCCCGCGGAGGTGAAGGCCTCATCCGCGCCGTAGCCGATTGCTCGAAAGTCCCCGTCATCAAACACTACAAAGGCGTCTGCCATACCTACATCGACCGCCACGCCGACCCCAACATGGCCGAAGCCGTCGCCGTCAACGCCAAGGTCCAACGCCCCGGTGTCTGTAACGCCATGGAAACCCTGCTCGTCGATGCCGCCGTCGCCAAAACTCTCCTCCCCATCATCGCCAAATCCCTCGCCCAACATCACGTCGAGCTCCGCGCCGACCCCGAAAGCCTCGAAATCCTCCAAACCACCAACTCCCTCAACCTCAAACCCGCCACCGAAGCAGACTACCACACGGAATATAACGACCTCATCCTCAATGTCCGCACGGTCAAGGGCGTCGACTCAGCCATCCATCACATCAACCGCTACGGCAGCCACCACTCCGATTGCATCATCACTGCCCACGAACCCACCGCCAGGAAATTCCTCGCCGCAGTCGACTCCGCAGCCGTCTACTGGAACGCTTCCACCCGCTTCACCGATGGCAGCCAGTTCGGCATGGGGGCAGAAATCGGGATCAGCACCGACAAAGTCGGCGCTCGCGGCCCCATGGGCCTCGAAGAGCTCACCACCATCAAATGGCTCTGCTTCGGCAATGGCCAAATCCGCTCCTAACCCCAGCCCCCCTCGTCCCGTCGTAGTGGCGCAAAGTGCCTCGAAGCCGGATGACCTCTGACCCCCAGCCCCCCGTGACCCCCGTCCAACAAGCCCAAGCCATCCGGGACCAGCTCCCCCCTCATGGCCTCTTCCATCAACTCGATTGGCGCACCGCCCCCGAACCCCTCGCCCTCGATCCAACCACCTCCGAGACCATCCGGAACCTCGGAAAAATCCTCCACCAGTTCTACCGCGCCTGCAACCTCCTCTACCGACATAGCGTCACCGGACAACAACCCCCCTGGATCGCCCATTGGCTCGAACTCGGAAAACCACGCAACATCATCGAACTCCAACGCGCCAACCCCCTCAAAAATGAACTGCCCCGGGTCATCCGCCCCGACCTGCTCCTCTGCGAAAACGGCCTCCGTATCACCGAACTCGACAGCGTCCCCGGCGGCATCGGCCTCACCGCCTGGCTCAACCAAACCTACTCCTCCCTCCACCACCAGGTCGCCGGCGGCCCCAACGGCATGCTCGATGGCTTCGCCTCCATCTTCCCCCCAAATACACCCATAGAAATCCTCGTCTCCGAAGAATCCCAAACCTACCGGCCCGAAATGGAATGGCTCTCCCAACAGCTGTCCAACCGCGGCATACCCTGCTCAGTCCATAATACCGAAATCAGAAATCCCCAGCCCGGCACCGCCTTCTACCGCTTCTTCGAACTGTTCGATATCCCCAACCTCCCCATCGCCCAAACCCTCCTCACGGCCACCCTCAGCAAATCCATCTCCCTCACCCCGCCACCACGTAGCTTCCTCGAGGAAAAAATGCTCCTCGGCCTCCTCTGGAACCGCCGCCTCGAAAACTACTGGCGACAGGAACTCGGCACCCACTACTTCAAACAACTGCTCTCCCTCACCCCCAGAACCTGGATTCTCGACCCCTCCCCACTCCCCCCACACGCCGCCATCCCCGACCTCAACCTCTCCGACTGGTCAGAACTCAAGGAACTCTCCCAAAAAGACCGCCAACTCATCCTCAAAATCTCCGGCTTCTCACCCCAAGCCTGGGGAGCCCGCGGCGTCTACCTCGGTAGCGACCTCCCCGCCAAAGACTGGGCCCAAGCCGTCCACCAGGCCCTCAGCCAATTCCCCACCTCCCCCTCCATCCTCCAACGCTTCGAAAAACCCAAACGCATCCCCTGCTCCTGGGTCAACTTCACCACCCACACTCTCCTCCAAGATCACGGCCGCACCCGCCTCTGCCCCTACTACTTCGTCTCCGGCCCCAACCAAAACCCCCAAGTCTCCCACGGCGGAACCCTCGCCACCATCTGCCCCGCCGATAAAAAAATCATCCACGGCATGTCCGACGCCATCCTCTGCCCCACCTCCCCCTAACGCCAGCCTGTCCTCCATAGTTCGAAGAGCGAAGATGGAAAGCCAGAAGCCAAAGGTCACCCGCCAGTTATTCGCGTCCATCGACACCCATTCGCGCTGAAGCCCCACCATTCGCATCTATTCGCCGTCAGCCCCAAAGCCCGCGGGAGAAGAGTGTCGAAGTTTCTGTGCTTCGGATCAATCAGCAGCGCCACTGGATTTGGCGCAGCCAAATCCACAATGCTTCGGGATCGGTATCGAAGACTGATGTTCGCAACTGCAGGAACCAGGATACCGGATACCGAAAATCGGATATCGTCGCGACCAACCAAAGACCTGAGGCGCCCTCAACCCTCCGCGCTTCCCGCTTACCCCTTCCCGCTTACCGCTTAGCGCTTAGCGCTTGCCCCTCTGTGCCCTGCGCTATGCCCTCTGCGCCTCGCCCCTTGCCCACCGCACCCCCGTGGGATACCATTCCCCGCAATGGACCA
>JBMTVN010000201.1:0-7558 GCA_049451415.1 Limisphaerales bacterium | reverse complement strand
GCAGGACCACCTCGCAGCAGCCAACAGCAACCTGCTGAAGGCCCGACAGGCCGCCGAAGCCGCCACCCGCGCCAAGTCCGAGTTCCTGGCCAATATGAGCCACGAAATCCGCACCCCCATGAACGGCGTCATCGCCGTCACCGGGCTGCTGCTCGAAACCGAACTCACCCAGGCACAACGCGAACTCGTAGAAACTGTACGCTCCAGCGGCGACTCCCTCCTGACCATCATTAACGATATCCTCGACTTCTCCAAAATCGAGTCAGGCAAACTCGAACTCGAAAACCAGCCGTTCGACCTCCGGAACTGTATCGAGGATGCCCTCGACCTCCTCGCCCCCAAAGCCGACGAAAAGAAAATTGAACTGGCCTGCGAACTCAACCGCAACCTCCCCTCCTCCGTCATCGGCGATGTAACACGAGTCCGCCAAATCCTCGTTAACCTCATCGGCAATGCCGTAAAGTTTACCTCCAAGGGCGAAGTCATCGTCAAATTGCAGCCGGGAACAAACCAGCAGGCCGAAGATAAGCATCACACGCTTCACTTCGCTGTCCAGGATACCGGTATCGGTATCCCACCGGAAAAACTTCCCAGGCTCTTCCGCTCCTTCTCCCAAGTCGACGCCTCCACCTCACGCCACTACGGCGGCACCGGCCTCGGTCTCGCCATCAGTAAAAGCCTCGCAGAACTCATGGGGGGCAAAATGTGGGTCGAAAGCACCCCCATTGTCGGTTCCGTGGTCCACTTCACCATCACCACCCAAAAAGACCCGGACGCCACCCCCGCCCCCCCCCCGGATGTCACCAAAACCCTCTCCGGCCTCAACCTCCTCATCGTCGACGATAATCTCGCCAACCGGCGCATGCTCTCCGTCCTCGCCAAGTCCTGGGGCATGAACCCGTCCGAAGCCGCAGATGCCAGGGAATGCCTCGCGCTGCTCAAGAATAACCAAACGTTCCACATCGGCCTGCTCGACATGCAGATGCCCGAAATGGATGGGCTCACCCTCGCCAAGGAAATCAAAAACCTCACCCAAGTCCCCCAGTTCCCCCTCGTCCTGCTTAGCTCCATGAAGTTCCGCCAGGAATCCCAAAACCCGCAAACCTCCCCGTTCGCCGCCTGTCTGACCAAACCCGTCAGAAACGCCCAACTCCAGGATACCCTGCTCCAAATCCTCGGCTCCACCAAGTCCCAGCCCAAACGTACCGGACCCGCTATCGCCAGACTCGACACCCAGCTCGCCCAACGCCTGCCACTGCGACTGCTGCTGGCCGATGACAACACAATCAATCAAAAGGTCGCCGTACGCCTCTTCGACCAGATGGGCTACCACCTCGACCTCGCAGCCGATGGTATCGAGGCAATCGATGCAGTCAAACGCCAGCCCTACGACATCATCTTCATGGATGTCCAAATGCCCGAATTGGATGGACTCGAGGCCACAAAGCTAATCAGGGAACTCGAAACCACATGCCCCCAGCACCGCGCAGTCATCGTCGCCATGACCGCCAGTGCCATGAGCGGCGACCGCGAACGCTGCCTCAACGCAGGCATGGATGATTATCTCTCCAAACCAGTCCGACCCGAATCTGTGCAGGCCATGATAGAACGCTGGGGCCCCCGGATTTCCTCCCCTAACCAACCACCCCACCCGCCACGCGCCGAAAACGTCCCGCAACCCATGCCAACTGATCCCGCCCCAACCGCCGAGCCACCAGTCGACGTCGAAAGACTCTCCGAAATGGCCGGCACCACCGAGGAAGAAGTCCGCGAACTCACCGACCTCTACCTCCAGCAAACCGACGAACAACTCGCAGAGCTCGATACCGCCATCCAGAATAACGACGCTCGCGAAATCGAACGCCTGGCCCATAAGGCCGCCGGAGCCAGCTCCACCTGCGGCATGACCGCCGTTGTCGATGCCCTGCGCTCACTCGAACAAGAAGCCCGTAACGGCGATCTATCCCAGGCCCGGCAACACTTCGAGAGCGTGTCGAAGGACCTCGTCCGGGTACGCACCTTTCTCGAGACCCACCTCCAAAGCCTCAGATCACCCCAGCCATGAACAAGGTGCTGATCATCGAAGATGACCAAATCGTCGGCACCATCTACCGGCGAAAATTCAACGGAGAAGGCTTCGAGGTCGAACTCGCGGCCGATGGCGAGGCCGGTCTTCAGGCCGTCGAGACTTTCGAGCCCGATGCAGTGGTCCTCGACCTCATGCTCCCTAAACTAAATGGCGTCGAGGTACTGAAACGAATCCGCGCCAATGAAAAGACCGCCACGATGCCCGTGGTGGTTCTCTCCAACGCCTACCTCAGCAACCTCCTCCGCGAAGCACACGATGCGGGCGCAAACCAGTGCCTCATCAAGGCCAGCGCCAGCCCCAAGCAGGTGGTCGAAGCCATCCGCCGCGCACTGAGAGGCGAGACCTCCGAGCCAACACCCACCCCCGCGGCAGCCACCGCTGAACCCCAGACTGAAGATACCGAGTTCATCGCCGAACAAACCTTCGAGGCAGACCTCAAAAGCGCCTTCCGCAACAATAGCGCAGAAACCCTCTCCCAACTCCGCCTCCTGCTCCAGAATTTCATCAAGGCAGAGGGTGAATCCAACCGACTCGCCGCCCTCTTTACCCTTTATCGCAAAGTCCACTCGGTCACCGGAAACGCCGGCGTAGCCGGACTCAATACCGTCAGCCGACTCTGCTCCGCCCTCGAAGCCCTCCTCAAGGAACTCTACGAGAAACCAAAAAATATCACCGCCTCCACCACCCGTACCACCGCCCAAACCATCGACTTCCTCGGCCAGCTCTTCAACCAAACCTCAGAAGTCCAGGACCACGTCGTCAGCAGCCCAAAAATCCTCGTCGTCGATGACGAATCCATCAGCCGCCGCGCAGTAGCCTACGCCCTCGAGAAAGCCCAAATACCCTGCTCGACTCTCGATAGCCCCGTCAAAGCGCTCGAGCAGCTCGAAAAACATCGCTTCGACCTCATCTTCCTCGACGTCGATATGCCCGAGTTAACCGGCTTCGATGTCTGCACCCGCGTCCGCGCCGGGACCACCAACAAAAAGACCCCGGTCATCTTCGTCACCGGTCTCACCGACTTCGAAAGCCGCGCTCGTTCCACCCTCAGCGGCGGCAATGACCTCATCGCCAAACCTTTCCTGTTCATGGAACTCGCCGTCAAAGCCATCACTCAAATCCTCCGCTCCCATTCCTCACCCGCCACCAACTAATCAGGCCTATGGAATCCCTCCACGCTCCCTGGCGAATTCAATATATCCTCACCCCGAAATCACCCTCCCAGGACAACTCCCTCTTCGCCACCATCGGTCAGTCGAATGACGACGAAACCAATCTGGTCATCGCACGCCGTCGCACCTGCTACGCCCTGCTCAACTCGTACCCCTACACCGGCGGACACCTCCTCGTGGTCCCCTACCGGCAGTGCGCCGACCTCTCCGACCTCACTGATGACGAACTGCTCGACCTCATGCGCTTGTCGCAGGCCTGCCAGGAAGCGCTCCGACAGGTCATGAAACCCCAGGGCTTCAATATCGGACTCAATCTCGGCCAATGCGCCGGAGCCGGCATCACCGAGCACCTCCACATTCACATCGTCCCCCGCTGGAGCGGTGACACCAATTTCATGCCGGTGCTGGCCAACAATACCGTCATGCCTCAAGCGCTGACCGAACTTGCCAACCAGCTCCGCCCCCTGCTCACTCCCAAGGACTAGCCCCCCAACTCCACCATCCATGGCCCTCGAAACGCTGCAGTTCGAAACCGAACGACTCGCCCAACAACTGTTCAACAACGACCCCAGAAACCTCCAGCTGCTCAAGGACGAACTGGGAGTACAAGTCACTTCCCGCGAAGGCTGGATCAAGCTGGAGGGCCCCGAGGAAGCAATCGCTTCGGTCAAACACATGTTCGGCCACCTCGAGTCCGCCACCAGGGCCGGCCATGTCATCCGCAACCGGGAATTCGCCTACGCCGTCAATGTCGTCCGCCATGAAGGCCCCATCGCTCTCGGTGAACTCTTCGGGGAACGCATCCAAACCTCAACACGGAAAGCCACAGTCACCCCGAAAACGGTCGGACAAAAATCATACGTCCAAGCTATACGAGAACATGACCTGACACTTGGCGTCGGGCCTGCCGGCACCGGAAAAACCTACCTCGCCATGGCCATGGCCGTGCTCGCGCTCCGCGAAAATCAGGTCTCACGCATCATTCTTACCCGCCCCGCCGTCGAGGCCGGCGAAGCCCTGGGATTCCTGCCCGGTGACCTCTACGAAAAAATCGCACCCTACCTCCGGCCACTCCACGACGCCCTGCACGATATGGTGCCCGCCGAGGAGATAGAAAAGCACCGCGCACGAGGAACTATCGAAATCGCCCCCCTCGCCTACATGCGCGGCCGCACCCTGAACAACGCCTTCATCATCCTCGATGAAGCCCAAAACTGTACCATGGAACAAATGTTCATGTTCCTGACCCGCCTGGGTTACAACTCCAAGGCCGTCGTCACCGGCGATGTCACCCAAGTCGACCTCCCACGCAATAAAACCTCGGGCCTCGTCGAGGCCATGAATGCCCTGCGCAACGTCGAAGGCGTAGCCATCGTCCAGTTCGGCAAACGCGACGTCGTCCGCCATCCCCTCGTCCAGCGCATCATCCAAGCGTATGAAGACCACCGGACTACCGCCTAAACCCCACCGGATCCTCCAAGTCCGCCAACGCCACGACCTGCCACAAATCCACCTGCCTCAGCTCCGTAAAATACTGCTCCGGTTCCTCAATCATCACCTCGGCCTGACGTCCTTTGAACTTGGAATACACCTCGTCCGGGAAGACCGGATGACCCATATCAACCAACACTTCCTCCAGCATGAGGGCAGCACCGACGTCATTACCTTCGACTACAGAGATGACACCCCTTCGGTGGAACTCGCCGGCGAATGCTACATATGCCCTGCCGTAGCCATGATCCAGGCCGGCCAGTTTGGTTCCTCCTACCCGGAAGAAATCCTCCGCTACTGTGTGCACGCCATCCTCCACCTCAGAGGATATGACGACCTCGAACCCGTCGCCCGCCGGAAGATGAAGATTGCTGAAAATCGCTGGATTAAGACCCTGAGCTCAGAAACGGAACTCACCTGCCTGCTTCGATAGCCCGCTGGTGCCATCGGACCATACCCCTCCTGCTAACTCATTCCTCGACACCACCGTCGCCACTCTGCTTGATCCGCTCCAGAAGCTCACTCATGTCCTCCACCTGCTCAAACAGGCCGGCCGACACGTAAATGGGCTTCTTTTGTGCTGCAGCCAACGCGATGGAATCACTGGGGCGTGCATCCAGCTCGACGATCTTGGTGCCTAACTCGTTCTCCTGCTTCAGGATCAGCCGAGCGTAATAGGTCGAATGCCGCAGCTCAGTGATAACTACCCTCTCCAGGGTGATCCCAAAACCATCAAAGACGCTTCCCATCAAATCGTGAGTCAAGGGACGCTCCTTGGGCTTGTTCCGTAAAAACATCCCAATGACGACTCCCATGTTGTGCTCAACCTGAATCACAAACACCTTGTTGTCGTTCCCCACAAAAAGCGCACAGCCATTGTTCGCCGGCAATATCCCGCGAATGTTAACTGGCACAACGTCACGATTCATACACAGCACTCTAGGCGTAATTGGCAAAAACTCAAGCCTGTGCCCTTCCGTTAATCCACCTCCCGATACAACTCCGCCAGTCGCAACAACAACTCCTCAAGTGTTCGGTAATACGTTTCCTCCCCAAGCTCACTACGCCTTTCACCCAACTCATAAACCGCCAGCTCCAGCTCATCCCGCCTGGCTCGTACCCCCTCTGCCATATTCCGCTCCGCCTCGCTCGGAACCAAATAGAACTGCCTCGCCCTCCGACCATCAACCCCCTCACCGCCGCGAGCCTTGCCAACCACCCGCAACCCCCGAAACCAGTCCCTCCCTACACCCAACCCATCACCATTGTCGTCCATCACAGCATGCTCAGTCGCCAGACGACCCTCCGTCCGATACCACTCCTCCACCCGGTTGCCCGTAACCAGAAAAGCCTCCAAGAGACTCACCTGCCCGTCACGGTCCAGATCCGCCTCCAAATCCAGAAAGGCCAGCGGGAAGAAATCACCAAACCTCGAATAGCTCTGCTCATAACCACTCCGGGTAGAGGTGATCACCACCCGACCTTTGGCCGCCACAGCCTTCATAAACGGTGCGCTGCTCGAAAAGGCATGCACCAGAACCATCGGACGCGCCACTCCACGCAACCACATCGCCAGTTCACTGCCGGAGAGATCAGGCCCCCGGAGGTTAAACCTCGCCTCCACACCGTCAAAGGTGCCGTGCCCCGCCAGCACCACCCACAGTGGACCTGCAGCAGCGTTCTCCAGGTCTTCTACACATTGACGGAAAACATCGCGGTCCGGTTCACCCGCCTCTTCACTCTGCCCAACCAAATGAAATCTTAGTCCCCCGGATTCAGCCACACGCCTCCATTCCTGGACCTGCCGCCCAAACCGGATGGCATACTCCTCAGTGCCGGGAGCCCCAACGACCAAGAGTAAATCGCCTGACGTCCCGGCCACAGCCGGCTCCGCCGCATCCACCCGCAAAAGCAGGTTCACCACCACCAGCCATACCCAAATCACCCAAGCCCCGCTCCGTGAACTTTCTTTCTGCATCAAGCCAGCCCTTTCCATCTGCGTATCCACCACTCGGCAACTAAGAAGCCCAAGCTCAGGGCAAATAACCAGGGAGTGTGCCATGCCGGCCTCGTCCACGTCTCCATCACCGGGGATTCCACCGTGGCCAAACCTCGCGCAAAGGATTCCAGTCCGGATGCCTCCACCATCCGCCCCCCGGTCATCGACGCCAACCGCTCCATCGCCTGAAAATCCGGCTCCAAGGAACGAAACTCTTCCACCCCCAAATCCGCCACCCACCCGGCACCAACCCGGTGAATCTCCGCACCCGCGGAATTCACCACCCTGCCCGTCACCCGATACGCCCCCGAACGCGGCGGCACCATACTCGTCTCATACACCCCGCTCTCCTCACCCGATGGCTCCCCGCGCAACCGCATCACTGCAAGAGACTCACTGTTCGTCTCCCCCCCCCAAATGACACTCTCCACCTCAAACTCCACCACGGCGTCGTCAACCGGATCGAAGGCCGCATCCCTCACAATAGCACGCAGCAAGACCCCCGAACCCTCCCCGGGATCCGCCTGAACAACCAGCTCCGCACGCCGTGGGACATCCGACACCAGCCACCGCACCCATTGCCTCCAAGCTCTCCCCATCTGCCCCATGAACTCCTTGTCCCTTAAACCCCACCTCCAAAGATCCCCCACCATCAGGGCCAGGCTTCGACCCCGCCCGTAACGCTGGCTGACCAGCGCCGGGTATAACTCACCATCCAAGGCCCTCAATCCAAAGACAGTCGATGCACCCGGCTTCACCCCCCCAACCCAGTTCACCACGGAATACCCTTCAACAGTCGCCATCCTC
>JBMTVN010000200.1:0-7559 GCA_049451415.1 Limisphaerales bacterium | reverse complement strand
CGCCATGGGAGGACCGGGGGGTGTCCGGTGTATCGGTATTATTTTACGCGGATGCGGCCGTCGATGCGGCCTGAGTTGGGGGAGGCGAGGTCCGGGTTTGCGGGAGGGGTGATTCGGGGGAAGGCGGGGGATGAGCCGATGGGGGCGGTTCATTCGGCGGAGATTGAGTATGCGCTGGGGAATTTGGAGGGTAACCGGGTTTATGCGTGGGAGGAGGAGGACTACGCGGTTTCGCGGGTGATGCAGGGGTATTTTGAGCGGTTTATCCGGAGTGGGAATCCGAATGGGGGAGGGGGTGTGGAATGGCCTGCGGCGAACGCCGGGGGCGGGGTTCGTTTGATGCGGCTGGATGTGGAGCCTGGGGTGGAGGTTGCGTTGCGGGACGACCGCTATCGTTTTCTGGACGGGCAGCCTTTTCGGCTGTAGCGAGGCGGAGTGGCACGGTGGAGAGCTTGCCGGGGGTTATTCCACGAGGCCGTTTTTGAGGGCGTAGCGGGCAATTTCGACGTTGGTCTTGAGGCCGGTCTTGACGGCGAGGCGGGTTCGGTAGGTGGCTACTGTGCGTTCGCTGAGGGAGAGTTCCTCGGCGATTTCCTTGATGGACTTGCCGGTTGCGACGGCGCGGAGGACTTGGAGTTCGCGTTGGGAGAGAGTTTCGTGAGGGGGTTGATTTTCATCGGGGCCGAGGCTGGAGGCGAGGCGTTCTGCGAGTGAGGCGGTGACGTATTTGCCGCCACCGAGGACGCGGTTGATGGCGGTGACGAGTTGGTCGGAGGCTTCTCGTTTGGTGATATAGCCGGATGCGCCGAGCTTGAAGGCTCGCAGGGCGAATTGTTCCTCGGGGTAGGCGGTGAGGACGAGGACTGGCGGGCGGTGTTCCATACCGGACAATTCCTCGAGGACTTCGAATCCGCTGCGGCCGGGCATATTGATGTCCAGAAGGACGAGGTCCCACTGGGAATTCTTGAGGAGTTCCAGGGTTTCTGTTGTGTCTCTGGCTTCGGCGATTTCGACGTTATTGATTCGCGAAGTGAGGATATCGCGGAGTCCATGACGAAGGATCTCGTGGTCGTCTGCGATGATTACCCGTGTGGTCATAGTTTGTCCCGTTGGTTGGGGATTTGGACGTGGACGATGGTGCCGCTGTCCGGTCTGGTCGTAAAGCTTACATTACCCCCGATCGATTTCGCGCGTTCCTGCATGCCGAGCAAGCCGAGTGCGTTGGGGTTGGTGAGGTCGGGGTCGGGGATGCCGCAGCCGTTGTCGCGAATATCGATCGTGATGGATTCGGGGGTGGTTTGCAGGTTGACTTCGATTTCGGAGGCGTTTGCGTGGCGAGCGATATTGGTGAGGGCTTCCTGGAGGATGCGGAAGCAGGTGGTTGCGACGGGGGCTGGGAGTTCGGGTTCTTTTTGGGGGATGGAGGTTTTGCAGCGGATACCGAAGCGTTCCTGGAAGCGGGACGTTTCATATTGGAGGGCGGTGCCGAGGCCGAAGTTGTCGAGGATACTGGGGCGGAGGTCGGCGGCGATGTTCTGGACTTTTGACGTGATGGTATCGACGAGGTCGGAAGCTGCGGCGAGTTTATCGAGTATGGGGTTGACGCGCCGGTCGTCTCCGAATTCATCGAGGGCATGTTCGATCCAGCTGAGGTCCATGCTTGTGGCGGTGAGCATTTGGCCGAGTTCGTCGTGGATTTCGCGGGAGATGGCGGTGCGTTCGGCTTCGCGGAGGTTTTCGAGTCGGCTGGAGAGGGCGCGCAGTTGTTGCTGGTGGAGGACGGTTTGTTCCTCGGCGTGTTTGCGCGGGGTGATATCGAGGACGACGCCGCGCATATGTTCCGTTGCCTTGGTGCCGAGCGAAGATCTGGAGAGGAGGCCGTTTGAGAGGATCCAATGGACGGACTGGTTGGGCCACACGACGCGGAACTCGTGGAGGAAGAGTGTGTTTTGTTCCAGGCTATGACGGACTTTCGTTTCGAACTCGGCCAGGTCATCCGGGTGGATGCGTTGGATGACGCCGTCGTAGGTGCCGTTGAATTCACCGGGTTGGTAGCCCCAGAGTTCTTCCAGCCAGAGGGTCCAGACGATTTTGTCTTCGGTGATATTCCAGTCGAAGATGCCCATGTGGGCGGCGTCGAGGGCGAGTCGCAGGTGTTCCTCGCTGGCGTGGAGTTCATCGGCGGCCTTTTTTCGGTGGGTGATATCCTCGAAGGTGGCGGCGCGGAAGAGGACCTTTCCGAGTTCGTCCTTGAAGGTGGTCACATTGGTGAGAGAGGGGAAGGTGGAGTGGTCTTTGCGGAGGTGGGTGGATTCGTAGACGTGGTAGCCTTGGGAGTTTGCTATGGCGACGTGGTGGGGGAGTTCACTGCGGCTGGAGTCGTCGAAGAAGTCGGCGAGGTTCATGCCTTGGACTTCGTCCGGTTCGTAGCCGTGCATGGAAGCGAATGCGGGGTTGGCTTCGAGCAGGGTATGGGTGCGGGGGTCTGCGATGGCCATGCCCCAGCCGGCGTGGAGGAAGACATGGCGGAGTCGGAGGAGGTCACGGGTGGCGGCTTTACGGGCGCTGATATCGATGCCGACACTGATGAGGCAGTTGCGGCCCTGGAGAGTGGAGAGGGTGCCGGTGAAGTAGTGGGGGATCGTGTTGCCGTTCTTGGTCACGAGATCGGCCTCGAGGTCGCCGCGGCCTGACTGGAAGACTTGCTGGATATTGTCGCGGATGCGCTGTTGGTCTTTGGGGCTGAAGAGTTGGACGGGATCGAGTCGGGAGATTTCTTCGTCGGAGTAACCGGTTGCTGAGGAGAGGTTTTTATTCCAGCGGAGCAGTTGTTTGTTTTCGTCGTAGCAGAAGAGGACACCGGGGAGTGAGTTGAGGAGGCTGGTGGAGAAGTCGCGTTCTGACCGGAGGGCTTCTTCGATTTGGATACGGTCGGTGATATCGCGGACGATACCGAAGAGGCCGATGGTATCCCCCTGGTGATTCTGGATGGGGCCTTTGGTGCAGTGGAGGGTGGTTTTGCGACCATTGAGCATGACCGTTTCGTCTTCGGTGATGACCTGGCCGGAGGACATGATTTCACGGTCGTGCTGCATGATGCGTTGGGCGTCTTCGGGGTTGAAGACGGCGGTGACGTCCTTTCCGAGGATGGAGTTTGGGGGGGATCCTCCGAGTTTGGCGGCACCGGAATTGAGGAGGAGGTAGCGGCCGTTGGTATCGGTGACGAAGATGGCATCGGTGGTGGCTTCGGTGACGGCCTGGAGCAGGGTGCCTTGTTGTTGTGCTTCTTGTTGGGACTGGTTGAGTCTGTCGATGAAGCGTTCGAGTAGGCGGGCCTGTCGTTTGAGGAGGATGGCAAGGATGATGGAGGATGCGGTGAGGAGGAGCCAGGGTTGGAGGGTATTGAGGGTTTTATGGAGGGAGGGGTGGGATTGCAGGCTGAGGGAGGCGAGGCTGGAGAGAGCGAGGCAGGCGAGGGACAGGAGGACGAACGGGATGAGAGTCTGGAAGCAGTTCGGGGGTGGCTGGTTGCAATCTGCTGTTTTGTGCGGCGTAGGCATGCGGGTGAACCTACTTGAACTGGATGGAGAAAGCACTACCGGGACTTTGTCCTGAGTAGGAGGGGGGTGGATCTTTTGGGGATGGTTTCAGGAGAGGTGGGATTGGAAGATTGAGGCGAAGCCGAGGAAGGCGAAGAAGCCGACGACATCGGTGACTGTGGTGAGGATGATGCTGGAGCATTGGGCTGGGTCGAGGTGGAGTTTTTGCATCAGGAGGGGGATGGCGGCGCCGGCGAGGCCTGCAGCGGCGAGGTTGACGAGCATGCCGAGTCCGACGACGAGGCCGAGGAAGGGGTTCTGGTATTAGGTCCAGGCGATGAGGGCTGTGGTGATCCCTGTGATGGTGCCGGTGATGACGCCCAGCCAGGTTTCCTTCATGACGAGGGGGAGGATTTTGTGCTTGGGGATTTCGCGCATGACTATGCCGCGCATGACGATGGCGAGGGATTGGGCGCCGGCGTTGCCTCCTTGGCCGGCGACCACGGGTAGGAACACGGCGAGGACGGTGAGTTGGGCGATGATATTTTCGAATCCGGCGACGACGGCGGCGGCGAGGAAAGCGGTGGCGAGATTGACGAAGAGCCAGGGCAGGCGGTTGCGGAGCGAGGTGGTGAGGGGGGAGAAGGCACGTTCGTCTTTGCCGGCGCCGAACATTTGTTGGATATCGCTGGCGAGCTCATCCTGGATGTCCTGGACGAGTTGTTCGACACGGATGATACCGAGCAGGCGCTTCTCCGAGTCGACGACGGGGGCGGCGAAGTAGCGTGGTTTGGAGAGTTCGGCGGTGGCTTCCTCGCAATCGGTGAAGGGGTGCAGGGTGAAGAGGTCGCGGCGCATGATCTCGGCGAGGGGTTGGGTGGGTTGAGCGAGCATGAGATCCCGCATATTGATAACACCAACGAGGTGGTCGGAGTCATTGAGGATGTAGGTATGGGAGAGGGGTATCGTTTTTGTGCGAGGGCGCGGATTTTTTCGATGGCATCGCGCACGCGGGTATTTTCGCGGAAGGCGAGGAGCTGGGTGCTCATGAGGCGGCCGACGCTGTTTTCGGGGAACTCGAGATGTTCGCGGACTGCCTGTTTTAGTTTTGGTGTGAGGTGTTGGATGAAGGTTTCGCGTGTATCGTGGGGGAGACGGGCGAAGATGGCTGCGGCGTGGGCGGGTTCGAGTTGGCGTGCGATGGTTTTGAGCAGACCGGGTTCGGCGGACTGGAGCAGCTCGGCGGCGTAGGCGGTTTGGAGTTGGCTGACGAGCGAGGCGGCGAGTTCTGGCGGGAGGGAGCCGAGGGTTTGGACTGCGTCGTGTTCCGGCAGGGTTTCGAGCAGTCGTCCTGCGGTGCCCAGGTCACGTTCGATGAGTTTGGAGGCCAGGGATTGGAGGCCTTGGGTGGTGGGCATGGCGTGGTGCGGGGTGGGTTAGGATGGACTGTGCAATCGGGTTGGCGGATATGCAACGGGAATGGTTTGCGGAAGGGGTGTTGCATTTTCCGGTGTGGTGAGCATTTTGGTTTTGAGGTTTATAATGGAATCCCTGATGGATCCGCACACTTGGGCGCTGGGCATGTTGATTTTTCTGGCGCGGGTATTTGATGTGACGATGGGTACAATGAGGACGATCAGCATTGTGCATGGGCGGATGTGGGTGGCTTTTGGTTTGGGGCTGATGGAGGTTTCGATGTGGCTGGTGGTGATATCGGCCGTGATCACGCAGATAGCGGCGAAGCCGTTACTGGGGGTTTTTTACGCGCTGGGCTTTTCGGTGGGCAACGTGGTGGGGATTTTAGTGGAGCGGCGGGTTGCGTTGGGGAACATGTCGTTGCGGGTGATCAGTGCTGCGCGGGGCGGGGAGCTTGCGCGCAGGTTGAGGGAGTTGGGCTACGGGGTGACGACCTTTCAGGGGGGGGCGGAGCGGGGCGGTGACGCTACTGTATGTGGTGTGTGGGCGGAAGGATTTTCGGAGGGCTTTGGATACGGTGAAGAGTGTTGAGCCTGGCGCGTTTTACGTGACTGAGATGGCGGGGTCGGTGGGGAAGGTGACGCGACCGATGATGCCTCCGACGAGCGGTTGGAGGGCGGTATTCAAGAGGAAGTGACAAAGAAAAAGCCGGTCCTGCTGGATGGCAGGACCGGCTTGAGATTCAGCGGGCTGAATTAGTAGCGGTTGCGACCGCCGCCACGGCTGCCGCCGTCGCGGAAGCGTCCGCCGCCGCCGCCGCCGCCGCCGGAGCGTTCTTCACGGGGACGGGCGACATTGACGGTGAGGGCACGGCCGCCGAGGTCGGTGCCATGGAGGGCGTCGATCGCGGCGGAGGCTTCGTCATCGTTGCTCATGGTGACGAATCCGAAGCCACGGGAGCGGCCGCTCATGCGGTCGAGCATGACGGTGGCCTCAATGACGGTACCGTGGGCGCTAAAGGTGTCCTGGAGGTCCTGTTCCGAAATATCGAAGGAAAGATTTCCGACGAAGAGTTTATTGTTCATTTGATGATTTGCTGTTTTACCCAAAGCTACTTTCTGCAGACTGTTCCCGACCGTCGGGTTTCAAACCATCACTGAACCGAGTTCACCTGAAGATTTACCATGCCTTGAAAGCTATGAGTTAACTTACAACTGGCAGGACGATGGCTAAAAGGTGGGAAATAGCAATAGTAAATCGTGGTTTTCTGGGTGGCTTGGGCTTCTTGAATTTGTGTTTGGAGATGGGGCGGGAACGGTCTTGTTCGCCAAACTACTTTCAATGGGAGTGATGGTTGGGGCGTCGGCGGCGGTGGCGGCGGGCGATTTGGTTACGGATGCCGTCGATGGCGAGGTAGACCATGAGGGCGGCTACGGGGATGGAGACACAGATAAGGAGGATGAAGGAGAAGCGCTCGCCGGGGGATTGCACAATGAATCAGACGACCTTGGGGAGGTTGCTGTTCAAATTGATTTGGGGAATTTGTCTAGGCGACGGCGCAGGCTGAGGTTCGGAGGAGTTTCAATGCTTCGCGGAAATCATTGATGGAAGCCGGTTTGGGGAGGGAGGCATTGATATGGTGGTTGGCGATTCCGTCGTAGGCTGAGCAGAGGATGATATAGGCTTCGGGGTAGCGTTTTTTTAATTCTGCGGCGAGTTCGAGGCCGTTCATGCCGGACATTTGGAAGTCGGTGAGCACGGCGTCGTAGCGGGCGGGGTGATATTTCTGAATTGCCTCCTGGCCACTGGCGGCGGGGTCGATTTGGCAGCCGATGAACTCCAGCAGCATGGTGACGGCTTCCCGGCAGGAGGCATCATCGTCTACGAGGAGGATTCGCATGATAGGTATTTCTAGTGGGGCAACCCGGTTGATGGAGGATTCGCATCGGTGGGGATGTCCTGACCACGAGGGCTAATGTAGCTTTACATGTGCCATTCTCGGTTTTGTGTCCTGAAGTGAGTCAGGATTCTTGGAGCGCGGGCTTGCCATGGGTGCGCGGGGCTGATAACCGAGGTCGCATGTCCGAGCGAACGAGAGATGGGGGATTGGCCCTATACGGGGGTGCGGCAGAGTGTACGGGTGGCTGGCCGGTTTGGCCGGTGAGCGGGCAGGAGGAGGAGGAGGGGTTATTGGGGGTATTACGGTCGGGCAAGTGGTGGTTTGGGGAGCGGGTGAAGGAATTTGAGGCGTGTTTTGCGTCGTTTCAGGGGGCGGGTTATGGGGTGAGTTGCACGAATGGGACGACGGCGATTGAGATGGGTTTACGGGCGATGGGGGTGGTGGAGGGGGATGAGGTGATTGTGCCGCCTTACAGTTTCATTGCCACTGCGAGTGCGGTGGTGACGGTGGGGGCGATTCCGGTATTTGCGGACATTGATCCGGGGACGTTGTGTTTGGATGCGGCGGATGTGGAGCGGAAGGTGACTGGGCGGACGCGGGCGGTGGTTCCGGTGCATGTGGCGGGGAGGGCGGCGGACATGGATGCGATTTTGGATTTGGCGCGGAGGCGGGGTTTGGGGGTTTTGGAGGACAGTGCGCATGCG
>JBMTVN010000199.1:0-7560 GCA_049451415.1 Limisphaerales bacterium | reverse complement strand
AGCGCCGGCAGAGCCGGCGCTGGCGCTGCGCTATCCACGGAAGTACAGGTAGGCAGCCATGATCAGCACCATGACAAACCCGGAAGCCATGACCTCCCCCATGCCCCAGCTCGCCCGGCTCTCCGCCTTCTGGGCTCCGGTCACGGTCGCAAAGGTCAATCCCTCCAGCTGCTTCTCATCAGGCTCCTCAGTCATGTAGCTCACCCCCACCATCACCACCACACAGACCAGAAGAATCAGGATGCTGAAATACTGGAAGAAAATGTTGTTCACGATCCAGAGGAAGGAACCCTCCGTATATCCGCCCTCAAAGCCTGCCATCTTCAGGGCGACGGGCGTGTCTACAGCCAACCGGAACAAGCCCAGCAGGAAGCCCACGATCAACGCCGCCAGACAACCCTTGCCGTTCAGCCGCTTCATGAACACACCCAGGAAAAACACGGTGAAGATCGGGGGAGCCAGATAGCTCTGCACCGACTGCAAATACGAGTACAACCCCTCCGACCCACGAATCACCGGAATCCAGAGCAAACCAATCAGCACCATGATACCGGTCATCAAACGCCCCACCGACACGATCTGGTGCTGGGACGCTTTGGGACGCCATTTTTGATACAAATCCACCGTGAACAGGGTCGAACTGGCATTGAACACACCGGCCAGCGAACTCATCAGCGCCGCCAGCAGGCCGGCCACCACAATACCCCTCACCCCGACCGGCAGGATGTGTGCGACCAGCAAGGGGAAGGCGGCCTGCGCTGCGGTGGTATCCACCGTGTTCCCCGCTCCGCCATCCACCAGGATCTGCTTCAGCTCAGGCACCTTGCCGCTCAAGGCCAAGGCAAAACAAATCATGCCCGGCACGATAAAGATGAACACGGGCAGAAGTTTCAGGTAAGAAGCAAAAATCGCACCCCGACGCGCCTCACGCTCGTTGGGGGCACCCAGTGCGCGTTGCACGATGTATTGGTCGGTACACCAATACCATAACCCGATCACCGGCGCGCAGATCAGCATCGAGAGCCATGGAAAGTGTGAATTGAAATACCAGGCGATCCGGCCTGACTCCTTGACTGGCGCCCATGTCGCCTCCATCCCCGCCGGAACCAGCGGTTTCCAAAGGTTAAACATGTCGCTCGGCAACGCTTCCCGTAGTCCGCTCCAGCCACCCAGCAACCGCAGCCCGAAAAAAGTGACCAGAAACGAACCCAGAACCAGCACGAGCGTTTGGACTGCCTCGGTGTAGGCCACCGCCCGCATGCCCCCCAGCACCGTGTAAAGTCCCGTCGCCGCCAACACCAGCAGCGAGCCCAACCAGAAGCTGTCCAACTGCGCGAACCCAAGATCCAACCGCATCTCCGGGAGCAGCGTCCCAAACACAATACCTCCAGCGAAAATGCCTACTGCAATCTTCGTGATCACATACGCCACCAGCGAGATCACCGAGAGCACGGTCCGCGACGCCGGAGAAAAGCGCCGTTCCAGGAACTCCGGCATGGTGTAGACCTTTGAACGCATGTAGAACGGCACCAGCACCCACCCGAGCACCAGCAGGCACCAGGCGTGCAACTCATAATGCGCCATCGCCACGCCGTCGGTCGCGCCGGATCCAGCCAAGCCAACCAAGTGCTCCGAACCAATGTTCGACGCAAAGATGGATGCACCTACAATCCACCATCCCAAGTGGCGACCGGCCAGGAAGTAATCCTCGGCCGTATCCTTCCGGCGCTTGACCGCCCACCAGGTCACACCAAAAAGCACGCCGAAATACATCAGGATCATCAGCCAATCCAATGCACCGAAACCGGGCGAAGCCGCTCCCAACATGAAGTGAGTCGCATTCATATTTCCAAATCAGTTGCCTTGTCCGTAGGAGGCCTTCGGGCCGTGTTTACGCAAAAAGTGCTGATCCAACAGGGGCCGGGGTATGGACCCTACCTCGGGCGCCAAACGAAATGTCTCCCCTGCCAAACGGGCAACAAACTCCAGCACTTCCGCGTTGTGCACCGCATCAGCAGCCGTCTTCCCCCAGGTAAACGGACCATGACCCGCCACCAAAACCCCGGGAATGTGCAACGGATCAAGACCGTTGAAACGCTCCACGATGACCTTGCCCGTGTTCAACTCGTAGTCACGACGAATCTCGGCCGTCTTCAAGAGGCGTGTGCAGGGAACCGCCCCGTAAAATGTGTCGGCATGCGTTGTGCCCAACGCCGGCAGATCCCGTCGCGCCTGCGCCCAGGCGGTCGCATGCAGACTGTGCGTGTGGACCACCCCGCCAATGCCCTGGAACTTCTGATACAACAAACGATGGGTCGGCGTGTCGCTGCTCGGCTTCAACTCGCCCTGAACCACCTCCCCTGTCTCCAGCGAAACGACCACCATATGCGCGGGCTTCATCCCTTCATACGCAACACCCGAGGGCTTGATCACCATCAGGCCGCGCTCGCGGTCGACTCCGCTAACATTGCCCCACGTATGCAGCACCAGCCCGGCCTTCACCAGGTCCAGGTTCGCCTCACACACCTGCCGCTTCAGTTGCTTCAACATGACTTGCCTCCTTGAACCAGCCTCAACGACGAACTTGCGCACGGATCTCCAGCAGCCGCTTCATCACGCCTTGAAGATTACCCTGCCAGGAAACGGTGCCCAGGGCGTCATGCAATTGCCGATAAACCCCATACAGTTCCCGATAAATCTTGTGGTTCGCTGCGTTCGGCTTGAAGACCCTCGGTTTCAATCCCGTCATCTTCGCCTGCGCCGCGCCAACAGTCCGATAAACTCCGCCCACCACCGCACCTGCAATCGCCGAGCCCAGCGCACAGGTCTGGGCCGATCGGGAAATCTTCATCGGCCTCCCCGTGACATCAGCGTAGATCTGCATCACCACCGGGTTTTTCTCCGCGATCCCGCCACAGTTCACCACCTGCTTCACCCTAACACCATATTCCTCGAAACGATTGATGATCGTCAGCGCCCCAAACGCCGTCGCCTCAATCAGCGCACGGTAAATCTCCGCCGGGGTGGTGTATAACGTCTGCCCCAGCAATAAGCCTGTCAGTCGCTGGTCCACCAGGACGGTCCGGTTACCGTTGTTCCAATCCAGAGCCATCAATCCCGACTCGCCCGGTTGCAGCTTCGCCGCGCCACGCGTCAGGTCCTCGTGGGACGCCCCGCCACCCGGCTGAACAACGTTGACAAACCAGTTGAAGATATCCCCCACCGCGGACTGTCCTGCTTCCAATCCATAATGGCCCGGCAGAATACTCCCCGGCACGATCCCGCATAATCCCGGGATGTCTGCCAGCGCCTTGCTCTGCGGAACCACCATCATGTCACACGTGCTGGTACCAATGATCTTGACCAACGTCCCCGGGCCAATACCCGAACCCACTCCGCCCAGGTGGGCATCGAAGGCACCCACCGCAACGGGCACACCCACCCGCAGCCCGGTCTTCTTTGCCCAGGCCTCGGTCAATCCTCCGGCTGCCGACTCAACGGTCTTGGTGGTCGCCTGCAAACGACCACGGAGCTCCGCCAGCCGCGGGTCCAGCTTCCCCAAAAACTCCGCGTCCGGATACCCCCCCCACGATTCGTGATACATCGCCTTGTGCCCGGCTGCACAAATGCCAACGGAAAGTCTGTCCGGCGCTTCGGTCCCGGTCAGCGCAGCCGGCACATAGTCCGCCAGTTCAACCCAGCTATGCGCTGCCTGAAAGACCTGCGGGCTCGTCCGCAAGCAGCGGAGGATCTTGCTGAAAAACCACTCGCTCGAATAGGTACCCCCGCACTTGGCCAAATACTCAGGACGGATCTTCGCCGCCAGGGCCGTGATTTCCGAGGCTTCGTCCACCCCGGTGTGGTCCTTCCACAACCACGCCATCGCCGCCGGATTCTTCGCAAACCGCTTTTGGAACGCCAACGGCTGCCCCTTCGCGTCCACCGGAATCGGCGTGCTCCCGGTCGTGTCCACTCCAATCCCCACCACATCCGCCGCCCGAAACCCCTTCACCCTCTTCTTTGCCTGCGCCAACGCCTGGCAAATCGTGACCTCCGCTCCCTTCAGGTAATCAGCAGGATGCTGCCGCGCCAAATTCGGGTCGCGCGATAAAATCACCCCCTGCTCACCATGCTCATACCCCCAAACCGCCGTCCCCACCTCACGCCCGTTGCGGGTATCCACTACCAGCGCGCGTACAGAGTTCGTGCCGTAGTCCAAACCAATGGTATAGCTCGCCTTCATGGTGCACTCGCGGAATGCACGCATCATGATCAGATCAACAGTTTGAATGAAAGCGCAATGTTGGACGCCCCCCGAAGCCCCGCCAGGCTTGCTCAATTACACCAATGCCTTGCCTCAGCCATGGCCTCAAAACACTCCATGCCTCCAATCCCCCTGACCATCTCCCATATCCCATATACAATATCCCCCCACCCCTCTCCCGTCTCCTCGTGCATCCAAGCTCCGCGCGCTCGGTGCGCTACTCCGCTCGCAACCGAAAGTAACGGCCCGCCTCCGCGGGATTGAGGGTGACATGGGCCTGACCGGAGACGGAGAGGGAGGTCCAAGGCCCCATAAGCGTGGGGGCGGATTCAAGGATGGTTCCGGTCGGCAGGTCAAACTGCAGGCCGCCCACATCAGACTGGCTCCAGCTAATAACCGGATCCACGGCTGGACTGGTGACTACAAACGGGATGCTCGTGGTCGCAATATTCCATTGGTTATCGCGGGCGGTCAGGATGATCTCGGTGGTGCCCGGTCCGACCAGACTCCCCTCGGCAGGATGCTGAAATAGAAGGGTCGGCTGGCCATCCTGATCGTGGGCCCGGCTGTTGCGCACCAGGTCCGGCACGACCGCCAGCCAGTTCGCGTCCGCTTCCACCGGGTCCGCGCTGGCCACCAGGACAAAGGTGGGCGGCACGGGCACACCACCGGTTCGGGGCAGGCGGATCGCGCTGTCGGGCAACTGGTCCACATTCTCCAGCGTGATCGTTTGATGCACATCCACACCGCCCTCAATGTAATCCAAGCTAATGACGGTATCCACCCGGGGACCATCGGACGCGCGGGCAATCACCGGGTTGATCATCATCACCGGAGCACTCTCCTGCCCCACCGGGGCCATGATCTCTGTCAGGTCCAACACGTCGCCCTCCATGGCATTGAAATCGGTGACCACATTCCCCCCGCCGCTGCGGTCAAAGACGAAACGGTCAGCACCTCCCCCACCAGCAACCCTGTTCTGTCCCGGTCCTGCACGAAGGATATCCGCCAGATCGCCCCCCACCAGGACGTCATCGGCAAACCCACCCGTGAGGAAGTTGCGTACATCACGCCTTCCGATCAGGGTCACGGGCATCATATCCAGTCGATGGTTCCACGAGAGCACCCCTTCCCACCGGGATAGTTGGTATTCCTCTACAAGTGCCCGGGCGGGGGGTGTGACCGGGTAATCGTAATAAATGAGCTCACGGACTTGCCCCGAGAAGAGCTGGCTGGGCGCAGCCGCCCCCAGCGGATAGAGCGCACCAATCGTGGAATACGCGAACGGCAGTGTCGTCGCAGTATTCGCCGACAACCATACGCCATGATCCGGGATGTCCAGATGAGTACTTTCCGGGCCGCCCGTCAAATAGTAGAGCGCCGCAGCACCAGCCGGGGCCAGCGGGGCCAGCATGGTCCGTCCATTCTGGGTCGCCTGCAGGTATGTTGTCCCCGCCCGGGCAGACACGTCCAACTGCACATCCGCGTTTCGGAACACCGTCTGGCTGGTCGCAGATCCGCCATTTGGCTCGAAGGCCACCATGGCCGTGAAATAGGGCGAGTGAACAGCCCCGTCATCGAGGTAGAGGTAGCTTCCCGCCTCAAACTGCACCGCGCCCTCTTCCAAGACAGGTTGCCGGGAAACGGACGGCTGGTAGGCATCGTGCCGACCATCGGTCGAGTCGGGCCACTCGGCAACGGCCGCAGTGGTAATCGTGCTCGGGTCCAGCCAGATCGTCGGCTTTTCCACGATCCCAGTCCCGGGCGAGAATCCCTTGATCGTCAGGCTGAGCAGTCGCTCAGCCGGCAAGCTCAGGCTGACAGCATCCCGCACGAGCAAGGGTGTGATGCCTGAATCAAAACCCGCCTCTGCCATCAGTGTAATCTCCCCGTTAAGCACCGCTTCATAGGTAAACTCGGTTCCCACTTCAATCGGAACCCCCAGCCACAACCAGTCCAGACCAGGCAACGCCCGCTGATACGACAGGAAGATCTGCGAGGGATGGCTATCGGCATCAATCACGGTCAGGGCCAAGCCCGCCTGTCCGCCAGCAGGCACCCACAACTGGTCGGTTAGAAGCTCGGGATCAGTGTTGGCCTCCATCGGGTCCGTCGACTGCAGATACTCCTGGTAGTTCGAAAAACTGTCCAGATCCGGATCCAACCCGGAATCACTGCCGCTGTAGGGGTTGAGACCATGGACCTGCTCCCACCAGTCCGCCATGCCGTCGCCATCAGTGTCCGCCTCCTCGATACTCACAGCCAGGTCGACCCGGTACTCCGCCGACCGATTGGCGGCACTGAGCACCAAAGCGTTCAACTGGGACGGATCCACAAAAGCAACCGCCGAGCCGTTCTGGGAGGTCCCCGATGTCGAGTAGGCAGCCATCAGGTGGAAACCGGTCTCCATGATCGGCAAGGCTACACCCACGTCCTGCTCGCTGCTGGGAGTTTTATAGTAGGTGGGAATCGTCAGTCGGTAGGAATACTGCCCGTTATCCCCCATAGCACGCACATCTGTGCTGAACACGTGAACAGAAGACGGCGTGTTGCCGGATGAGTTAACGCTGAGTATGACTTGCAGGCTGCCCTGGTACATCGGGTGGGGCGTGCCAGAACCCAGGTTGAGCAGCTTACCGTAGAGCACGATCGGCGGCTCACTCCACGACGTGGCCCGCAGCACCGGCGCCAAACCTGAGAGCAAAATGAGCAGCAGCACTGGATGCAGGCCGCGGTGAGGAGACTTGGCGGACTTTTCCATCTTCATGACAAAAGAAAGCAGCGGTTTCATGGGGTCGAGAGGACCGGCATCGGCCCGCTCCGGGCGGCCGCGACGGCACTGTTGCTGGACGGGGTTAAAATCATGGAAGCCAGCCGGGCCGGGGCATCATCAGGGCGCTCCATAATGGCGCTTCCCAAAATCTCCCGCGTGAAATCCTCCTCCGCCTGCTGGCGGGCCTTCGCCAGCAGCGACCGGTGGATTTCCTCACGCACCGATTCAAAAGAGGACTCACTGGCGGATCGTCGCTCCATCAGCCGCACCAGGAAGATCCCGTCTGCAGTCGTGGACACCTCGCTGACATCGCCGGGTTCACGGAGCGTGGAGGCCAGGCGCAGGATCTCGGTCTTCCAGGAATCCTGACCCGGTGCGACTGAGAGCCACCCAATATCACCGCCCTTGTAACGGGAGACCCGGTGTTCGGTCTGGGTCAGTGCCAGCCGGCCAAACCCCTGTTCCGCCGGAAAGGCTGCCCCACCCTGCAACACCTCAGCCCGGGCTGCTTCCAGCCGCGGAC
>JBMTVN010000198.1:0-7591 GCA_049451415.1 Limisphaerales bacterium | reverse complement strand
TCCAAAGGCACCAAAACTCGAACAATGGTCACCCGGCATCCCCGGCGAACGCATCCTCTTCAACCAAAACGCCTGGACATGGTCCGGCAACTGGACATCCGAATCCGGATGGAAATCCACCAGCCAACCCAACCTCGAGGCCACCCTCAGCTTCACGGGCATCGCAGTCGCCGTCCTCGGTCGCCTCGACCAAAAGGGCGGCCGCGCCGAAGTCTACCTCGACGGCAAAAAGCAAAAGCTCGGTATCGATGCCTACATCGTACCCAACACCCACGACAATGTCCTCTGGCAGGCCTACGACCTCAAACCCGGCAAACACACGCTCCGTATCGTGACCCTCAATTCAGCCGACTCCCGCTCGGCCGGACACGAAATCGCCATCAGCCAGGCTGTTACCTACATCCCGGCCCGCTAAACCCTGTCCACCCGCCAACACCCCCATGAGCCGTCCTACCCAAACCCTCACACTCAGTCTCGGCGCCCTGGTGCTAGCCACGCTAACAGCCTGCAAACCGGCTGAAAACAGAACCCCCGACAACACCGCCGCCGCCAAGCCGCGCATCGCGCTGGTGATGAAATCACTCGCCAATGAGTTCTTCCTCACCATGGAAAACGGGGCAAAAAACCACCAGCAAACCCACGCCACCACCTACGACCTCGTCGCCAACGGCATCAAGGATGAACTGGATGTCGGCCGACAAATCGATCTCGTGGAACAAATGATCGCCCAGAAGGTCAACGCCATCATCATCGCCCCCGCAGATTCCAAAGCGCTGATCCCGGTCTGCAAAAAAGCCCACGACAATGGCATCGTGGTCGTCAATATCGACAATCAGTTCGATACCGAAGTGCTGAAGGCCAGCAACGCCGCGTTCCCATTCGTCGGTCCCGATAACCGCAAAGGGGCCCGCATGGTCGGGGACTACCTGGCCTCAAAACTAGGCCCCAACGCCCCCGTCGCAATCATCGAGGGAGCACCCAATGCGTTCAATGCCGTCCAGCGTCGCCTCGGCTTCGAAGACGCCGCCACAAACGCCAGCCTGAACATAGTCGCCTCCCAGTCCGGCTACTGGGAAACAGAAAAGGCCAACGGCGTAGCCGCCGCCATCCTCACTGAACACCCCGAAATCCAGGCCTTCCTCTGCGCCAATGATAGCATGGCCCTCGGCGTCGTCGCCGTCCTCCGTGCCGCCGGACAGCTCGGCAAAATCCAGATCGTCGGCTACGACAATATCGGCCCCATGCAGGAACTGCTCAAAACCGGCCAAGTGCTCGCCACCGCCGACCAACACGCGGACCAGCTCGCCGTGTTCGGCATCGAGTATGCCCTCGAAATCCTCAAGACCGGAAACCCTCCAGCTAACCGCGAAACCCCCGTGGATCTCATCGTCGCTCCTGCCAGGAACTGACCCGCGCCGCTCTCACAACTCATCCATCCATCGGCCACCCCACCGCACGTGCCCCTCCCGACATCCCAGCCACTCCTCTCCATCAAGGGTCTCGGCAAGGTGTTCGGCGCCGTCAACGCACTAACCGGGGTCAGTCTCGATCTCTACCCCGGCGAAGTGCACGCCCTCGTCGGGGAAAACGGCGCCGGCAAAAGTACGCTCTCAAAAATCCTCTGCGGCATCCTCACCCCCGACCAGGGATCCATGGCCGTCAACGGCCAGCCCTACAAGCCCGTCCATCGACGCCAGGCCGAAGACCTCGGCATCCGCATGGTGATGCAGGAACTCAACCTGATCCCGACGCTAACGGTCGCCGAAAACCTGTTCCTCGACCGAATGCCCCACCAGTTGGGATTTATCCATCGACCTTCCCTACACCAGCAAACCCTCGCCGCACTTCAAAAGGTCGGCCTCAATCAGCTCTCCCCGGATACCCCGGTCGCCCAGCTCGGCGTCGGCCAACAGCAAATGATCGAAATCGCCGCCGGCCTCGCCCGGCAATGCCGCCTGCTCATCCTCGACGAACCCACCGCCGCCCTGACCCAACCGGAAATCGAACAGCTGTTCATCCGTATCCACGAACTTCGGAACAAGGGAGTAGCCATCGTCTACATCTCCCATCGCATGGAAGAAATCAGCCGCATCGCCAACAAAATCTCGGTGCTGCGCGATGGCCGGCTGGTGGCTACCAGGAACACCAGGGACTTCCCCCTCTCAGAGATCGTCCGCGCCATGGTCGGACGTAATACCACGACCTCGGAATCACTCGCCCCCGCTTCACCCGGCCCCCTCGCCCTCAGGATCAAAAACCTCCACGCAGCACCCGCCGTCCGCGGGGTCAGCCTCGACCTGCACCAGGGTGAAATCCTCGGTGTAGCCGGCCTCATGGGCTCCGGCCGGACGGAAATGCTCCGCGCGCTGTTCGGTGCCGACCCCCGCCAGTCCGGCGATATCACTCTCGGACCGGACGCAACCCCCATCCACATCCGCCAACCCGCTGACGCCGTCAAAAACGGCATCGCCCTCCTGACGGAAGACCGCAAATCCCAAGGCCTCCTCCTGCCCCTCCCCGTGTCCATCAATGTCACGCTCGCCTCACTCAAGGAGCTCGCGCCTTACTGGCTCCCCCCGGACTTGGAGACCACTACGGCTCAACCCTGGATCGAAAAGCTCGGCATCCGCTGTTCCTCCCCCCAACAACCAGCAGCCACACTCAGCGGAGGCAACCAGCAAAAGATCGTCCTCGCCCGCTGGTTGCTGCGTAACTCCAACATTCTCCTCCTCGATGAACCCACCCGGGGCATCGATATCGGCGCAAAGGACGAAATCTATCACCTGCTCCAACAACTCGCGCGCAACGGCAAGGCCATTCTCATGGTCTCCTCAGACCTCCCCGAACTCCTCCGCATCGCCACCCGCATCGCGGTCATGTCCGGCGGCCAACTCGTAGAAATCTTCGAACGCAACCACTGGACCGAGGACGCCATCATGCAGGCCGCGCTGCGCTTCGCGTCGGAAACCCCCTCCTGAACCCCATGCACTCCACATCCCCCACACCAAAACCCGCATCACCACCTGCCTGGCGATCACTGCTCGCGGAATATGTCGGCCTCGTCAGTGTGCTCCTCGGCCTCATCGCCATCTTCAGCCTCACCACCAATAATTTTTTTAGCCGCCCCAATTTCCTCACCATCGCCAACCAAATACCCGCCGCACTGCTCATCGCCACCGCCATGACCTACGTCCTCATCATCGCGGAAATCGATCTCTCGGTGGGTTCAGTCCTGGGCCTTTGCACCGCTGTGCTGGGAACGCTCATGGCCAAACTGCACTGGCCGCTCGCAGCCGCTCTCCCGGCCACGCTCGCCGCCGGCCTGCTCTGCGGCCTCTTCAACGGCTGGGTCGCCATGCGTTGGAAACTCCCCACCTTCATCGTCACGCTGGGCATGCTGGAAATGGCCCGCGGCGGTGCCCACGCCGTCACGCGCTCCCAAACCCAATACATCGGGCAATCCATCGGCCACATCGCCGAAACCCATGTGCTCGGGCTGTCCCTCCCCTTCCTGCTCGCACTCTCGGTGGTGATCACCGCCCAACTGGTCCTCACCAGAACGGTCTTCGGCCGCTACCTCATCGCCATCGGAACCAATCAGGAAGCCGTCCGCCTCTGCGGTATCGACCCCCGCCCTTTAAAACGAACGGTGTTTATCCTCGCCGGACTCCTCGTCGCCATCGCCGCCATCATCGATACCTCCCGCTTCCAGTCCTCCAACCCAAACGCCGGCTCCGGGTTCGAACTGCAGGCCATCGCGGCTGCAGTCATCGGCGGCACCAGCCTCATGGGCGGACGCGGCTCCGTCCTCAGCACGTTCTTCGGAGTCCTGATCATCGCCGTCCTCAACTCCGGCCTCGCCGCCCTCGGCGCGCGCGATGAAACAAAACGCCTCGTCACCGGCTCCGTCATCGTCCTCGCCGTCATCCTCGACCAATATCGCCACCGCCTCGGCAAAACCAAAACCCCATGAAACCCCGCATCGCTGTCCTCGGCAGTTCCAACACCGACATGGTCATCCGCCTGGAGCACCTCCCCCGACCAGGGGAAACGCTCCTCGGCGGCAGCTTCAGCCTCAGCGCCGGCGGCAAGGGCGCCAACCAGGCGGTCGCCGCCGCCCGCGCCGGCGGCGAGGTCACCTTGATCGCCAAGGTAGGCACCGATATCTTCGGAGACCAGGCCATCGCCGGATTCAAACAGGAAGGCATCCTCACCCACGCCATACGCCGCGACCCCCGCAACCCCTCCGGTGTCGCCCTCATTTTCGTGGACCAAGCCGGCCAAAACTGCATCGCCGTCGCCGGTGGCGCCAACTCCCGCCTCAACCCCACCGATGTCCGCCGCGCCCGATCCGCCATAGCCGAAGCAGATGCCCTGGTGATGCAACTGGAAACACCCCTGCCCACGGTCATCGCCGCAGCTCAGCTCGCCGCCAGGGCCCATACACCGGTTATCCTCAACCCCGCCCCCGCCACGGAACTCCCCCGCGAACTGCTCAACTTAGTCTCAATCCTCACCCCAAATGAAAGGGAAGCCGAAAGTCTCACCGGAATCCGTGTCCACGATGTCCCCTCGGCCTCACGGGCCGGTCTGGCCCTCCTCAAAAGGGGAGTCACCACGACGATCATCACTCTCGGCCAACTAGGCGCCGTCATCGTCCATAACCAAACCTCTACCCACGTCCCCGCGTTCCATGTCCGCGCTGTCGATACGGTCGCCGCCGGCGATGTCTTCAACGGCGCCCTCGCAGTCGCTCTCGGCCAGGGAAATGACCTCCTTCAAGCCGTCCGGTTCGCCAACGCTGCCGCTTCTATCTCCGTCACCCGCCCCGGCGCCCAAGCCTCCGCACCCCGGGCCCGGGAAATCGAAAAAACCCTCAAAAGAGCCGGGCATGAAAGGTGTAAAATACACCCGCCGCAAAAAAGGTCCCCTCTTCGTGCGACCTGAGCATGTGCCCCACCCAGCTCTCCGCCTCCTCCGAACTCAATATCCCCAACGCCGGTATCATCCGCGCAAATCCCCTCACGCTGGATAGCCAGAAATCCCCCTGCCCACACTCAGATAGCACCTCGGCACAATGCCGCTCCAAGATGAAGCCGGCCTCCTTCAAATAACGCGGTAGCTGTCGGCAAATATCCGGATGGGTCGCAATCGCCGAGGTCAGCAAATGATCCACCCGCTTCATCACCCGATAATCAGGCTGCCCATAGGTAGTGGACGCATGGTCTGCATCAAATACAATCAACTGCCCCTCACGGCGCAGCACTCTGGCCACCTCCCGCAACAACGACACCGGCTGCTCCACATGACTCAAAACGGTGTGCAATACCACCACATCAAACGCCCCGTCGGCATAGGGTAAATCTCCCCCGCTCAGGTGATCCCACTGCACTCGCCCCCCTCCCTCCAGCTGCCCCGCCCGCTCCAACAAACGCTTGCTCACGTCCGCCCCGTGCAACTCGCAACCCGGATGCAGCATCTCCGCCGCCCGACGCGTGACGACCCCCGTGCCACAACCCAAATCCAAAAGGCAAACCGGCTTGTCCCGAGTCACGGCCGCCAAATAATCGCCAATCATCCTCGCAAAGACCGGATGAGCACCACGCTCCTCCAATCGCGTCATCATCGCTTCCAAGGTGCCCTCAGCCTGCGAGTCCGGGTCGTTGTAAGGATCCATGACGTCAATGGTTGCCGTCTCCCGGATCGGATTCAATCCTCTGGATCATCCCCCGCCCGCATTCAGTCACCCCCAACAAACGCTCAACACCACTCCGGAAAGTTCCCCTCCTCCGCCAAGTCCGCCATTTGCCTCGTCAAACCATCCATAAACTCCTGCCTGTCCCCCTCCCACAAAACGGGACCACCAACAAACACGTCGCAAAAGAAGGGAACCAGGATGGCCTCGCCCCGCGGCAATGCCTTGCCAAGACCATGCAAAAATACCGGATGAAAGGACACGTCCGGACGGCGACGCGCCAAATGCGCCACTCCCCTGCGAAAAGAACTCATATGCTCAGGAACCCCGCGCGTCCCCTCAGGAAACAGGATGACAATCTCCCCCCGATCCAATGCCGCAGACACTCCAGCCAACGGATCCTCATGGAACCCATCGACCTTGCGATTGATCGGGATAATCCCGATAATCTCCAACGCAAACCACGCCAGGAACCTGTTCCGCAGGAAATAGTCCGCCGCCGCTACTGCCCGCACCTTGTGCAGCGTTCCCACCGCAAAGAGGCTCATCAACGCCAGCACATCCAGATGACTGTTGTGGTTCGCCACCACCACCGCCGGCCCCTCGCGCGGCAACGCCTCCCGACGACGCACGTTCATCCCCAAAATCACCAGCATCAGCGGCTTAACCAGCAAAACGAAAAATCCTGTCCGCAACCAGCGCTTCATCGGATCACCCCGCTCGCTCCATAAGTCTGCCAAACGAACAAGTAATACACGAAGTGGAAGAACAGCGGAGCGGTATAGGTCAGGCTGTCCAACCGGTCCAGTATTCCACCATGCCCGGGCAATAGCGTCCCCGAATCCTTCATCCCCAAGTCTCGCTTCAAGGCAGAGAGGTTCACATCCCCAAAGAAACCACCGGCCCCAATAATCGCACCCGCCACGATCGATTGCCCAAGGCTCATCGGGGTCAAATATGGCCCCAGCAGACAACCCAACGCGATGGTGGTAACCAGCCCGCCCAGAAAACCCGCCCACGTCTTGCCCGGACTCACCGTCGGCAGAATCTTCACCCCACCAATCGATTTACCCCAAAGATACTGCGCCACATCATTGGCCTGGGTTAACACCACCAGAAAAAGCACCAGACCCGGACCGGACATCGCCTCCGGCTCGGAGGCCTCACGCAACACCAGCAAAAACGCCGCATGGCTCATGCTGAATACGGTCGTCATCAACCCCCAGTGAATCGTCCCGGTTGCCCGCAGATACCCCTTGGTATCCCCAATCGATAACATCCGGACCGGCACCAGCAGGAAACAGTAGACCGGGATGAAAATGATGAACATCCCATACCACTCCAAGTAGACCCACAAATACTGCAGCGGTATCGCCAGATAAGCCCAGAACAACGGTCTCCGGTCCGCCCTCCGCGTCGGGATCATCGAGAGATACTCCTTGAACGCCAGGAAACTCCCGAAAGCAAAAAATACCAGCGACACCCCACGCCCCACCGCCAACGCGAGCGAAAATACCGCCACCATCACCCACCACGTGTTCACCCGCTGTCTCAACTCGGTAAAGTCCGAGGTCGACCGCCTCCAGCGCAATAATCCCACAACCGCAGATGCCACCACCAACACCCCAAAAAGACCCCCCACCGTCCCAGCCACCTCAGGCGTCAATTGCCGCAAGCTCATAGCACACCGCCTTCCCTTAACGCACCACACCACCGCCGAACCACCGTCCACACCGACAAACCCGCCAGCACAAGGAGGTAAACGCTAACCCACTCCCCCCCAGGGAAACCGGCTCCCAAAATCGCCCCCAATACTCCAAACGCAAAGGCACGATCACTCTTCCCCATCGGCCCATCATAACGCCTACCCGAACCCACCTGCAAAGCCACCACCCC
>JBMTVN010000197.1:0-7669 GCA_049451415.1 Limisphaerales bacterium | reverse complement strand
AATGCCCTCATGGGCAACGCCCGTCTCATGGCTGATGCAGTGCGTCCGGCCACCTCAGGAGCAAGGCCGCGGCGCATCGTGGATCTGGGCGCGGGGGATGGCGCCGTGTTGCTGGACTGCGTGCGTCGCCTGCCCTCGCTCGCACGGGGCACTGAACTGCTGCTCGTGGATCGCAGCGGAGTCCGGGACTCCTCCGTCCTCGCAGCGCTATCCAGCCTCGGCTTCAACCCCAGAGTGATACAAGCGGACGCGTTGGAGTGGCTGCAGGAGCAGCCGGTTGAATCAGGCACATGGGTGTTCACCAATCTCTTCCTCCACCATTTCACGTCAGAAAGCCTGGCCTCACTCTTCAGGACCGTCGCCACCAGGGCAGACCTGTTTTGCGCCTGCGAACCACACCGGGATCCATGGTCACTGGTGGCCAGCAAAATGCTCGGAGTCATCGGCGCCAATGCCGTAACTCGACACGATGCCACGGTCAGCGTTCGGGCCGGCTTCCAGGTCGGAGAGCTATCATCCTTGTGGCCAGACCCATCCGCCTGGCAATTGCGCGAGAATCGCGCAGGTATTTTCAGCCAACTTTTCCTGGCCCAACGCGCGTGAACAGCTTGCATCCCATCACGATCGCAGGAGGAGGACTGGCAGGGCTCACGCTCGGCATTGCCCTGAGGAGGCAAGAGATCCCCGTAACCCTTTACGAAGCAGGCTCCTATCCCCGGCACCGCGTCTGTGGCGAGTTCATATGCGGCGGCGGCATCGACGTCCTCCGGACGCTGGACTTGTATCCACAATTCATCACGGCAGGTGCCCTGGAAGCCCGAACCGCAGCCTTCTATACGGAAGACCGTCGCTACCGCACAAAAGCACTTCCCCGGAATGCGCTCTGCCTGTCTCGCCACACCATGGATCAACTGCTTGCAGCTGAGTTCCGGCGATTGGGAGGCATCTTGCACGAGCGCAAACGGCTTAACCTGGGGCAATACCCTGCCGGGACAGTCCGTGCTACCGGACGACGCATCGCAACCAGCCAACCACAATCCAGATGGATCGGACTCAAGGCCCACTGCATGGGAGTCACGCTCGAAGCTGATTTGGAAATGCATTTCCTGCGCGACGCCTACGTGGGGCTATGCCGGCTGCCCGGCGGGGCGGTCAATGCCAGCGGATTGTTTGCGGTGGAGGGACCGCTACCGGAACTGGCCTCGCACTGGCGCGATTTCCTCCGCGGCCCGGCCGGGTCCTCGCTCCACCAACGCCTGCAGGAGGCAGAGTTCATCACCGACTCGTTCTGTGCTGTCTCCGGCCTGAACCTCAACCCGGCAAGTGCAGTCAAAACCACAGACTGCTGCGTTGGTGATGCCCTGACGATGATCCCACCCATAACCGGGAACGGAATGTCGATGGCCCTCGAGTCCGCCGTTTGGGCTGCGGAAGTCCTGGCGGCCTATAGCCGTGGCGAGCAAACCTGGGAGGATGCGCAAACCAGAATAGCCCGGCGTTGCGACAAGGGATTCGCGCGGCGACTGCTCTGGGCGCGCTGGCTGCAAAAGGCTGTCCTCCATCGCAGAGCACGTGCCGTCCTTCTGCATTGGGGAGACCGCTGCGATTGGCTTTGGCGAACGTGGTTTGCCCTGACGCGCTGAGCGCCGGGGATTCCAGCCCGTGGAACGCTGACCTCGACCAGCCACCCTGCATGGACCTAACACCTCCGAAATCACCGACTACCCTTCCTGCCAAAGCCCGGAGCTCGGGTTCCATCCAGATCGCGGCAACAGAAGTCGGCGCGAGACCGGCAATCCACCAAAGCAGGATGGGCAGAGTTGCTCTCAGCCCGGCTTAACCGAGGTCCACAGGTATTCTGATACCCCCGGGCCCTGGCCCAATGAAGGCGCTAGGCACGCCTGATCAGTTCCTGAATCTGCTTGGTGGCGATGCCGACCGGCCGATCGAAAGGAACCCCCGCGCAGGCCAAAAGGGTCGTGAGGAGGTCACCCTGGTTGCCCTTGATGTCGGGTAGAAACTGACCGGTGTTGAGCGTCCCTCCACCTCTTCCGGCAATGATGAAAGGGAGATTTTCGCGGGCGTGAATGTTCCCGTCCTCCAGACCGGAACCCCACATCATGATGCAGTTGTCGAGCAGGCTGCCGTCCCCCTCCCTGAGCCCGGCCATCTTGTTCACCATGTAAGCAAACTGGTCGATGTTGAACTTGGTGATCGCCGCCACTTTCCTGACCTTCTCCGCTTCATGGTTGTGATGCGTCTGGGAATGGTGCTCATTGCTGAACCCAAGTTCCGGATAAGACACCCCGTTTGGGGTTGAACCAATGTAGGTACTCACACGGGTGGTGTCCGTCTGGAACGCAAGGATGTTCAGGTCGCACATGACCTGCATGTATTCGCTGCGCTTCTCCCCCTCCGGAATCTTGATCTCGATGGGGGGCGAATCCGATGCGTTCCGTTTGCTGGCACTTACCCCGGCCTTTTCGAGTGCCGCCTCCTTCTGCCGATATTCGATGGCGGCGATGCGGCGCTCGACCGACCTCACGCTGTCGAGGTACTCATCCAGCTTCTGCTGGTCGTTGCGGGGCAGTTTACGCCGAAATTCCTTCGCGCCGCCAATCACCAGGTCGAGCATCCGACGATCCAGCGGGTCCGCCTTGGCCAAATGCCCGGAACGATCGGTCTTGCCAAAGAGCCGATTCAAGACATTGCGCGGATTGATCTCGGCCGGAACGGGCTGGGTTGGCGAGCGAAAGCTGCAGTGCGTGTAGTAGCCCTCGTTTAGCCCCTCCTGGTTTTCCTTGTGCGTCTGGGGCATCGTGGCCAGCTCAAGGGATGGCAAGGCGGTAAATCCACCAACATAATTCGCCGCGATCTGATCCGCCGAGATCCCAATGTTGATTTGATGCCGCGTGTTCGCATCCGGCAACATCGCAGTCAACCAGGTCGACAACTCAAGCGCGTGCGGAGCACCGTTGAAGGGTGCGATGGGGACGCCAGAAATCCCCTTCATCATCAGGCATTGATCCAACACCGGCCGCAATGATTCGATGGCTGGCGGCGGCGCCGAGAGATAACTCTCAGCGTTTGCCGGCCAGAACTGATCCATAATCACCCCGTGGGGCATGTACATGAACCCCAGTCGGACGGGCGGCTTGCCGCCCCCCTTCCCGGCCTGCTCCGCCCACCCCATGCACTCGAGCAATGGCAGGGCGAGCGATGCTCCAATGCCCTTGAGACAGGTCCGGCGGTTAATCAGAAGGTGCTTTTTCATGTGGTTTAAATGCGAGTGGTTCCTCGATCCGGCGATGCCCGAAAGGATAACTGGCTGCGATCTCCGCGATGATCGTCTGCATGCCATATCCCTGCCCGGCAACGTTCCTCATCAACTCATCCACTACGATCTCGTCATAGCCCTCCAGGGGGCGGCACAAGGCGTAGGCCAACAGCTTCTCAGTCAGGTTACGGGCCAACTGCTCGACCCTGCCGGCAAGGATTACCTTGAGCTCAGCGGGGGACGAAAAGCGTTCCCCCGTGGGCAACTCCCCGGAGGCATCAATGCCACCGCCTGAATCATCCTGGTCACGCCATCGTCCGATGGCATCAAAGTTCTCCAGACCAAACCCGATTGGATCCAGGATCTTGTGGCAGTTGGCGCACGTGGAATCACTGACATGCAGTTCCGTGCGCTCACGCAGGGTCAGATTCTCAACCGCCTTTCGCTCCTGCTGATCCAATGCCGGAACGTTCGGCGGCGGCGGCGGAATGTGCTCCCCCAACACCTGCTCCAGCACCCACACGCCGCGCTTGACCGGGCTGGTCCGGTTCGGGAATGAGGTGGTGGCCAGCACCCCCGGCATACCCAGAATCCCGCCACGATTCCTGTCTTCCAAATCCACTTTCCTCATTCCCGGTCCTTGAACCTGCCCTTCCAGCCCGTAAATGGCCGCCAGCGTTCCGTTCAAGAACGTGTAGTCCGCATCCACCAGGCCGATCACCCCCCGGTTGTGGCGCACAAGATCCTCAAAAAACAAACGCGCTTCATCATACATCGCCGCACGCATCTCACTCGTCATCTGGGGAAACTTCTCCTCGTCAAACGTCCTGTCTTCCAGATCACCCAGGCCAAGCCACTGCGAACCAAAACCATCAAACAACCCACGCGCCCGATCGTCATCCAGCATCCGCTTGACCTGAGCCCGCAAAACCTCCGGCTCGTGCAGCCTTCCACTGTCGGCCAGGCTCGACAATGCTTCATCTGGCATGGTCGCCCACAGAAGATATGAGAGCCTCGATGCCAGCTGATAGTCGTCCAAGGAAACCACGCCGGACGTCGCCCCGACCTCGTCCATGCTTGGCGTAATGTACAGGAATTGCGGCGATACCAGAACGGCCTTGAACATCAGGCGGACGGCGTCCAGGTAGGCGAGCCCGTTTTCGCGGGCCAAATCAAACACGTCCAACAACACATCCAGCTCCGTCTCCGACGGTGGCCGCCGGTAGGCAGCGCGGGCGAACGACCGGGCAACCTCTCCGGCGGCGATGCGTTGATCGGTTCCAGCTTCCGGCACTTCACCAACCCACCGTCGCCGGATCGCCGCAGGCCCGGACCCGCTCGGACCAAACACTTCGTCCAAGACGCTGTTGGCAATTTCCAAATACTGCTCGGTCTGGAGAGGCGACAGCGTGTTCAGGTAACCGGCACCAAACACCTCGTCCGGCAATTCATCCGCCACCGAAGCGTCCACCCCAAGCAGGTCATGCAGTGTGTTGCCATACTCCAGCTTGTTTAACCGGCGGATGACAAACAACCCGGGATCCCTGACGCTGAGATACTTCAGCTTTCCCATCGCAACCAGAAAGTCCCGCCGCTCCTCGTCCAAAGGCTGCTTCTCCACGTCCTGCGGTGGCATATCACTGGACTTGATGACGGCAATAACCTGCTTCCAGAGATGGTTCGCCGCGGTCTCACCCGGGTTCTTCACCGCCGACTCCAGGTTGATCCCGCCTCGCTGACGGTCCTGACCGTGGCAACGCTGGCAATAGTCCTTTACAAAGGGAGCGATGACCTCCTCGAAAGCTTTTCCGGCATCCGTTCGAAGAGCCTCTTCATCACGCTCAATCAAAGACTCCCCACGGCAGGACAAGACCAGTGCAAGCGCCAGCCACACTCGCAACGCACCCCTCACCCCACGGTTCATGAATCCAACGATGGTCATACAGGCTTCGGACAAAGATGCATAAACCGCCTGGATCATTCAATGCCCTCGTCCCTGTGCGGTTGCGCCCGGGTTGACTCCCAGGTTTTGACACCGGGGACCGCAAGGAGGGAAAGGCCGAAGGGGGGACCTTGACTCAACCTGGATGACACCGGCAACCAAAAGGCATGTCGATCCGTCAAACGGTGCGAGAGGAGATATCGCCGAGGCTGAGTCAGCGGTGTGTGGAACGAGACCCTCAGCACCTTGCCCACCACACCAAGGGGCAGCCCTAGGCTCCCGCCTCCAGCGGCTTGGTCATTGCGCCTCCCTTTGCCCCACAAGAATCCCTCGCCCCCCCGGGTCGCGACGTCACGCCCAAGGCGTGAACGCCGGATATCAGTCCTTGAGCAGGAACTCACTCTGACCGGTAGGATGACCCTCGTGTGGGCCCTCCCCATTCCTTGGTCACATCCGAATCGGCCGGCAGCGCTGTCAATGGCCAGAGCGTTGTCGTCACCCCCGAATGGCGGTCTCCAGATAAGGAGGTAGCGGGGTACCGCTGGAAGGAAAGGAATGGAGTGTATAATGGAATCTCTTGACGGATGGCATTCCCCGGTAAATCAGAACTCGGGTCAGAGCTCAGCGCCCAATGTCCCCAAAAACCGGGGCGCTCGCCGCGCCCGGCTCATCTGCTCAAACGCATAGGCAATCCCAATCAACTTCGGCTCACTCCATGCCGTTCCAAAGAACGAAAGACTCACCGGCAAACCCGACACATCCCCGCACGGAACCGTAATGTTCGGATAACCCGCCACCGCTGCATACGTGGAACTGCTTCCGAGCCAGCGGTCACCCACCAGCGGATCCAACACATGCGCCGGCCCGTTGGTCGGCGCCACCACCGCATCCAGCTTCCGATCCTCTATGGCCTTCGCCAAAGCGTCCCGCCACACCAGACATCGCTTCTTCGCCTTCACATAAGCTTCATCCCCCAAATCCCCCTTGGCCTGTGCCTCAATCAAGATCTCCTGCCCGAACAACGCTAATTCACGATCCCGATGCTCCTCGTTGAACGCAATCAACTGCTCAAGGGACCGCACCGGCGCATCTGCCCCCAACCCGGCAAAGTAGGCATTCAGCCCTGACTTAAACTCGTAGAGCATCACCTCATAATCCGCCCCTCCCAACTCCCGCGTTGACGGCAGCTCAAAAGGATCCACCAGCTCCGCCCCAGCCCCCCGCAACATCCCAACAGCACGGTCCATCACCGGATCCACCAGATGGTTCATTCGAAAATGACTCCGCGCAATCCCCAGACGCGCCCCCTCCAATGCCCCCTGATCCAAATACCGCGTGTAATCCAACTGCCCTCTCCCGCGCAAGACACCCGTCGCGGCATCTCTTGAATCCTCCCCCACCATAGCGCCCAGCAACACAGCCGCATCCGCCACACAACGAGCAATCGGCCCCGCCGTATCCTGACTCGATGAAATCGGGATAATCCCCGACCGACTCACCAACCCCACCGTCGGCTTGATCCCTACAACACCACAATACGAAGACGGCGATACAATCGAACCATTGGTCTCAGTGCCAACAGCCACCATACAAAAGTTCGCTGAAACCGCCGCGGCCGACCCCGAACTCGACCCCGAAGGACTGCGATCCAACACATACGGATTCCGCGTCTGTCCACCCCGACCGCTCCAGCCACTAATCGACCGCGATCCACGAAAGTTCGCCCACTCGCTCAAATTCGCCTTTCCCAAAATAACGGCCCCCGCCTCGCGCAGCCGCTCCACCACAAAGGCGTCCCGCACCGGAACCGAACCCTCCAACGCCAACGACCCCGCCGTCGTCAACATCCGGTCATGGGTGTCTATGTTGTCCTTGATCAAAACCGGAACCCCATGCAACGCACCCCTCACACCCCGCTCCAGCCGATCTTCATCCAATGCCCTGGCAATCGCCAACGCATCCGGATTCAACTCAATCACCGAGTTCACTCCCCCCTCCACCCTGTCCATCCGGGTAATCCGCTCCATGTAGGCCCGCACACAACCCTCAGACGTCAACTCACCCTTCTCTATCCGGAGCCCCAACTCCACCAAGGTCATCTCTTCCAACTCAAAACCTCCACGCACACCACCACCACCCACCCAGGAACAGCCGGAACCGAGCCCTGCCAACACAGCAGCACCACCCGTCGCTGCCCCTCGAAGAAACGTCCTCCGGTTCATAATCGGCTACAGTCTAATCAGTTCCCACTCGCACGGGAAAGCCGACATTTCACCTTCAGCAGCCGCGGTCTAACCAGAGCAACCCGCTCTCAGCAAAGTGGTTAAGCCCGGTTACCCCCCAAAAAGCGGGGCTTACAGCCGATTTTTGCCCCCAAAAAGCCGCTCTAAGAAAATCACCTCGTCTCCAAATACCCCCCTCCCCTCCAGCCTCGTTTTCAGGCCCGAAAA
>JBMTVN010000196.1:0-7754 GCA_049451415.1 Limisphaerales bacterium | reverse complement strand
GGGGTGGTGGGTTGTTGGGTGAGGGCGGGCGATCGTTGAAGGAGGCGGTTGGGGGGCGTTATAAGCTGGGTGTGGGTGTGAGTCATGTGGCGGTGGGGAATGCGGAGGATGCCGATTTGATTCGGGAGCATTTTGGCATCGTGACGCCGGAGAACTGCATGAAGCCGCAGTCTATTCATCCGGGTGAGGGGGAGTGGCGGTTTGGGGATGCGGATCGGTTTGCCGACTTTGCGCGGGAGACTGGTTTAGGGATGGTGGGGCATTGTTTAGTGTGGGCGAAGGATGACCGGACGGATGCCTGGATGAAGGAGGAGGGGGTGCAGTTGGTGAGTCGGGAGGTGTTATTACGGAGGATTGAGGAGCATGTGGGGGTGGTGGTGGGGCGGTATGCGGATGTGGCGACCATGTGGGATGTGGTGAACGAGGCGATTGGGGATGGGGATGAGGGGTTGTTGCGGGAATCGGTGTATTCGCGGGTGGCGGGGATGGATTTTGTGGTGACGGCGTTCAAGGCGGCCCGGGAGGCGGATCCGGATGCGGTATTGATTTACAATGACTACAACTGTCACAAGCCGGGGAAGAGGGAGAAGCTGATTGAGTTTTTGAAGCGGGTGATGGCGGCGGGTGCACCGGTGGATGCGTATGGGATGCAGGGTCATTTTGAGTTGGGGGATGATTCCATTCCGCAGTTGCGGGAGACATTTGATGAGTTACGGAAGCTGGGGTTGAAGGTGGTGGTATCGGAGTTGGACATTGATGTTGTGACGCGGGGGAAGTGGTGGGCGGATGGCGGGAAGTATCGGGATGAGCTGGCGTCGTATGATCCGTATCGGGAGGGATTACCGCGGGAGGTGGAGCGTCGGCAGGTGCGGCAGTATGTGGCGTTGTTTGAGTTGTTTGACGAGTATAGCGACATGATTGAGCGGGTATCGTTTTGGAATCTGCATGACGGGCAGAGCTGGCTGAACTATTTCCCGTGGAGGAGGACGAATTATCCCTTGTTATTTGATCGGGAGCGGAAGCCGAAGCCGGTTTTTGATGTGGTGTATCGGACCTTGAGGAATCAGGCGCAGGAGCATGTGGGGGTGGAGCGGAAGGATGCGAATTCCATGAAGGCGCATGAGGATTTGTTAGCGAAGACGGGGCAGGGGAGAGTGGACGTCTATTTCCAGGGCGATTCGATTACGCGGCGGTGGGGGGCGACGGATTATCCGCAATTATTGGATCATTGGCGTGAGCCCTTTCACGGGTGGAATGCGGCGAACTTTGCGTGGGGGGGTGGTTCGACGCACAACATGTTATGGCGGATGCAGCATGGGGAGTTGGAGGGGGTGGATCCGCGGGTCGTGGTGTTACAGGCGGGGGCGAACAACCTGCCGTGGCGTGGGGCTGCGAGTGCGGACCGGGTGGATGATGTGGTGGGTGGTGTGAGGACGTTGGTGGATGAGTTTCAGCAACGTTTTCCCGGAGCGGAGATTATTTTGACGGCGATGTTTCCGCGGTCACAGAACCCGGACTTGCGTCCGGCCATTGAGGAGATCAACGAGCGTTTGGAGGCATTGGCTGAGGGGAGGGGCTTGCGGTTCTTGAATATCAACGCGGAGTTGATGGATCGGCAGGGTGCGTTGAGGCAGGAGATGTCGCGTGACGGTTTGCATTTGGAAAAGCCGGGTTATGAGGTATGGGGTCGGGCCCTAAGGCCGGTGTTGGAGGAGATTCTGGGGCCGCGGTCGGGGGAGGATTTTGCTCCTCCGCCAACGGGCGATCCGTCGGCGGGGGCCGGACGTGGAGCCCTTGGCGGGTAGAGTGAAGGGATTCGCCTGCGACGGATTCCTGTCTTCAGGTGCTTCAGCGTTTCGGTGGTCCGGTGCTGGAGGCGCGTGGGAGGTGTTCGAGGTTGCTTTAGCGACTGGCGGACGACGCGCCCTCTTTCGCGCATCGAGCTACGAAGGTCAGGCAGGGCGTCTCGAGTTTCCTGGGTTTAATTGGGGGTGATGTGGAAGTAGTCGAAGTCGGCATGGCCCCCGGGGGATTGGGTGGAGTAGTTGAACAGGGCAAAGCGGTAGCCCATGAAGTGGGGGAGAGTGTAGCTCATTTTAAGTTGGGAGCCGATGTGGTGCCAGTTCTGGCCGTCGAGGCTATAGGCGAAGCGGGCTTTATCGGTGCGGTTTTGGAAGTCGCATTCGGCTTTGAGGTGGACGGTGTTTTGGTTGAGGGGGATGCGGGCGGCTTCGGTGGGCGAGCCTGACTGTGCGTTGAGCATGACGAGGAACTTGCTGGTGCCGGTGGTTTGGACTCCGATGAGGCCGTAGTTTTTCTGGAGGAGGGCGAGGCCGGCGAAGTCGCCATCGTGCATGCCGGTGGTATCGAGTGAGGTGCTGCCGGTGCAGGTGGGGCCGATCGTGCGTTGGGTGAGGCTATTGCGGGCCGTGAGAAAATCAGAGTCGGTGCGACTGGTGGTGAGGCGGAGGAAGCCGGGGCGTTCGGTGAGGGACCAGAGAGAGTTATCGGGGTTATGGTTCCACTGCCAGGCGAGGGGGAGCGAATTGCGCTGCTCGGGGCGCGTGAAGTCATCGGACTGGACGATGCCGGGGATGAGGCTTTGGTTGGGGGGCAGGCTGAGCGTGTCGGGGGCTTGTCCATTGGTACCGAGGATGGGCCAGTCATCCTGCCAGGAGACGGGGACGAGGTAGGGGATGCGTCCGACTGCGCCGTAGTCACGGAAGAGGTAGGCGAACCATTGTCCGTTGGGGGTATCGATGAGTCCGCCCTGGGCGACGCCTTTATCCTGGAGGGCGACGCGGCCTTCGTAGGGGCCGGTGATGGAATCGCTGCGATGGACGAGGACCGTGCGCATGCCTCCGCGGGGCCACGTGATATTGAAAAGGTAATAGTAGCCGTTGATTTTGAAGAGTTGGGAGCCTTCGGCGGGGAGGCCTGCGGGGCCGGGGGCTACGGCCGTGGCGTTGGTGACGACGATTTGGTTGAAGCCGTCGGGTTGGATGCCGGAGAGGTCGGGTTTGAGTTCGACGAGACGGAGGTTGCCGGCGCCGTAGAGCATGTAGGCGCGGTCGTCGTCGTCGAAGAAGAGCGAGTGATCGTGGAGCGAGGGTTCCAAGGCGGTTTTGGTCCAGGGGCCTTGTTCGATGTTTTGGGTGGTGTAGATGTAGGTTCGGCCGGTGGTGCCGGAGAAGGTTGTGACGTAGAACGTGCCTTGGTGGTAGCGGAGGCTGCTGGCCCAGGAGCCGGCGCCGTAGCAGTTTTTTCCGTTGGCGAGTTTGAGAGCGTCGACATTCTCGAGGGTATCGTAGGCGTAGCTGGCGAGTTCCCAATTGACGAGGTCGTGGGATTTCATGATGGGGAGTCCCGGGGACATGTGCATGGTGGTGCTGCTCATGTAGTAGGTGTCGCCAACGCGGATCATGGCCATGTCGGGGACATCGGCATGGATGATGGGGTTGCGGGCCTGACCGGCTGCCGCGACGGGGAGTGAGACAAGCCAGGCCAGGGCGAGGAATGGGAGGGTGTTTGTTTTAATGGAGTTCATGGAAGTTGCAGAGGGTTGGGGAAATGCATGGGGTGCGGGATGAGATTTAGTTGGAGCGGGAAATTTCGTCAGCTGATTTAAGTGATTTTGGGAGGGGGTTGTCGGTTCGTGTGGATTGGCTTTGTAGTTTAGCTATTCGATCCGCTCTCCTGATTGGATGAGTTGCTGTTGATAATGGAAAAAGAAAAAGCGCCCGGTGTCGTGCCGGGCGCTTTTGGGAAGACCGGATTATTATTTCAGGAAGATCTTCTTGCTGCGGCGTTCGCCTTCGGAGCGGAGGAGAGCTTCGTTGTTTTTAACGAAGTTGATGACGCTGGGGTAAGCCACGCCTGATTCATCGCTAAGCTGTTTGAGGCCAATGCCTTGGGGGTTACTTTTTAGAACGTTGGCGATACGTTCATGGATTTCTGAGGTGCTTAGCCGCGTGCGGGCTTTTTTGGGGGCGGCTGGGACAGGTTGATTATCAATACCGAGTTCCTGACAGATGTGGGCGATTTTATCGTCAATTGTGGCGACCTTATCCAGGAGTTGCTGGCGTTCTTCGAGGAGTTGGGTGAGGTCGTTCTTATTGAGTAATTCGAGTTTGCTTTGGAGCTCGGCTTTGTATTGGGCGATTTTGTTAATGATATTCGTATTCATTGAATAGGGTTGAATAGATAGATGGCCGACACATTGATGTAAAGAGTGTGGTTATCGCCGGGTGGGAGTTGAGTTGAATTTGTTTCGGACCGCGAATGGACACCCATGGAGGCGAATAGGTTACCTCTGACGCTGGATCTTTGATTTCCGACCGCTGACTTTTGACTCCTGCTTCCTGGCCTCTTTCTGTTCACCACGAATGGACGCTAATCAACGCGAATGGGGATGTGGTTTGTGACCGCGAATGGACACGAATAAACGCGAATGGGGGTTGGGGGTTGGTGATGGGGAAGAAGATGATGGGGCATAAAGATGGTTTTTTTGGGGTGGTGTTGGCTTTGATGGGGGGCATTCACGGTGAGGAATGGGGTTGATCTTGGGGGGTGGGTTCGGGGAGATTTTGCCCGTGAATTTCCAGAAGTGTTTATCGGGTGGAGTCGTGTTGCTTATGGCTGCTCTTGGTTTTAGGGGAGATCTGAGGGCGGAAGAGGAGCATGAGGTGGTGCCTTTGGATTTCTTTAGCACGCATGGAGAGTTGGAGGTGACGTTATGGGCCAGCTCGCCGCGGTTGTATAATCCGTCGAACATGGACGTGGATAAGGATGGGCGCATTTGGGTGGCGGAGGGGGTGAATTATCGGAGTCATTACGAGAGGAAGCCGGAGGGGGATCGGATTGTGGTGATTGAGGATTCGGACGGCGATGGGGTGGCTGACAAGGATTGGGTTTTTGTGCAGGAGCCATTTTTGAGGTGTCCGTTGGGGGTGGCGGTGGTGGACAACCGGGTGGTGGTGTCGATGACGCCGGACCTGATTGTTTACACGGATGTGGATCGTAACCTGCGGTTTGATCCGGCGGTGGACAAGAGGGAGGTATTGTTGTCGGGGTTTAATGGTCGTGTGCATGATCACAGTTTGCATTCGGTGACGGTGGGGCCTGATGGGCAATGGTATTGGAATGCGGGCAATTGCGGTGCGGTCTTTGAGGATCGGTCGGGGCGGGTGTTCCGGGTTGGGAGTTCGTTCATGACGCAGGAGGTAGCCGGGATGCGGAGTGATGACGGGCATGTGTATGTGGGAGGTTTTGCAGCGCGCATGAATCCGGATGGGACGATGGTGCGGGTGATTGGGCATAATTTCCGGAACAGTTATGAGCAGACCGTGACGTCGTTTGGGGATGTGTTTCAGAGTGACAATGATGATCCGCCGGCGGCGCGGGTGGCGTTTCTGTTGGGGTATGGGAATGCTGGGTATAGTTCTGCGGATGGTCAGCGGGGTTGGGGGGCGGATCGGAGGCCGGGTCAATCGACACCGGTGGCGGAGTGGCGTCAGGAGGATCCGGGTGTGATGCCGGCGGGGGATGTCTATGGAGGTGGGGCGCCGACGGGTGTGGCGTTTTATGAGGGTGGGGCTTTAGGGGCGGGTTATCGCGGGATGTTGTTGGCGTGTGAGCCGACGCGGAACACGGTCTTTGGCTATCTGCCGGTGAACGAGGGGGCGGGTTTCAAGCTGGAGCGATTTGATTTTCTGACGACGAACCGGGAGGGGGATTATGACGGGGCTGATTTCACGGGTGGGGTGAGGAAGAAGGAGATTGAGGCGAAGACCTTGTTTCGGCCTTCGGATGTGGTGGTGGGGGCGGATGGGGCGATTTACATTGCTGACTGGTATGATGCCCGGGTGGGGGGGCATGGCGACATGGACGACACGTTGTCAGGCGCGATTTATCGGGTGGCGCCGAAGGGGTATCGACCGAAGGTGCCGAAGTATGACTGGGAGAGCGCGTCGGGTTTAGTGGAGGCGTTGTGCAGTCCGGCGGTGAACGTGCGGGCGACGGCGGCGAAGAAGCTGCGAGAGCGGGGGGAGAGCGTGGTGGCTGAGGTGGCGGGGTTATTGGAATCGGAGAATCGGTATTTCAGGGCACGGGCGATTTGGGTGTTGGCGGACCTGGGTGAAGCGGGTCGGGAGCGTGTGCGGGGGCAGTTACAGAGTCCGGATGCGCAATTGCGGGTGGCGGCGTATCGGGCGTTGCAACGTCAGGACGAGAGTGGGGTGGGGTTGTCGAAACGGATGGCGAGGGACAGCTCACCGGCGGTGCGTCGGGAGGTGGCCTTGGCGATGCGGGACATTCCGTGGGGGAAGTCGGGTGAGGTATTATTGGCGCTGGCTGAGGGTTACAACGGTGAGGACCGGACTTATCTGGAGGCATTGGGTACTGGAGCAACGGGCAAGGAGTCGGAGCTTTACGATGCTTTACTGAAGCGGATGGGGTCGGAGGATTCGGTTGAGTGGGGCAGGGCTTTTGCGAATTTGGCCTGGAGGTTGCATCCGGCGCAGTCGGCCGGGGCGTTTACGAGTCGAGCCTTGTCGGGGTCGTTGACTGAGGAGGAGCGCAAGGCGGCGCTGGTGGCGCTGGCGTATGCGGGCACGCGTGAATCCGTGATGGGGATTGTGGAAGCCGCTTCACAGGCAACCGGAATGGTCAAGGCGCATGCAATCTGGTGGTTGTTGAATCGACAGGGGAATCTCTGGGCGGACTACGGTTTGGGCACGGTGCTGAAGGAGCAGGGGATTTATGATCCGGAGTCAGTGCAGGTGGTGGAGATGGAATTGCCGGAGCAGCCGCCGTCGCAGTTGCCGTCGATCAACGAGATTCTGGGCATGCAAGGAGACGTGGAGCGGGGCAAAGCCATTACGGTGGCCTGCCAGATTTGTCATCGGATCGGTGATGAGGGCGTAGAATACGGTCCGGACCTGACACGGTTTGCCAAGGCGCAGACTTCGGAAGTGGTGCTGAGGTCGATCGTTTTTCCATCGGCAGAAATATCGCACGGATATGAGGGCGCGGTGTTGCGGACGAAGGACGGGGTGGAGGTGTATGGGCGGTTGTTGTCGGGTGGGGATCCCGTGATTATCCAGTCGCAGGGCGGGTTGACGCAGATGATCCCGAAGTCGCGGGTGGAATCGGTGCGGGGATTGAACCGGTCCTTGATGTTGAGTGTGGAGCAGCTGGGGTTGGATGCGCAGGCTGCGGCGGACATATTGGCGTATCTAAAAAGTCTGTGACTGCGAATGGATGCTGATCCTTTCTGACCGCGAATGGACGCCAATGGACGCGAATTGGGATGAGGGCTTTCCAACCGCGAATGGACGCTAATGGACGCGAATAGCTGAGTTTGCTGACCATGAATGGATGCTGATAGACGCGAATGCTTGCCGTGTGGTTGGGGCGGGTGATGGCTTTTGACTCCTGACTCCTGACCTCCGGTCTCCCGGGGGGCTGGGCTAGTTTTGTGCGGGGAGGCGGCTTTTGCGACCGATGGAGCGCATGGTTTCCGGGGAGAGGGATTCGAATCCGATGAGCAGGCCCATGCATCCGCTTTTTTGGCAGAGCTGGAGCATGTCGGGGTCCTTGGCGATGTTGACTGAGGCATGGCCCAGCCAGCGGACGTTGCGTTCGGCGAGGTGATCGAGAAGCTGGCGCGCGTAGGTGCGGTTGCTGACGATTTTGTCGTCGACAAAGAAGAGCACGTTTTTGAGTCGGGCGTTTTCGAATGGGTGGAGTTGGTC
>JBMTVN010000195.1:0-7823 GCA_049451415.1 Limisphaerales bacterium | reverse complement strand
ACCCTGGGCAACTCGCCCTCCATCCTCCACGCCCACTACCGGGAGCTGGTTACCAGGGAGGAGGCGAAGCGGTTCTGGGGGATCTGATCGATTGGGCAAGCTCAGTTGGTAGAGCGTCTCGTTCGCAATGAGAAGGTCTGGGGTTCGATTCCCCACGGCTCCACCATCCTGCAAGCCCGTGCAAGGCCGTGCAAGGTTGGCTCCCAAGGACTTAATCCCCACGGCCGTTTTACCCCTCATTTCTTGGCAACCGCCTGCGATCCCCTGCAACGCGGTGCAAGAAAACCAAACTTTCGCCAAATTTCCCCCGATTGCGAGGTGGGTACACAGGCGTGGGTGCCAGCCTGAAGAGTGGCGGCCCAAATCATGCGATACCCGGCAACAGCGCAGCCTCGCCTTCACTGGCTTATCGAATCACTGACCACGTAGTAGCGGCCGCGCTCCCCGCCCGAGGTCGGTTGCGGGCCGGATAACAACCTTTTCGCCTCGAATGCCAGTAATTTGGCCGTTCCCCAGAGTCGTTGATTTCGCAGGACGGTCAGTGAAAGTCTCCAGCTTGGTGCATTTGTCGGCACCGGGACGAGGAGCACCTCGCCAGCCCCACTGTTCAGGTCGCCTTGATTCCCAAACCAGCCTCTTGAAAGCACGTTCCAACGACCCGGGCTCTTGGCGGGAACCTGAAGTCTGTAACCGACGTGTCGGATTACCGGGCCGGGACTTGCGTTTGTGACTGCAAAGCGAGCCTGCAATCCGGATGCCACGCTATTGGTGTATCCCAAGAACGTAACGGTTACTTTCGGTGAAGCCACGGAAGTACGCCTGCCCGCAGAATTGAAGAATACTACCATGCCGGCTGTGGACAGGATCAGAATGGTGGCGACGATCTTGCGCATGGGGCGTTGTCAAATAACTAAATGTCAGGATACGACCGCCGGTTCAGTGGGTTAAAGGACAATCCTGCTGAGGGGCTATGTGCCACCCTTAACGCACCCCACCGCCACGAGCGCCGCCCGTGGTCGCAACTCAGCTCCTCCTCAGGTGGACGTCCTTCAATATGGGGTATCGGCCGCAGCCTCTGGACTAGGTTCACGAGTGACTGACACCACATTCGTGCAGGTCTCAAATTCGTCGTAGAAGACGATAATATCGTAACCAAAGTCCACCATCTCAGCCTTCCACGAATCTTCGCCGGGCTTCGACTGCTGCGGCTCCCCAAGCAAACTTCGGATCTCCGACCGAACCATGCCTTGCTGAATCTGCGACCCACGATCCCGGACTGCGCCGAATAGCACGCGGGGTTCAATTCCCGACACAGAGGTTCTGTGGTTTGGGTTCATAGCAGCCTCTTGAGTCCCTATGGCTGATTCGGACGGTGGTGTATCCCTCAGTTCAAGATACTTCCGTCTCAGGTCGGTGTAGACCTGTGACAGTCGGGCATATTGCTCGATGCGTGGCTTCATCTCCTCGAGCTCGGATTCCACCTCCTCCAGTCTCACGGCTTTGCCCCGTAGGATGTGCAACTCCGCAGTCCCGCGCCGTAGCCGATCTACCTCCTCTTGGGTCGCTGCTATCGTGTTCTGCGCTTCCAGGAACTTTGCCTTACCCTCCTCAATCTGGGCGAGCAAGGACTCGCATTTAGCCCGAAGCCGATGTTCCTGGAGTGAATTCCATTCAATTGCGCAGACGCACGCAACAAGCGCGAAACTTAGAAGCAAAGTAGGGAGGGGTAGTTTGTACGATATGTGGACCCGCTCTCGGGGTTCGTCTGACTGTGAGCCTTTCGAGCTAAGGTTATCCTGGTTGAGCATGGCGAACGCTGGATCAGGACCTCAAGCCAAGCAGCTTCCAGTTGACTTCTCAAGCTAATCTTCCCCTAAGGAATCCACTCCTTTGCGTTGTAACGTGATGCTCAACTTCGTCACGCTTCCCGGCGAGAGTTGAAAGCGCACCAGCCGGTCGCGCATGGTCCCCTTCTGTGGGCTGGGAAGCGGGACTTCGAACTCCGGATGATCCAGCAGCAACGAGGACGCGACTGCCGGAATATCACGGAGCACTACCCTTCCGTCGATGTCGGTGCGACCAGTGTAAGCCTTGGGGACCTCCGGGAGCGCTGCCACTATTCCAAAAGGCGCCTCACTCGATGGTCTGATGCTTCCCAAGTAGCCGGTCTGCATACGTATGACGTTCGGCCCCGTATGAACAGTTACTCCTTCGACTGGCTCGCCGGATCGGGTTACGACCGTGATTACCAGAGTCGCGGTCGGTTCGTTAGCGACTTCGATTCTAGTCACTGGCTCGAGAAGAGGGAATGACTGCGGTACGCCGAGGGAAATAGGTCCATTGCTGTTTCGCGCCTGTCCACCATTCTTGGAGACAAAGCCCTCACCGTGGACGATCACATCCACTTCGCCCGGAGGGATAGACTCGAAGACAAACGTCCCGTCTTCATTGATCCGGCGGTGACTTGTCCAAAACGCGAACGAACCGTACTTGTTGTACAGGTCTGAGCCCTCCTCCACGACGACATACGCCGGATACTGCTTCGGTCGAACGCTTATGACTGCCCTTGCTGCGCCTACTGGACGGCGTACGTCATTGCCCAAGCTTCCCTCCAGTCTGATTCCCGGTCGCATGGGCACCGACTAGGCCCATTGGTCGAACAAGCCCTGGGGCTGGAGGGTGTTGGGGTTAGGCGCCTTTCGGTAGGGGGAGGTTGACGTAACTGCGGGCAGCCGTGTCGGAGAGGCGCTTTTTCAGTGATATTGAACTCCAGCCATTCAGGCTCATAACCTGAAGGTCATAGGTTCAAATCCTATCCCCGCAACCAATCTAACGTTGATCATCAACGACTTAAGCCGCTGGCTCCCAGCGGCTTATTTGCTTTTCCGGCCTCCCTGCCCAAATTCACCCGTTTTCTGGTCGCGCCCTGTCCGGACCTGTCCACGAAGGGCAGGCAACCAAATAAAGGCCAAATTTTTGGGTCCTGAGGTTCAAATCCGGAGGGGTGGCGAGAGGGCCCGAGAATCGCTTCAGGGAAAAGAGCCTGATCGCCGCACGTTCAACCTGGCTGCTTCAACCCTCCTGACTGGTTAGATGCCTTGATCACCGAACCGGTGGTTCGTATATTGGCTCTCGGTTCGATTCATTATGAACGACTTGCGAAAAGCGAGCTGGGCGGGCTCTGGCACCGTGATCAACGAACCAGGGAACGCCTGTTCTCAGGGGCTGTCGTTGGTGCTGAAGGACTTGCCCCGAACCCAAAGATACACTCCCCTGAAGGTAATCAGCGACTGCCAGTCGCTGATTAACAGTTAGCCGTCATTCGCGTATGGGCTTTTCATTCACATCTGTGGCAGTCAGTGGTGGCACACGGGACGCGGTACTCGCGACGTTGGGCCTGCAAGGCACGAATACGTTTGAGGAGATTCCAGAATCGAACATCACCGGCGCATCATTGCCCTCCGGGTGGTATTTGGTCACAGCCAATCGCGGCCTCTTCCCCACTTTCGCGGAAGACCCAACACTGAAGCGATTGTCACAGACAGCCGAGGTTGTCACCTGCTTCATCGAGGAGCACGTGATGTGCAGTGCGGCCTCATTGTGGGCCGACGGTCGAGAGGTCTGGTCTGTTATGCACGCTGCCGACCAGAGCATCGAGCACTTGGAAACGAAGGGCAGCCTGCCGCCCATGTTCGCGGCGATTAGCGAGCGATTGCGCGCAGAGCAGGCCGCAGCAGGCGGCAAGAAGGCCAAGGTTGACCACATTTGTGATATTCCGGTCGAGATGGTCGCGCAGCTTACTGGCTATCGTCATGATCGAGTTATGCCGGAATTGGGAGACAGAGCGTTCGAGGTTCTTGCCACCACAGCAGCGACACCGAAGCGGTCGCTGTTGAGGAGATTGTTGGGAGTATGACCACGACGGCTAACAAGGTCACCGGACCGAACGCGGGCGGGCCGCGTCAGTTTCCAATTCCAACGCCAATGGCCGCCCGCGTCGGTCAGTTCCGTCGTTAGCCCACCATGCGCGCACGCTCTGTCATCATCGGTTTTCTGATTGTGATTGGAGTGCTGGTTGCTTTCTTTGCAGGCCGACGCGCCTTGCAAGTGATGGCTTATCCGGTTGGCACTGGCGAGTCCAAGAAGTCGCCCGATGGTCGTTATGAGGCGCATGTCACCGACTGGTATGATGAGAGTTATTTCGGACATCGGCGGCAGTGGTTTGAGTTCAGAGTTACTGGCGGTTCTTCCCGGCAGCTCGTTACCGATCCGATTCCCGGCCCATATTTCGGCTCGCGCTCCACACACACCGTCATTTACTGGGCGGACGATTCAGCGTTTGTGAGGTTTGTTTTTCCGGCGACGGAGATTAGGATGACGCCATGATTTGGTGGGCTAACAATAAAGGGTATAGCGGAGGCGAGGGACGAGACTCCGGCTATGCCCCTTGGTTGAGCAAGCCCGGGGGGATGAGGATGGGGGTGGGTTTATGCGTTTTGCGATTGGGAGGGGAGGCTGCGAGGTGGCTGGCTGGTTAGATTTGTTGATCCTGAGCCCGGTCGTCGTATATTCCCCTCATCTCACTCGACGATGAATTCCACGCGATCAAGGCGGGGGAGGGGGCAGGAGCCCTCCCAGGCGTTGAGGCCCGCGCAGGGTTGTTCGTAGGGTAGAAGATCTGGGTTGATCAGCGACTGCCGGTCATTGGAGAAACGTTGGGCATTAGAGACCACGCCTTGAAACCATCGATCATATACGGAATTGTCGGAGCTCTCTGTTGGACGAGCCTGCGGCTGGCTGCGGACCCCGCGAGCAGCGATCAGCGGAAGCCCATCACAGAACTTGTTGAGAGACTACGGGAGTCGGAGGTCGTGATTCCACCAAGGTCCGTTGAGGAACTAATGTGGCTGACCGGACGCTGGGAGTGTTCTGATCGCTTGCTGCGCTCCCCAACGAACGAACTTCCTTATGCCTTCCTGGAGAGTCTTCGAATTGCTGAGGGCAGTATCGTTCCGTCGGAAGCCCTCGAAGGCGGTAGCTTCCACATTTCCTGCTGGTGTTCGTTCTTGCCCGATCAATTTGGTCACCCGCTCCAAGCAAGGTGGGTGCCTTCCGAGTTGGGCCGAAAGGCGTTTTGCTTCGCGATGCCGTATCCGGACCACTTTACCCTACGCCGCGATCCTTCGCGATCGCCGCAATGGTTTATCCTGGAGCATCAGATTGCCGGGGACATGCTCTTCTTCCGTCGTTCATCCGTTGGATCGAGCCCCGAGAACAAGGACTGAGAATGCCCAACAAAACAGCCCAGCCGATGCCGAGAGGCCGTCTCCGTTTCATGCGGGCACCATCGGCCCCGCATGGTTGGCTTCACCGTTAGCTAGCCATGTCCTCCCGTCGTTACGCACCCACACTGCTGCTGAGAATCGTCGTGTTCTTCGGGCTGCTTGGGTTGGCGTTTGGCCTGTTCACCATTGGGAACGTACTCGGCTCAATATGAGTAACTGGCAAAAAGCCTTGGTGTTCGTTTTCGCTTTTGGCTGCCTGATCGGGTGCAGTTCGACCCTGTGGCTCGCCACCCAAAACCGTCGGTTGGAAATGGAGTTAGACACTTTCGTCCGTTTGGCGGCCCGTGCGAAGGCTTCTGACGCCGTAGGACGTGGGGCTCCATATCTCCTGCGCCTTACGAGTGATGGCTTGGCAACTGGTTCGTCCATCGTCGCGACCAACAACGGCATTCCGGTGAGGCTTTACCCGCGCCTGTCTGCAAGGGATGTGATGTTCGTGCACGTTTTTAATGAGAAGACAACAGAACTGCTCGGTTCGGACGCGATTGGTGTGGATCCGCGGAAGCATTACCATGGGTGGCCTATCTATCCGGAGGTGGAACTGCCGTGAACAGAGAGAGGTTATTGGGGTTGCTGGTTTTGCTGAGTGTGCTCTCCTTGATGGGAGGAGCTGACCCGAGCAAACCGCACAGGTTCCCGACGGATCACCTGCGCGGGTATGGTGAGGAGCCGTTGGGCTTCTTGCTCAGGCAGGTTGATGACTTCCGCTCGCTCCTTTGCGATAGAGAAGTGATCGCTGCGCGAGAAGGGCGCGGCGAGTGTGCCGTGGACTTCGCTTTTCGAAGAGCTCGATCCCCAAGCACGGTGCACGTTCGCGACGGAACGACCTTGTCCAACGTCCTCAGCAAAGTCACGCACGACTGGGACGGTGGGCAGCCTCAAGTACGGTTGATTTCGAGAAACGCGATCGTCCAGAGTCCGTTGGGAACACAGGAAGGTGTCGATGCCAAAACCCGAGAATTCCTTCAGTTGGTGGTTCATCCGGGTGATATTGTCATCATCGGGCGAGTTGAATGAGCAGGGGCCTGATGGCTGCCGTGCTGCTTTCCACTTGAGCGTCGTCAGTTGATCAGTTCGCACGCTGAGGCGGTCTTAAGTCCCACCCTTAACCACTCCCACCGCGACCAGCGCCCCCCTCAGCGCATGCACGAGCGTGGAGAGAGCCCTCACGTCATCTGCCAGCTCTTCGCACTTATCCCTGAGCGCCTGAACCTCGGCCTGGGTCGGCGGATCGGAGATGGTCAGCCCCCCGATCTCCCCGTCCACGTTCCCGAGCGTCACCACCGCCTGGTCGGCCCCGGAGGGTTGGACGACCGGCGTCACTCCAAAGAATCCAATCTTCCCCCCGGCTGCCCCCACAACCGCCTCCCACGAGAACCCGCCCCCGTGGCGCTTGAGCGTCCCCTGCGTGACGTTGAAGACCAGATACCCCGCCGGGATCGTCCCACTGGACGGATCCGCGGTCACGGCCGCCGGGAGGATCTGTTTCCACGTTCCGGGGTCCCCGGCCGCGGTGCACTTCCACTCCCCGCCCAGGGCGTCCTTCCACGCCTCCGCCAGCACATGGGACCCGGTCGTGGGCGGCCCCACCGTGGTGGTAGGCACGCCACTGACATAGGTTGGCTCCTGCCTGAACACCTCGGCAGTGAGGATTTCGAAGTTGGTTTCAGTGAGCGCCACGAAGTCCGCGGCGTTGGAGACATCATGCAGTCGTCCGGGGGTGAGGGTTGCCATGGTCAGATCTTTCTTACGGTTAGTTGGTCGTAGTTCAGGCTCCTGTAGCCGCTGCGGATGAACCATGCCCGCAGCTTGAAATCGGTCTCAGCTCCCAGTGCGGCGACCAACTGGGCGTTGGTGATGGTCCGGGGCCCGCTGCCCCCGGAGAACTCGAAGGTGCCTTTAAGCACGTCCCCGGTGGTCAGGACCTCCAGTGCCGTGCGATCGATGTCGGGGTTCAAGACCTTCGTGACGGGATCCTCGGAGGAGCGGTTGGCGGCCTTGTCCCAGTCGGCGACGATGTCCCCGCCTGCGGCATACGTGGGGTTCACCCCATCCCCGGCGACCCGGAGGTTCAAGGGCGCCAAGGGGCGGTAGGCCCTTTTGTGAAGCGTGATCGAAGTTGGGTCCACGTCAGCGAGATCCACCTCGCTCTGGAGGAAGAAGGGCTGGAGTTTAAAGACCTTCTCCGGGGGGCTCATGTTGTCGGAGCGCATCGCCAGGTCTTCGCGAAAGCCCACCCACGCTTGCGTCCCCTCCGCATGCGTCTCCCGCTTCGTGTCGTAGCGGGCCCGGAGGGTCCAGAGTCGGTAGCGCCCTGCGGCGATCAGTTGGGCGTTCCAGACACTCAGGATCTCTCCCCCGACAAAAGCCAACAGCCGGTTTTCCTGCGCCTCGGTGAAGGAGACTTCGTCCAGCTCGTTATCCAGGGAATCGAACTGGATCTCGATCCCCAGGGTGTCATCGATGAGTAACGTGTCC
>JBMTVN010000194.1:0-7969 GCA_049451415.1 Limisphaerales bacterium | reverse complement strand
CTGAGGGGGAGTGAGCGTCCGTGAAGAGCATACCTTCATGGGCGAGCCTGGTGAGGTTGGGGGTGGGGATCCTGGAATCGGGGTTATACGGTTGGGGGTCGCCGTAGCCCATGTCGTCGGCGAGGATGACGACGATATTGGGTTTGGGGGTTGAGGCGTGGGTGGTGGTGAGGAGGGCGAGGGTAGCGAGGAGGATTTGGAGGGAGGCTGGCATGGTTTTGTGGGCTGAGGCTGAAAGCTGGGGTCGTGGAGGGGGTGAATCGGGGCTTTAATTTTTTTTGGTCTTGGGCATTATAGTCCGCATGAAGAGCCCTGAGAAGCATGTTGGAGGAGGAGTTATGTCTATGAATCGTCGTGGATTTCTAAAGTCGGCGGGTGTGGGGGTCGTGGGTTTTCAGGTGGTTGCAGGCGGCGTGTTGAGGGGGGCGGAGTCGGCGAATTCGCGGGTACACCTGGCTGGCATTGGGATTGGGAGGCGGGGTGGGAGTGAGGGGGGGGACATGGCGGCTGAGGGGCAGAACATTGTGGCCCTTTGCGATGTGGATTCGAATTATGCGGCGAAGGAATTTGAGAAGTATCCGAAGGCGAAGCGGTTTGTGGATTACCGGGTGATGTTGGATCGGATGGGGGATGGGATTGACGGGGTGGTGATTGGGACACCGGATCACACGCATGCGGTGATTGCGATGGAGGCGATGCGGAGGGGGAAGCATGTGTATTGTGAGAAGCCGTTGGCGCACACCGTACGGGAGGTGCAAGCGATGATGAAGGCGGCGCGGGAGCACAAAGTTGTGACGCAGTTGGGGAATCAGGGGCATTCGAGCGGGACGATTCGGCAGACGTGCGAGTGGGTTTGGGATGGGGCGATTGGGAAGGTGACGGAGGTGCATGCGGGGTGTGATGCATTCAAGAATGTCTACTGTCAGATTCCGAATTTGGAGAAGGCGAAGGAGCAGGTGGCTGTGCCGGAGAGTCTGGATTATGACTTATGGATTGGTCCGGTGCCGTTTCGGCCCTATTCGCCTTTATGGGTGCATTGGAATTGGCGTGGTTGGATGCCATTTGGAACGGGGACAATTGGGGACTGGTTTTGTCATGTGATGGATCCGGCTTTTTGGGCTTTGGGTTTGACGGAGCCGGTATCTGTGGAGGCGGAAGTGTCGGATTACGATGTGGTGAAGCACGGGTTGACCTATCCTCCGGGGACGAAGATCACATATCATTTTCCGGCAAAGGGGGATCGGGGTGCGGTGAAAGTGATCTGGCATGATGGGAACACGGTTATTCCGAAGCCGGCGGCGATGGACGACCATTACAATCCTCCCGGGACGGGTGCGATTTTGTTTGGGGATAAGGGGATGATCATGCATGGGTCGCATGGAGCGGGGGCATGCCGAATTGTGCCGGATGTGAGGCGCAAGGAGTATGAGGAGGGGGGGACGTATGAGGCTAAGATTCCCCGGGTGAAGAACCATGCATGGGACTGGTTGGAGGCGATTCGGACGGGGAGGCAGGCGGGTTCGAACTTTGATTTTGGGGGGCCTTTGACACTGAGTGCGTTATTGGGTGCGATCGCAATTCGTTTTCCGGGGCAGAAGCTGGCGTGGGATGCGGCGGCTTCGAGGTTTACGAACAATGAGGCGGCCAACGCGTTGTTGCAGGTGCCGTATCGGGCGAACTGGGTGTTGTAGGGGCAGAGCGCAGAGTATTAAGCGCAAGGGGTGGCGGGATTGTTGGGGGTTGAGGGGGAGACGATGTGTTACGTGGAGTTCACGTGATGGTCGAATGTCCTTGACCCTAGCTCGCTGTAATGGTGTCCATAGATGACATTCCCCTAAAGGCGAAAGAGGACTCGTCAATTGTGCGCGGGGGTGTGTAGTTGAACCAACCTGGGTTGGCCGGCGGCCTGGCTGACTGAAACCTGAATAGACTGAGAGCATGAAGAGGAGAATGAAGACCGGATATGCGGGGCTGATGAGCGTTAGCTTATTGGCTATGGCGCCTGTGATGCAGGCACAGTTGGTGGATGCGAACTGGGTGCCGGTGGAGGGGGATTTTTATACGGCGTCCAACTGGAATCCTGCCGGGGTGCCGAGTGTGGATACGATCATTCACATCGACAATGGGGGGACGGCCACGATTGCTGCCGATGCGGGTGAGCGTGAGCTGGCTTGGATACGGTTGGGTGTTGGGGCGGAGAATTCCGGTCATATTGTGATGAACGGGGGATTTTTACGGATTGGCCAGACGCCGGGGGATGAGAAGGTGCAGATTGGGGAGACGGCGGTGGAGAGTTCCTTCATCATGAATGGCGGCACCATTTATTTTGACGGGCCGGATGATCCGGCGATGGCTGGTACTTCAAACAATGATGGTGTGAACGGTTTGGACTGGGAGGTTGGTGAGCATGGTGTGGGGCGTTTTGAGATGCACGGGGATGCGGTTTTTCGTGCGGGCGACGACCTGAAAGTGACGGAGAACTCTGCGGGTTTGGGTTACTGCCTGATTGACGGGAATGCGCGGTTATCGGTGGGCAGCGGCATTTCTGTTTCCAGCGGCGGGGATGGGGTGAAGGAGCAGACCTTGATTATTGGGGGGAATGCCCTGGTGGAGTCGGGCAACAGCATGGGTGCTGGCAGTCCTGAGGGTTACACTGACGAGGGTTACCTGAGTCTGTCTATTGGAGCGGGGGGCAAGGCGGTGGTGAGTGTGCAGGATCAGGCAGTCTTAAATTTCCAGGTCCTGTCATCGCGGGATGGCGAGACGACCTTCACCGTCAAGGATCAGGGACAGGTGCATATCTTCAACGTCCTTACGGGGCGCGGTTACATTGATGACCAGACGCCGCCGGACCGGCCGCTGCGTGACGGTGGGTTTCGCAACTCGCTGTCATCCGGCGCGAACGCGGTGAGCACCCTGACCTTGCAGGATGACGCGCAGATGACGGTGAATGCGAGTGAAGGTCTAGGGATTAGCGGTCCGCGTGGGACGGCGGATGCGGGTGGCAAGGCGACCATGGTGGTACGCGACCGCGCCTCCTTCCGGGTGGAGCAATATTTTGCCTTGGGCACGGGGACTGATTCGACGAAGTGTGATGGTACCCTGGTGGTTCGCGGGCCGGACGCATCGTTCTCGGTGGGTGAGAATTTCAACATGGCGGTGGATCCGGACGGGGTGTTGGCGAGTTTGGACGGGACGCCGGGCAAGTCGACGTTGCACGAGGTGATCACTGCGGCGACGCAGACCACGGTTCAAGTGGATGGAGAAGCGCGGATAGCCCAGGGTATGTTGAAGGTGAGTCTGGATGGTTACACTCCGACAGGAGGCGAGGTTTACACCTTGATTTCGGCCGGGAGTGTCGTTGGGTTGTTTTCGAGTGTGGATGCCAGTGAAGCCGTCCTGGCTGAGGGTTTGAGCTGGGAATTGGACTATACGCCCACATCCGTTCTGCTGAAGGTGATGGGGCAGAGCACGGTGCCGGTGATGGACATTGGCATGAGCGGTGGTGACCTGAGCTTGTCGTGGACTGCGGGCAGCGTGCTGGAATCGGCTCCGACGGTGGAGGGTCCGTGGACGGCGGTTGCGGGTGCGACGAGTCCGTATACGGTGCAACCGACTGAGGCGGCGGCGTTCTTCCGCGTGCATTGAGCTCGAGAGATTGAGTTTAGAGATGATCCCCGTTTGAGTGGATGACGGAGCGAGCCCTGGCTGGAGACAGCCGGGGCTTCTTGCGTTGAGGTGTTGTGTTTGTGTGGTTGGTTGGGCGGGCTTTTGTTGGATTTTCTGCAGGAGGATGTTCCTTGCTTGTTGGCGGGGGCACGGGATTTACTGCTTTGCATGCAGAAGGCAAAAACGAAGGTAGTTCGGAAGCGGTTACAGGAGGGTGGGCGTCAGCGGGTTATGATTGAGGGTATCCACCCACAAGTCGATGGGGGGCGGTTTGCTGTCAAGCGGGTTGTGGGGGAGGAAGTTCGGGTGGAAGCCGATGTTTTTGCGGACGGTCATGATGTTTTATCGGTGGTGTTGCAGTGGAGGATTGCGGGCGCGGAGGATTGGCAGGAAGTTGGGATGGCGGCGTTGGGGAATGACCGTTGGAGGGCGTCTTTTCTGGTGGAGGAATTGGGGTGCTATGAGTATCGGGTTGTGGGGTGGGTGGATGCGTTTAAGACGTGGCAGCATGATTTGCAGAAGCGGGTGGCGGCCGGGCAGGAAGTTGGGGTGGAGTTGTTAGTTGGGGTGGCGCTGGTGAAGGCGGCGGTGGGGCGGGCTAAGGGTGGAGCGGCTAAGGAACTGCGTTCATTTGCGCGGCAGATGGCGGATGCGAAGAAGCTGGCTCCGGCGGAGCGTATAGGGATGGGGTTGAGTCCGGCGCTGGCCGATTTGATGGCATTACATCCGGACAGGGAGCATGCGGCGGTGAGCGAGGGAGTCTTGCGGGTGGTGGTGGATCCGGTATTGGCACGGTATGGCGCCTGGTATGAGTTTTTCCCCCGGTCGGCTTCGCCGGAAGCGGGGCGTCATGGGACGTTCAAGGATTGCGAGGCCTGGTTGGAGCGGGCGAAGAGGATGGGTTTTGACGTGGTTTATTTCCCGCCGATTCACCCGATAGGGCATGCATTTCGGAAGGGCAAGAACAACAGTCCGACCTGCGAGGCTGGTGATGTGGGCAGTCCGTGGGGAATTGGAGCGGCGGAGGGGGGGCACAAGGCGGTCTTGCCTGAGTTGGGGACGTTGGGTGATTTCCGCTCGTTGGTGAAGAAGGCGAAGGGGTTGGGTTTGGCGGTGGCCATGGACATTGCGTTTCAGTGTTCACCGGATCATCCGTATGTGAAGGATCATCCGGAGTGGTTTCGTCGTCGGCCCGACGGTTCCATTCAGTATGCGGAGAATCCTCCGAAGAAGTATCAGGACATTTTCCCCTTTGATTTCGAGACGGAGGATTGGGAGGGCTTGTGGAAGGAGTTGTGGAGTGTTTTTGAATTTTGGGTGAAGGAGGGAGTGACTGTATTTCGGGTGGACAATCCGCACACCAAGTCCTTTGCGTTTTGGGAGTGGTGTATTGGGGAATTGAAGGCGAAGCATCCGGAGCTGGTTTTTTTGAGTGAGGCTTTTACGAGGCCGAGGGTGATGTATAGGTTGGCGAAGCTGGGTTTCACGCAGTCGTATAACTATTTTCCGTGGCGGAATACGAAGGCGGAGCTGACGGCGTATTTGACTGAGGTGACGAAGACGGAGGTTGCGGAGTATTTCCGGGCAAATTTGTGGCCGAACACCCCGGACATCCTGCCGCAGATTTTGCAGGACGGGGGGAGGGCGGCCTTTATGTCGCGGTTTGTTCTGGCGGCGACGTTGGGGGCCAGCTATGGGATTTACGGTCCGGCTTTTGAGTTGTGCGAGAACACTCCGCGGCTGCCGGGTACGGAGGAGTATTTGAACTCCGAGAAGTATGAGTTGAAACGGTGGGATTTGGCGTCGCCATCGAGCTTGGAGCCGTTGATTTCGAGGGTGAACGCGATCCGACGGGATCATGTCGGGTTACAGAGCAACGAGAGCCTGGAGTTTCATCCGGTGGACAGCGATTATTTGCTGGCTTACAGCAAGTCGAGTCCGGATGGGGAGGAAGTGATTTTGGTGGTGGTGAATCTCGATCCGTTTCATCGGCATCACGGGTGGGTGGAGTTGCCATTGGAGCAGTGGGGGGTGGCCTTGGACCAGCCCTATCAGATGCATGATCTGGTGACTGACGCGCGATATTTGTGGAAGGGGTTGAAGAACTACGTGGAATTGGATTCGCAGTATTTGCCTGCGCACATATTCAGGTTGCGGAGGCGGGTGCAATCCGAGCGGGATTTCGATTATTTCGTGTAATTGTGAGATGAAGACCAAGCGAGTCGTATCACGCGGCGGTCTGGCTTGGGAGCCGGACTGGTATAAGCACGGGACGATATACGAGCTACACGTCCGTGCTTTTTACGATAGTGACGGGAATGGCACGGGTGATTTCAAGGGGTTGATCACGAAGCTGGATTATTTGCGTGATCTGGGGGTGACGGCTTTGTGGTTGTTACCGTTTTATCCGTCGCCTTTACGGGATGACGGGTATGACATTGCTGACTACTACAGCGTGCATCCGATGTATGGGAGTCTGGCTGATTTCCGGCTTTTTTTGCGTGAGGCGCACAAGCGGGGTTTGAGGGTGATTACGGAGCTGGTGATGAACCATACATCCGACCAGCATCCGTGGTTTCAGAGGGCGAGGCGATCGCCGGCGGGCAGTCGGTATCGGGACTATTACGTATGGAGTGACACGGCGGAGAAGTATCTGGGGACGCGGATTATTTTTAAGGATGTGGAGACTTCGAACTGGTCGTGGGATCCGGTGGCTGGGGCGTATTACTGGCATCGATTTTTCTCCCATCAGCCGGATTTGAATTTTGAGAACCCGGTGGTTCACCGGGAGATGTTGAAGGTGGTGGATTTCTGGTTGGACATGGGGGTGGACGGGCTGCGGTTGGATGCGGTGCCTTATCTATATGAGCGGGAGGGGACGAGTTGTGAGAACTTGCCGGAGACGCATGCTTTTTTGAAGAAGGTTCGTGGGCATGTGGATGAGAAGTATGGGGATCGGATGTTATTGGCGGAGGCGAACCAATGGCCTGAGGAGGCGGTGCCATATTTTGGGGGTGGTGCTGGTGATGAGTGTCACATGGCTTTTCATTTCCCTTTGATGCCGCGTTTGTTCATGGCGGTGAGGATGGAGGATCGGGTTCCGATTGTGGACATTTTGCAGCAGACGCCTGCGATACCGGCCTCGGCGCAGTGGGCGGTATTTTTACGGAACCATGACGAGTTGACCTTGGAGATGGTGACGGACGAGGAGCGCGACTACATGTATCGGATGTATGCGCAGTCGGCTCAGGCCCGGCTTAATTTGGGGATAAGGCGTCGGTTGGCACCGTTACTGGGGAATGACCGCAAGCGCATTGAGTTACTGAATGCGTTGTTGTTTTCGCTGCCCGGGACGCCGGTGATTTATTACGGGGACGAGTTGGGGATGGGGGAGAACATTTACCTTGGAGATCGCAATGGTGTGCGGACGCCGATGCAGTGGAGTGCGGACCGCAATGCGGGGTTTTCGAGGGCGAATCCGCAGAGTTTATATTTGCCGATCAACTTTGATCCGGAGAACCACTATGAGGCGGTGAATGTGGATGTGCAGGAGCAGAATCCGCATTCCTTGTTGTGGTGGATGCGCCGGTTGATTGCTTTACGGCGCAAGTGGTCGGCTTTTGGTTTGGGGACGATGGAGTGGGTGGAGCCGGAGAACCACAGGGTGCTGGCGTTTGTGCGTCGGCATGAGGAGCAATGTATTTTGGTGGTGGCGAATTTGTCGCGGTTTGTTCAGCCGGTGGAGCTGGACTTGGCGGGGTATTCGGGGATGGTGCCGGTGGAATTATTTGGCCAGACCGAGTTTCCCGTCGTGGGTGATCGTCCGTATTTTCTGACTTTAGGTCCGCATGGATTTTATTGGTTTTCGTTGACTGCGGCGGCGGTGGAGTCGGCTAAGGGCGAAGGTGTGGGGGAGGGGGATCGATGGCCCTTGGTGGAGGTTGAGTCGGGGTGGGACGAGCTTTTGAAGCCGAAGCATCGTGCCGGGTTGGAGTCGGTTTTGGAGTTGTATTTGCCTGAGCGCCGTTGGTTTGGGGGGAAGGGGCGGCGGTTAAAGGGGGTGCATATTGAGGCTGGGGTGCCTTTATCAGCGGAGGCGGGTGGTGCTCAACTGGTGATGGTGAGGGTGGAGTATGTCCAGAGTGAGCCGGACGTCTATCTGGTACCGTTGACCTTTATTGGGGAGGAGGAGGGGCAGGGTTTGGCTGTGGAGAGGCCCGGGGCGATTGTGGCGAGAGTGAGGAGCCGGCGTGGTGCGGGTGGGTGGGCCGGCCGATCTGGTGCTGCTGGCCGCCGGCAG
>JBMTVN010000193.1:0-7971 GCA_049451415.1 Limisphaerales bacterium | reverse complement strand
CCTCAATGTCTTCATCAGGCTCATCGCCTTCTTCACCGCCTTGTAGCCAAGCTGTGCCCGCGGCTGCGATACCGTCGTCAACGCCGGTGTCATGTGCTCCGTCGCATCCACACCGTCAATCCCAACAACACTCAACATCTCCGGCACCCTCAGCCCCATCCGATGACATGACTTCAGCAACCCAAAGGCAGTCAGGTCGTTGTAACACACCACCGCCGAAGCCTTCGCCTGCAACAACATCCCCAGACTCGCCTGGCCACGATGAAAATCGCTCTGCCCCTCAGGTAAAATCTCCAACTGCTTTTCCAGCTCCAAACCTGCCTCAGTCAGCACCTGACGATATCCCTCCAGTCGACGCTCCACATAGCCCGGCGGCCTCCCAGCCGACTTCACAAACGCAACCCTCCGATGCCCCAGCCTGACCAGGTGCTCAGTCGCAATCCGCGCCGCCAGAACATCATCCACGCTCACGTAACGGAACCGGCTGTCATCCACCGGATGATTCACAAACACAATCGGAACCTTGAGCCGGGCCAAATCCGCCAGATGAACGCGCGTACCCCACATCGACGCAATCACCAGAGCATCCACATGCCGCTTGCACAAGGCCTCAATCACCTGCAACTCTCGATCCGGATTCCCATGGGACGTAGTCAAAAACAAACCATAACCCGACTCATAGGCAGCCTGCTCCGCCCCCGCAACTACCCCCGGCAAAAATGGATCCGCAATCGTGGTCAGAACCATCCCAATCACATTGGAGCCGCTCACCTTGCGCAGCCTCGCCTCCGCCCGGGTCACATAGCCCATCTCCTTCGCCAACTTCAGGATCCGCTGCCTGGTCGCCTCCTTGACCATCGGACTGTCATTCAGAGCCCGGGATACCGTCGCTGGAATCACCCCAGCAGCCTCAGCAATGTCTTTGATCGTAACAGCCACAACCCAAAATCCTCTCAGCTAAGCTCACTCAGCCATAGTGCCTACACCCCACTCTGTATCAGGAGCAACCCCGCTCGCGCAAGAGGTCGACGCGCCAATCGCATCACCAGGCCGCATCAGCCTCAGGTTCTGAACCCGCCAACTCTGGTGACCTACTGCAACCCATAAAAGCCCCTGCCCCAGGCAGGACGCTGCCCGCGCCCACATCCATTTCCTGCCCGGCAAACAACTGCACCGTTCACTTGTCACCACCCTCCACCTCCGGCAAAAGCCGTTGGATCAACGCCAGCAACCCCCCACCCACCAGCACTACCACCACCCAAAAAAAGAGGGCGCCTCCCCTCCCCCCAACTTCTCGCCTCACCCTTCCATCCAATACTTCCCCCACCCCTTCCAACTCAGCTCTTGCCCGCCTCACCGCCATCACCTGCGGAGCCAACATTGCCAGATCATACACCGGAGCCTGCACCCGCCGGTTGCCGCAAACCAATTCCAGAACACTGCGCCCAGGCGCCCGAAAATAAAGTCGAGGAGCCTGAATACTCCCCCTGAAAGCCCGTATCTCCAATTCAGGGTTGTCCCCATTATCCATCTCCAACACCAATACCCGCCCTCGCGGTCGGTCCTCGGGACTCAACCAGAACACACCGTCAGCAACCCCCGGCTTCCGTACCCACCGCCCGGTAGCCAGCAAACGCTCCACCGGTCTCCCAGCACCTTCCTCATACTCCTCATAGAGCTTCCAGGCCCGATCAAAGAAAGGCGTCCCAACCTCACAGCCAATTCGCGTCACCGGAATCCCCTCGTCCGGCATCTCCAGACGCCAACGACTCACTCGCGGACGGTCGGAATCCCTCTCCAGCTCTACCCGCAAATCAAAACTCCGCAAGATACCCCCACGCTCAAGTATGTAAGGAACCTGCCTCCCGCCACTCACTAAACGCACATCCTCCAAACCCTGCCGGCTCCTCGCCAAAACCCAGAGGTCCAACTCCAACTCCTGAACCGCCGACGGATCGCTCACCATCACCCCACGGCGATAGGTCCAGTCCGCCAAATCAATCGCCCCCGCCAACACCCCCTGCACCGGTAGACCAACCGAACCGTCGTAAAGGGGATTCGATACCACCTCCCCCCACTCACATCGCACCGACTCCATCACACCCAAACGCGAACTCAACGCATCCAGGTCATACCTCGGAGACTCCACCAGCCGATGCCCCAGGTAGGCCCGGTAAACACCAGCCGACGCTGCATGAAAACCCAACAGCACCGGCCACCGCGTCAATCCGAAACCCCGAATCCTCAACGGCGGACTGTCCCCATGCTCCACTCTCACCACCAGCTCCGATGACCCCACCTCAACCCCCACCGGGATCTTCACCTGCTCCACCACCACGCCATCCCCCAGAGCCAATCGGTAAATCCTCCCCGACCAAACCTCCACTTCCTTCGCCTCACCCCCAACCACCTCCCTCGACAACAATTGAACCCTCCGGTCAAACAAACGATCATCCACCTCAACACTCAATTGCCCCAGCCTCACATCGGCCGCCCCAAGGCGCAGAATCCAATAACTCTCCCCCAAACCTTCCATCGCCTCCACCACCTCAACCGCCATCACCTCCTCATCAACCCGCGCGCCGGAAAGCTCATCAAAATAAACACCCCGCACCACCACCGGCCCCGTCCGATCATCCCGAATGATCAACGTAAACTCCTCCGCCCCCGTAGCCCCCAAGTCGATGACACTCCGCTCCACACCGCCCCGCTGGCGGAAAATCGGCTGATTCTCCACCAAGACCCGCCCACTCCCATCCAGCACAGTCACCGCCTTGAAATAATCGGGCGAAGGAATATCCAGGACAATCCTCCGGACTTCCCCTCCCGGGGCCCGACGCACCAAAACCCGCGTCACGCCCTCCTCGACAAAAACGTCCAGACCGACCGCTTCACTACGCTCCAGCCGGGGAGGAGCTGGATGCTCGAGCCAATAAGGAACCTCGTCTCCCGCCGGATCAACCACCCTCAGATCTGCCAATCCCGCACGCGCATGCCCGATCGTCTCCGTCGGCAAACTGACCTTCACCAGGCCGGACTCAGTCACCCCCATGTCCTGACGCCACTCAAACTGCGACAGGTCAACCCCTCCTTCCACTCCGCTCACCAAACCCAGGAACCCTGCAATCAAAGCAACCGCACGGCAGCGAAAAGACCTCCTCAAGAACATACAAACCTCCTTCACCGCTCACCCCCGCCATCGCCCGCCCGTGACAGGAATTTCTGATACAGCACCGACGCCACAATCGCCACCACCGCAACCCCCGCCAGCGCGCTCACCCGATAAAGCTGCGCCAGGTTCGCCAAGTCATGCAGAAATAACTTCAACAAGGTCAGCCCCAGCAAACCCAACCCCGCATACCTCGCAGGCGCCAACCGCCTCGCTAGACCAACCACCACCAGCACCAGCGCAAATAAGGCCCACACAACAGTGTAACTCAGGTCGCGAGCAAACACCCCGCCAAAGTCAAACAACCTCACACGTGCACCTTCCCGGGTGAAATAGTGTGAAATCTCCAGGTTCACCAACAAGAACACCAGGAAGGTGCCCGCACCCTGCAGGAAAGGCGGAATGACATACCCACCCAACCGGTCTCTCGGTGGTGAGAGCAACCAGGCCGCACCAAACATGCAGCCAGCCCCAACGCCATACGTGTACAAATACCAGTTGAAAATGGCCCCACCCTGCCGCGGATAATAGTCCAGCAGGGCCGGGTTCACACCCAAACGTAGAAACGCCACCAGCAACAACCCCAACCCTACCCACTTCAGCCCGTTGTGCGGCACTCTCAGATACAACCAGCACAACGCCATTCCCTCCAACGCCCACCCCAAGGTTAACCACTGCTTGTCAAACTGAACCGGGAAAACCAACGTCAGAAAGAACAATGCCGCCCCCCCAAATAACGCCAACACGGCGTTGCGCCGACTATGCCCCTCCGGAAACAACCGCACCAAGCCCCATAAACATCCAACCATCGGAACCGCACAGCTCAAGGGCAGCCATCCCATGAAAGCCCCCGGCCAATACATCTTCACCACCCGATACAACAAAAAGAAATGCAGCGGGGCAGCCAAAGCCCCGGCCACCCAGGGCACCACCCGCTCACCCAGCCTGCGCCGGAACAAAAAGGGATATGCCACAAATACGGCACTGAAGACCACATACCACCCGAATACCATCCCCGGCATCGACGCCGCCGCCAAACCCTGCGCCTGCCAGACAAACTCCACCATCAGGACCGCCCCTAAACCAATCAGTGGCAGGAACTCCAGCACGGAAAGCAAACCGAGCCCCAAAACCAAAACCAGCAGAAGCAGCGCAACCCCAAAGACCGCACTCGGGTCAGCCAGTGGCAACCGCGTCACCAGCAACACCAACAACGCAAAAGGGGTCACCGCCGCAGCCGATGGCAATTGCTCCGCCAACCGCGGATAATCCGATAACAGTCCCGCCGCAATGCTTCCCCCACCCACCCCCTTGCCATCAATCAACCTCCTGGCAAATACCCACATCACCCCGCAAAACAGCAACGCAAAACCCGCGGTCAAAACTAACGCCAATTCCAATGGCAACATTCCGGCAGGAACCCGCGTAATCCACCCTCCCACCAACGCCAAGGTCATCAAGCAAGCCCCCAACACACCCAGGAATGACCCCAGCGCAAATGCTGCCAATATGGCCACAACATCCACCATCAAAACCACAAGCCATACTCCCAGTGAATCACTCGCCAGTCTCATCACCGGAATAGCCACCAACAGTAAACTCAATAACGGGAACACATGCACCCAACCTGAAACCACGCCCCCCGGCTGCAACCTACGTAACACAAACGGCCATGCGGTGTGCAATAAACCAAAGACGAAATACAATGCCAGCCCCCCATACAATAACCCCGGATGCATCACCATCATGGTCCACGAAGACAACCCCAGAAAGGCCACCCCGGCTCCAGCTCCCTGAACCCAGTTCAGCCGCAACAACAGCATCCCAATCACCAGCAAACAGACATCCCCACCAAACAAGGTCGCCCCAATCAGCCCCGGCCTGCCCGCCAGTGAATCATAAGACATCAATACCCCCGATAACCCCATCCAGAGGAATGCCATAAAGGCCGCTGAACCTCCCACCCACAAATCCGCCCCTCCCTTCGGCTCATCCAAACGAAACCTGGCCTTCAATAACACCGGCAGCAAATACAGCAGCGCAAATCCCATGAACACCACGAACGCCACATAGACCTTGCCCGGAACAAAAAACTGCATCAGCCAAACCACTTGCATCACGAAGGTCCCCACCGCAGATGCCCCCACTAAAAACATCCAGCGCCCACGCAATGCCACCGCCAACAGACCAAGATCAAGTAAAGCGATATACCCGAATAATCCCACAGGATTGTCCTGCCCCGTCGACAATAACAGGGGCGTCAGAAATCCCCCCAGCATACCCAAAACCGCCACCACCAAAGCCCTCAGCCGAACCGCCAGCAGGAAGGCCACCGCCGTTGTCAACGTCATCAGCAAAAAGGTCACGAGCTGGCCGAAAAACGCAAAGTGATACACCCCGTGCGCCGCAAAGGTCGCCGCATACAAAATCACCACTCCCGTCGCACACAAGGTGTGCGCCGTAACCCGATACCTCTCCGAACACATCTTCACCCCTCCCCCCAATAACCCCATGCCCAATACATAACCAAGGGCCACTCTCACCTCCGGCGGAATCAACCCGTTGTCGAAGGAATACTTCACAAAATACGCGGCCGCCAAAAACAACGCCAACCCGCCCAGCCAGGCAATCAACTTCACCCCCATGAACTGCTCCCAGTTGAATGCCGGCGCAGCCCGAACCCCACCCTCCTCAGCCGCTAATTCCTGCTCGGGCAAAGGCGGAGGCAGCTGTGACCCCGCCTGCCTTTCAGCCGCCAGGCGCGCACTAATCCCTTCCCACACCCCCTGCCCCGCAGGCGCCTCTTCAACCGCCTCCACCGGACCCGATACACCCGACGGCGCCTCCAACCCGATCTCCTCGTGTAAACCCGCATCCTCTGGCTCCTCAACCAACCCCGCCTCCCCCGCAACCTCGGTCAATCCGGTAACGGCAGCACCCTCCTCAGAACTGCGCGCAGCGGAACGCTCCAGACTCTCCACCGCGTTCTCTACGTGACTGACGTTCCCTTCCAGACTCCTCACCCTGTCCTCCAACTCCCTCACTCGCCTGTTGACCCCCAACGCATAAAAAAGAGCACACAACGGCAACAGCAACACCACCCCCGCAAAGAATAATGTAACGACTTCCATCACTTGACTCCTTCCTCTCGCAGGCCAACTGGCCGCTGCAAATCATACACCCCGCCACTCCCCAACACGCACACTGCGAAGCCTCGACCTGCCCTGAACATGACCGGAACCTAACCGACTCCCACCACAAACAGCTAATTGATTAACTCAATCCCTCCATCGACTCGTAACAGCATGCCACCCCTCAATCCTCCCCCGAAGGCGGGTCCATCCCCTCCCCGGAAGATCGCGGCACTCCAAAATCAGGATCCCCATCCGCCGTCCAGCCAAACCGCTGCATGTTCACCCGCCGGTTCCACCCAGCCCCACGCTCCTTCGCACTATGGTAAATCATCCAATCCTCCTTCCCGTCCCCTGACTTCACAAAACTACAATGCCCGGGACCGTAAACGTTGCCGGCAGACGAAAACACCGGCTGCGGCTTCTTGCTCCACGAAGCCGCAGCCAAAAGATCGCCCCCCTCCCAACTCAGCTGCCCCAAACAGTAATCGTCCGTCCAACTCCCGCTCGCCGAGTAAATCACAAACAAACGCCCCCCATGCCACAATACCTGCGGACCCTCGTTCACCCATGGCTCCCCTCGACGCTCCCAGGCATGCTCAGGCGAAGAAATTCTCACCCGCTCCCCTCGCAACGTCCAAGGATCACGCATCCTCGCGATATACAAATGCTGGGCCACATTCTCCATCCCCTCCCAACCGGACCAAATGAAAAACAACCCCCCGTCCGGCATCTCCAACACCGTCCCGTCAATCGCCCATCGGTCAGTCACCGACGCCAACCGCCCCTTCAATCGAAACGCACGCTGCGGATCCTCCTCATCCCCCTCCAGAACAAACATCCGATGGTTGCTGTTGTCACCGTCGTCCGCCGCCACATAGATATACCAACGCCCCCGCAAGTAATGCAGCTCGGGTGCCCAAAGCTCCCGCGAATGCGCCGTCCCCGACTCCGGCGTCCACACCCGGACCCACTCCGCCGTCCCCATATCCCGCAAACGCCTGAACCGGCTCACCCAGATCGATCCCCGCCTCGATTGGCACATGAAGTAAGACTCCCCCCGGCGCACCACCCAGGGATCCGCACCCGATGCCATCACGGGATTCTTCACCTGGTCGTTGGCCACACCCTCCACCCCCCAGACCTCCCCCACCAGCCAGCCCCACAACACCCACCAGCAGGCCAACTGCAGACACAACACCAGCCCATTGCACCGCCGCATCATCACTCTCGTCCTCACAATGTAATCAAGTAATACAAAGTCTCCGGCTTCAAGCGGATCTCCCCGCCATGCTGCACCGCTCCAACCGGATAGCCGTTGAAGTCCAAAGGTTTCACAAGCAGTCCAGCAGCGTCCGGCCGCCTGAACCGAACCACCCCTCCCAGCTCCCTCAGCTGCCACGGATCACCCCCTAAGCTCACAATCCGCTTCACCCCACCAGCCCCCACCAACTCCACCTCACGCCCCGTCTCCCGCTCCTCCGACATCACCTGCAGCAACATCCTCCCCGATTCCCCCAACGGTTTCCCATCCAACGCAACCACCACGATATGCCCCAGCTCCATCCCGCTGCTCACACTGATCGTACCCAGCTCAACCAAACCTGCCTCAGCCATGGAACCACTGCAGCCCTGAACCATCGGCGCATCCACCGTCAATACTCCCTTCCC
>JBMTVN010000192.1:0-7982 GCA_049451415.1 Limisphaerales bacterium | reverse complement strand
CACATCCCCCGGCCGCTTCGCCCCCAAGGCGTTGAAGGATGCCCGCGTCATAAGCATAATGCACCCACACCCGGCTACCCGTCAGCATTACTAAACAGAGGCACCAGCGCCGCAGCCATGAAGTACCCGACTGCCCCCCCTAGTTCCCTCCTGAAGCTTGGCTGCATCCCTGTCGCAGTAGCACTGGCCCTTCTCAACGGCTGCAGCCCATCCCCCTCAGTACAAAACCCAAAGAATAAGGAACGCATCACCCCCAAGGACCGCTTTCAAGATGTGACCCAACAATCGGGAATCACCTTCGTCCACCAACACTGCGACACCAAAATCAGCAATATCCTCCAATCCAACGGCTCAGGCCTCGCCATCCTTGATTACAACCTCGACGGTTGGATGGACGTCTACTTCGTCAACGCCGGCCCGTTGGATACCGTCACCCATCACGAACCCGGCACCCCCCGCTGGCCTAATCAACTCTACCAAAACCTCGGGGACGGCACCTTCAGGGACGTCACTCAAGAAGCCGGCGTCCAAGGCCACGGATATGGCACCGCAGCCGTCGCAGCTGACTTCGATAACGACGGCGACCCCGACCTCTACGTCGTCAACTTCGGAACCAATATCCTCTACCAGAACCAGGGCAACGGCACCTTCAAGGACATCACCCGAACTGCCAGCGTCGAAGACCCCCTGAACGGCATCGGCGCTTGCTTCGCCGACTACGACAACGACGGCTTCCTGGACCTGTTCGTCGCCAACTACCTGACCTTCGACCCGGACTACAAACTCTACTTCAACCCCGATGCCTATCCGGGCCCCCTCTCCTACCAGCCCCAACTCAATTCTCTCTTCCGCAACCGGGGCGATGGAACTTTCGAGAATGTCAGCGCCACCTCCGGCATCCAGATCCCCGGCCACCGCGGCATGTCCGTAACCCCGCTCGACTTCGATGCAGATCACGACACGGATTTTTACCTCTGCAACGACGCCACCCCAAACCTCCTCCTCGTCAATGACGGGAAAGGCCACTTCACCGAGGAAGCCGCCATCCGCGGCGTCGCCTTCAATGCGCTCGGCGAAGCCGCCGGCTCCATGACCGCCGCCATCGGGGACTACAACCACGACCTGCTGCCCGATATTCTCGTCTCCCGCCTCGGCTACGGTTCTCTCTACACCAGCACCCAAAACAAAATCTTCGAAGACCGGATGCTCGCCTCGAAACTGGGCCAATACACCGCACAATACGTCGGGTGGGGCAGTAACTTCCTCGACTACGACAACGACGGTGACCTCGATGCCTTCATCGCCAATGGCGACGCCCACCACCTCGTCGGCTGGGAAAGCCTGCTTCTCCGCAACGAAGGTGATAACACCTTCACCGATGCGGTTGAGGATGGCGGCACCTTCTTCCGTCAAAAAATCCGTGCCCGGGCATCCGTCCAGCTCGACTTCAATAACGACGGCCAGCAGGACGTCCTGGTCACCGCCATGGGCGACCGCCCGTTCCTCCTTCTTAATCGGACCCAATCCAATGCGCACCACTGGATCACCCTCAAACTCAAGGGCAACTCCAGCAATCACGACGGCTTCGGTGCGTGGGTCACTCTCACCACCACCTCAGGCTCACAGCGAGCAGAACACCGCTGCCCAACCGCCTTCCTGGGCTCCTCCGATCCGCGGCTCCACTTCGGCCTCGGCACAGCTGACCATGCCACCAAAATCCACGTCCGCTGGCCCAGTGGCGAAGAACAGACTCTCACTGAAATACCGGCAGACCAAATCCTCGAGGTGCAGGAACCATGAAACCCCTCACACCTCCTGTCCTAATCTCTGGACTCGCCGCGCTCTGCCTCTTCCTCAGCGCCTGCAGCCCCTCCATACCCCAAGGCTCGCTCATCATCACCCAAACCCCAGCCCTCGACCGCACCACATCCCTTCCCTACTCCGAGGGATCCCGCATCGTTGCCATCCCCCCGGACGGCAAGCCTGACACCGCCAGACTCCTCACCCCCAACCTCTCCGCCGCCGGCCACCCCGCCCTGTCCCCGGATGGCTCCCAGCTCCTCTTCACCGGACGCAAGGACAAGACAGACCCATGGCAGGTCTATCGCATCCACCTGCATCCGAAACTGTCCCCACCAGAGCAACTCACTGAATTGGCCCACGGCGCAGCCTTCCCGGCTTGGCTCCCCAATGGACACTTCATCTTCATCTCACCGGCCCCCTCCAGACACCCGCGCTCCGACCCGCCCTCAGCCATCTATTCGCAATCCCTCCAAGATGGCTCCGCCGAACAACTAACCCACTCCTCCCTGCCTATCACCGACCTCACCGTCCTCCTCGATGGCCGCATCCTCTTCGTTTCAGAAATCCCTGCAGAAACAACCCCCGCCGACGCTCTCTTCACCATCAATAACGACGGAACAGAAGTCACCGCCTTCGCCGCTGTCCACGACAGCCCATCCCAAATCCGCCACCCTCGCGAACTACCCGATGGACGCATCGCCTTCTTTGCAAAGCCCACAACCGGCCCCGACCAAAGGGAAACTCTCCAGCAGGTCCAGCTTAGCCATCCTTTCTCCAGCCGTGAATTGCTCCACATCCCCGACGGCTCGCCCCAGTCCTTTGAACCCGGCCCGACAAATACCATCCTCTATAGCCAACTGATCCACCCTTCCACCAGCCCCGGCCCCACACTCGGTTCCATCTCCCGGCTCCAGCCCGATGGCAAGGCACACGGCGGGTTCGACGACCCCGGTTTCATTGATCTCGAAGCCGTCCAGATCTCCCCGAAACCCCACCCCATGGGCCGGCTCTCCACCGTCGATAACCACCTGAACTATGGGCGCATCCTCTGCCTGAATGCCAATTTCACCGGGCAGCAGAACTCAGGCAACCCAACCCCTCCCGCCAAATGGGTGCGCTTCCTCGCCCACAACCCCAGTTCCCCCGGCCGCGCCCTCGGTGAAGCCCCCGTGCACGAGGACGGCTCCTTCCTTGCCACACTGCCCGCCAACCTGCCCATCACTCTCGAGACCCTCGATGCACAACATCAGCCAATCGCCACTCTCCATACCCCGTTCTGGCTGCGGCCCGGTGAAAACCGCGCCTGCGTCGGCTGCCATGAACCCCATAACCACGCGCCGCAAAACCTCCGCCCCGTCGCCGTCAACTTCCCACCCGAACCTCTCGCCTCCAACCTCACTCTCGCACCGTGAGCAAGAAAGTCGTCATCCCTCTGCTCCTCCTGGCCATCAGCGCCGCCGCCAGCGCCATAACACTCTCACGCCTCGATGACGAGCAACGCCAGAAACTCTACATCTGGATCAATGACAACTCCCGCTCCCTGGGCCTCGGCATACGCAACCGCGACCTGAAACACATGCAGAGCATGACCAGCCTCACGGACGTCTCCAACGTCCGCTGCCGCGACTGCCACGGTATCAACACCGATTCTCTTCCCTGGAATCAACCCCACCCCAAACACCCCGCCCCCGCCGGCCTCGCCATCCACCCCGATGGCTCCAAACTCTACGCCGCAACTCCCCAAACCTCCGAGATCCTCGAAATCAACACCCAATCTCTCGCCGTCCTTCGCCGCCTCGCCATCCCGGGCCACCCCACCAGCCTGACCCTCAATACCCAGGGAACCATGCTCTATGCCACGCTCCAACAAGCCGACTCCGTCGCCGCCATCCAACTCGACTCCTTCACGGAAGCCAAACGAGCCTACGTCGGCCTGCTCCCCTCCGCCATCGCCTACGCCACCACCCCCCACCGCCCCCAACTCGTCATCGCCAATAGCGCCAGTGACAATGTCTCCATCCTCAATGCCGATACACTCGACGAAATCACCCGACTAAACTCGGGACGCGAACCCCACGCCGTCGCCATTAATCCCGAAGGATCCCGCGCCATCATCGCCTGCCGCCTCGCCCACATACCTAAACTCGACCAACCACCCCACAGTGAAGTCACCGTCGTCGACCTCACCCGTAATCGCGTCCTGCAAAGACATAATCTCAATTCCGCACACCTCTCCGAGGGCACGGCATTCGTCCCCGGTCAACCCTACACACTCACCCCCCTGGTCCGCGTCCGAAACCTGGTGCCCATCACCCAGGTCGCCCGCGGCTGGGTCATGTCCTCCGGTATCGCACTCATCCAACCCGACCAAGCCTCCCCCGTCCTCCAGATCCCAACCGATGAAGCCAACCGCTTCTTCGCCGACCCCTCAGGCATCGTCGTCCACCCGCAAGGCCACCAAGCCTACCTCGCCCACGGAGGCAGTGACTGCATCTCCGTCATCGACCTCCACAAACTCAACTCCTGGATCCAGTCAGCAACCCCATACCAGCTCGAACAGGCGATCCATAACCTCGAACTTGCCCCCACCTACGTCCTCAAACGCATCCCCACCCGGCGCAACCCCCAACAGCTCACACTCAGCCCCGATGGTTCCTCTCTCTTCGTCTCTGAATTCCTCAACGACTCGATCCTCGTCATCAATACCTCCACTCTCGAACCCTCCGGCCGAATCACCCTCGCATCCAATGGCGATGATGACCCGGTACGCCGTGGTCAAAAAATGTTCACCACCGCATCCCGCACGTTCCAAGGCCAGTTCTCCTGCCGCTCCTGCCACCCCGGCGGACACGTCGATGGCCTGACCTATGACTTCGACGGAGACGGGATCGGCGATAACCGCCTCGATAATCGAAGTCTCCAGGGCCTCGCCGGCACCTGGCCATTCAAATGGAACGGCAAAAACCCCAGCCTCAGCGTCCAGTGCGGCCCGCGCTTCGCCAAAGTCCTCATGCGTACCGACCCGTTCTCGGAAGCAGAACTCCAGGACCTCTCCGCCTTCATCGAATCCATGCCCCCCGCCCGCACAATCCACGCCTCCCGCGCCAACCAACCTCTAACCCCAGCCCAGGAACGCGGCCGCGCCACCTTCTTCGCCACTAAAACCCCCTCCGGCAAGGATATCCCCCGCGAACGCCAGTGCAGCACCTGCCACCTCCCTCCCCTCTATACCAACCGACAAAAATCCGCGATCGGCACAGCCGCCATCTCAGACGCCTCCGACGAATTCGACACCCCCCACCTCCTCGGTATCGCCGCCTCCGCACCCTACCTCCACGATGGCCGTGCAAAAACTCTCGAGGAACTCTGGACCATCTACCAAACCAACGATCTCCACGGCGTCAGCAGCTACATGAATAAACAACAGCTCAATGACCTCGTGGAATTCCTCAAAACCCTATGAATGCGCTCACCCCTCCCCCCCCAACTCCCACGCCCTGGGCCGTCGCAATCGTCACCGCCACCACCCTCCTCAACCCAATCCCAACCCCGGCGGCACCCACCTCACCAATCCCCGTCATCGAACGATTCGAGTCCTACTCCCAAATGGACGGTATCCCGGCCGCAAAAGTCCACGCGGTCTTCAAAACCACCTCAAAGGAACTCTGGCTCGGCACCTGGAACGGCCTCTGCCAACGACTGCCCAATGGCACCTTCAAACGCTTCGGAACCGAGGACGGACTCAGCCATAAAATGGTCACCACGATCGCCGAACATAAAAATACCGGCGACCTCTGGATCGGAACCATGCGCGGCCTCTCCCGCTATAGCGCAGGACGTATCACCTCCTTCACCCAAACCGATAGCGGCCTCCCCAACAACGTCGTTTACGGCGTCGATATCGTCGATAATACGCTCTGGGTCGCCACCGCCGCCGGCGCCGGCTCACTCGACCTCCTCACCGGACAGTGGAAAATCTACGACCACAATAACGCCCCCATGCACGAACCCTGGTGCTACGCCGTAAAAATGACCCCTTCCACGGTCTTCATCGGGGTATGGGGCGGCGGTATCCTGGAACAGGATCTCAACTCCGGACGCTTCAAGGAATATCGTGACCCCGACCGCGATTTCCATTACGACCTCTTCCCCGATGATGGCCCCATCAATGACATCACGTCCTGGCTCGACTGGGAGGACGGCATTCTCTGGCAATGCACCTACTTCGGCTTCTCCCGCTATGACGGAAAACAATGGAAAACTTGGGTCGAAGACAAAAGCCCGCTACGCTCCAATTTTACTCAGTTCGTGGTCGCCAAAAACCACGTGGCGTGGATCGGAACCGATAACGGCGTCTCCGTCACCGACGGCCTGAACTGGATCAATTATTACACCGACGAAAACCAACAAGGCTGGCGGGAATTCCACTCACCAAACCAGCCGGCACTAAAGCAAAAGACCGATACCGCCCTATGTAACAACTTCGTCCTGGGACTCCACGTCGATGACTCAGAAGTCTGGTTCGCCACCTCACTCGGCCTCAGCCGGGGAATCATCTCCCGTCCCAACCCAGAACAAAACCCTCTCGCATCCCATGTCGCTCACTAACCCCAACCCTGAAAACCAATCCACCAACAACGCCATGTCCTGCTCGAATAATCCCGCCATGCCCCCCGCCGATGTCGATGCCGACCGCAACCTCAGCTACAGCGAAGCCGAACGGCTCGAGCGCAGCACACTCGGCCTCCCCGCCTGCGAACCATCCCCCACCGGGCTCATCAAAAAAATGCCCCAAGGCCGAAATCCCATACCCCGCAAGGCCATCACCGCACGCGATGTCCTCAATGAAGCCCCCGACTACGGCAGCGCCTTTCCCCGCGGCCTGCGCATCGACCTGCCCGGAGGCGTAACCCAACTCCTCATCAGCGGCACCTCCTCGGTAGGCCCCGACGGCGAAACCCTCTACGCCGGCGACTTCCGCGCCCAGCTCTGGCGCACCTTCCATAACATCACAAGGCTGCTGGAAAGCGAGGGCGCCACCTGGGAGGATATCGTCCGCACGACCTGCTACATACGCGATATCGAACGCGACTACCGCGACTTCAACAGCGTCCGCAATGAGTTCTATACCTCGCTCGGCCTGAACCCATTCCCCGCCAGCACCGCCATCCAGGCCCGCATCTGCCGCAGTGATCTCCTCGTGGAAATCGAGGCCATCGCCATGTTCACCCGCACCGGAGCATCCTAAAAACCAACCCAAGGCCCCAGCCATGCCTCCCCGCCCGTCAGCCCTCAATCCCAAAAAACGCCCCAACGCAATAGGCAGGCTGGTGGCTCAAACCAGCATTCTCGCCGCCCTGGGGCTGGCGCTTCCCTGCACCACCCCCACCACCCGGGCCGCCTACGGCAATCAGGAACCCATACACCTCGCCACACCCACCGAACCCTCCACCTTACGGGAAGGCGCAGGCTACAACGCCAACGAGGATGCCTACCCTTATTACGGAGGCGTAGCAGACGACCTGATCCCATTCAGGAACGTCGAACCCTATAACCGCTACTGGACTAAACGACTGCCCTTCCGCGGCCCCGGCGCAAACTACCACGACCCGGAAAACCTGACCGCCCTGAAGGTCGGCCTGCTCAGCCCCAACCGCAGCGGCCCCGAAGGGCCCAGAGGCACAAGAACCCGCCAGGGAGTCGAACTCGCCTTCGAAGAAGCCAACAAAAACCGCCCCGCCAACGCGCTCCCGTTCCAGCTGGTCCACCGGGAAGACTCCCCCCAATGGGGCTCAGCCGCCAATATCGCCGTCGAATTCAAAGATGAAGATGTCCTCGGATTTCTCGGCACCATCGACGGCGACGCCACCCACGTCGCACTCCGCGTGGCCCTCAAAATCGAAACCTATATCATCAACACCTCCGACCCCGACCCCACGCTCACAGAAACTCAAATTCCCTGGCTAACCCGGGTCCTGCCCGACGAACGCCAGCAATGCGCCATCCTCGCCCACCTCGCAGTCAAAAAATACGGCTGCCAGCGCATAGTCGTGTTCCGCGAAAGCAGCCGCCCTGGCCGCGTCGGTGTCATGCACTTCATCAATTTCATTCGACGCCTGGGTTACCCGCCAGTCCAACACCACTTCTTCCTCCCCCGCCAGGAGGATGTCTCCACCCAA
>JBMTVN010000191.1:0-7999 GCA_049451415.1 Limisphaerales bacterium | reverse complement strand
GGAGGGGGTTGGGATGTGGCGGGGTATCGGCGGAGGCTGGAGGGTTTGGTGGAGGCCGCGGATCCGGGAGTTCGCTTGCGGCTGCTGGGGATTCTGGGGGGCTCGGAGGTTCCGGCCTGGGGTGGCGGGGTTTTGCGGGTGGAGGAGGGAGCGTGGTTGAGGGGGCTGCGGGTTCGGATGATGCGGGAGAGTGACGAGGTGGTGGAGCAGGCGTTGGAGCGGTTGAGGTGAGAGTTGGGGTGTTGGTAATGAACTGGTTACGCATTGTGATATGTGTCTTGGGGCATCTGTGAAAGTTGGTGCTTGATTGGAGGCGCAATCCTCGTTTGGATTTCGCCGCCCGATGGCCGATCCACAACACACCCACCCCAAGCATTATTGCGGCGTTTTTGGCATTTATGGTCACCCGAATGCCGCTGAACTCACCTATTACGGACTTTTTGCCCTGCAGCACCGGGGGCAGGAGAGCGCAGGCATAGTGGCTTGTGACGGCAAGCAATTCCGGGTGCATCGCGGGATGGGGTTAGTGCCGCAGGTTTTTGATGGGAAGACATTGCATGGTTTGGTGGGGTCTTCTGCCATTGGTCACACGCGCTACTCGACGACGGGATCGTCGCACTTGCGCAATGCCCAGCCATTGACCGTGGATTGTGCCCGGGGACAGATAGCGATTGCGCACAACGGCAATTTGACGAATGCGGCGGCTTTGCGGGATGAGCTGGAGGGCAAGGGGTCGATTTTCCAGACCACGGTGGACAGTGAGATCATTTTGCATCTGATGGCTCAGCCCAGTTCTCCGGGGCAGGAGAACACGCTGGTTCAGGCGATTCGGAGGGCTGAGGGGGCGTTTTCGTTGGTGATCATGACCGAGCAGGAATTGATTGGGGTGCGGGATCCGCACGGGTTCCGTCCCTTATCGATTGGCATGGTGAACGGGGCTTATGTGTTGGCGAGCGAGACGTGTGCGTTTGATTTGATCCAGGCGAAGTTCATCCGGGACGTGGAGCCGGGTGAGATTGTGATTATTGGCAAGGACGGGCTGAGGAGTATTCAAGCGTTTCCGGAGCAGGAGAGGCGGGCGCTGTGTATCTTTGAGTTTGTGTATTTTGCGCGACCGGACAGCCGGCTGAGTGGCCAGACGGTGCATCGGGCGCGGGTGGAGATGGGGCGGCAGTTGGCGCGGGAGAACCCGGTGGATGCGGACATTGTGGTTCCGGTGCCGGACAGCGGGAATTGTGCTGCACTGGGGTATTCCTTGGAGTCGGGGATTCCCTTTGAGATGGCGTTTGTGAGGAACCACTATGTGGGGCGTAGTTTCCTGCAGCCTTCGCAGTTGATCCGGGATTTCAACGTGCGGGTGAAGCTGAATTTGATTGCGGATCTGGTGAAGGGGAAGCGGGTGATTATTGTGGACGACTCGATTGTTCGGGGGACGACCTGCAAGGCCCGGGTGAACAATTTGAAGGAGGCTGGGGCGAAGGAGGTGCATGTAATGGTGAGTTGTCCTCCGCACATGCATCCTTGTGTGTATGGCATTGATTTTCCGGATCGTGGGAAGCTGATGGCGGCGAATCATTCGCGGGAGGAGATCTGCAAGTATTTGAATGCGGATTCCCTGCATTACCTGTCGGTGGACGGGATGGTTTCGTCGACGGGCTTGCCGCGAGAGCAGTTCTGCATGGCCTGTTATGATGGTCGCTATCCGGTTCAGTATGATCCGGTGCTGGACAAGCACATCATGGAGCGTCGCAGGGCTCGGGTGGAGACCTTAGGGGAGAGCGTGGCGAAGGAGGATCAGCAGAGGAAGCTGTTGTAGGCGTGCAGGAGACCGTATCGGGCCTTGAGAGCGACCCCGGATTCGCGGGGTTGCCGGACGGTGATCGGGGCGGTCTAGGGAGGCCTGAGGTCAAGGGATCCTGTTGCTACCGGGCTGGCGGAGCCGGGTGGGAGTGAGGCGCTTTGTTTTATTCTGTGGGTGGAGCGATTTCCAGGAGGTAGGTAAACGTAAACAGCCCGGAGTTATGGCCATCGGCCCACGAGGGTTGGATGGCGTAACCGCCTACGGGTCTGATGCGGAGCAGCTGGAATGATTTCGGGCTGAGTGGCTTGTCGGGGGCTTTGTAGAGGTTGCCCATGACGTCCATCTCGCCTTTGCAGCCGGCGCAGGGGCAGGCGCGGCGGAGTTTTTCCAGGGGGATGAAGCTTTCCTGGTCGTTCTCCCATTTGATGGCGAGTTCCTGGCCGATGGTTTGGAGATTGGTGGGACGCATGGCAAGTGGGATGGGTTTTCAGGTTAGTTTTTTCAGGCGTTTGTCGGAGGCCATTTTCTTGACGAGATCCTTGATTTTCTGGGCCTGACTACGGTGGGCGAGGAGAGTGGCGTCGTCTGTTTGGACGAGGATGGAGTCACGGAGGCCGACGACGGCTATGGGGGTGCGGTTTTTGGTGCGGGCGTCGAAGATGATATTGCGTGCGGCGTCGACGTGGATGAAGTCGGCTACGGCGCAGTTGCCTTCGGCATCGGGTTGGATATGGCGGCTGAGCGCGGTCCAGGAGCCGAGGTCATCCCAGCTGAAGTCACCGGCGGCGGCGACGACGTTTTGGGCTTTTTCCATGAGGGCGTAATCGACGGAGATGCGTTGGACGGTGGGGTAGTCTTTGGCGAGGGTGCGGTTGAGTTTAGCGGGGTTACTGGCGGCATTGAACCAGCGTTGGCAGAGCTGGTGGAGGGCGGGTTGATGTTTTTGGAGGGCTTCGGTGATGGTGACGAAGCTCCAGATGAACATGCCTGCGTTCCATCGGTGGTGACCGCTATTGACGTATTCGACGGCTTTTTCGAGGTGGGGTTTTTCGACGAAGCGTTCGACTTTATGGAAGCGGGTTTTGGCTTTTTTGCTATTGGGGGTAGGAGGGAGGTCTTTTCCGAGTTCGATATAGCCGTAGCCGGTGGCGGGTTCGGTGGGTTTGATACCGATGGTGACCATGGCCTGGCCGCGGCTGGCGAGGTCGAAGCAATCGGCGAGCGTTTGCTGGAATTGCTTTTCGTTGGGGATGACGTGGTCGGCGGGGAGGACGGCCATGATACCGGTTGTGGAGCGGCTGCCGACGAGTGCGGCGCCTAGGGTGACTGCGGCGGCGGTATCGCGGCCCATGGGTTCGGCGACGAGGTTTTCTCGGGGGATTTTGGGCAGTTGTTTTTGGACTTCCTTGAGTTGGGCCTTGTTGGTGATGACGAAGATATTTTTGGCGGGGACGAGGGGGAGGACGCGGTTGACGGCTTGTTGGAGGAAGGACTCTTTACTGAGGAGTCGGATAAGTTGTTTGGGGGTGGCTTCGCGGCTTACGGGCCAGAAGCGTTCGCCGCGTCCGCCGGCCATGATGATGACGAAGCGGTCTTGGTTGGAGGATGGGGCGCTTTTTTTCCTGGCGGCGGGTTGTTTTTTGGTGGAGGTGGGCCGCTTGGTTTTGGCTTTCATGGGCGGTGGGGGTTATTGGGATTTGATGGCGGTGGCGATGCTTTGGACGAAGCTGGCGACTTGGGGGACGAGGTTGGGGGAGGAGCCGAGGTCGGCGATTTGTTTGACGATGGCGCTTCCGACGACGACGCCTTCGGCATTGGCGGCGACTTGGGCGGCTTGTTCGGGGTTGGATACGCCGAAGCCAACGGCGATGGGGAGGGAGGTATGTTGACGGATGCGAGCGGTCATTTCGGCGAGGTTGGAGGCGATTTGGGACTGCATGCCGGTGACGCCTTCACGGGAGACGTAGTAGATGAAGCCGCGGGCGTGTTGGACGATGGAAGCGATGCGGTTATTGGGCGTGGTTGGGGCGACGAGGAGGATGGGGCAGAGGTTGGATTTTTTCATGGCCTGTTCGTAGTCGGCGCCTTCTTCCGGGGGAAGATCGAGGACGAGGAGACCGTCGACACCGGCTTGGGCGGCATTTTGGATGAATTGATCGAGGCCCTGGCGGTAGATGAGGTTGTAGTAGAGGTAGAGGACGATGGGGATTTCTGAGGATTGGCGGATTTGGCGGACGGTATCGAGCACGCCGGAGGGGGTAGTTCCTGAGGCGAGGCCGCGTTGGGCGGCGAGCTGGTTGACGACGCCATCAGCGAGGGGGTCACTGAAGGGCACGCCGAGTTCGAGGATATCGACGCCGGCCTGGTCGAAGGAGAGGGCGAGTTGGCGGGTGGCATCGAGGTTGGGGTCACCGGCGCCGATATAGACGACGAAGGCTTTTTGTTGATTCTCCTGCAATTTTTTGAAGCGTGCCTCGATGCGGTTCATGGGTGGGCTAGTGTTAGGATTCGGGTGCGGGTGTGCAACCGTGTAATTGGGGTTTGGGGGTGGGAAGCTTGCGTGGGGTTATCGTGGGGAGTATGGGTGGGTGGATGAGAACCGTTTGGAAGCGTTGCTCGAGACCGGAGTTATTTGGGTTGATGGTGTTGCTGGGGACGGCGGTGGTTTTGGGGGCGGGTTTTTGGGATGGGTTTGAGGGTGACGAGGTGAATGCCGAGTTGTGGGATGTAGTTTTACCGTATTCGAATCCACCGGTATCGCGGGCGGAGGTGGTTGGGGGGAGGTTTATTTCGTTGAGAGTTCCCTGGATTTGCAGTTGTGGGAGAGCGCAGTGGTGGTGACGAATGAGGTGGGTTTGACGATTCCAGTGGAGGTTGGATCGGAAGCGAGCCGGTATTATCGGGCACGGTTGAGGTAGGGGCAGAGGGGTTTGCATCGCGCTCTGCGCGCTGCAGCGAGAGAGGAGAGCGGATAGGGGGAGAGAGTGGGGGCGTCGGTGTGACTGTCTTCTCTCTTCGCTCTCCTGTCTCTTGGGCGAAGCGGCAAGTTTAGGGAGTAAGGGGAATGTGCCAGGTGCCGTGGAGGCCGAGGGGGAACCAGAGACCGTCGTTGATGGTGCCTTGGGCTTTCGAGGCATCGAGGCCGTAGCAGAGGCTGGGTTCGAAAGTGCCGAGGTGGGCAGCCGTGGTTGGTGAGGGAAGGTGGATGACTTGGATACTGCTGTAGGCATTACCGATGAGGAGGTTGTTTACTGACTCGAGGGAGTAGGGCACGAGTTTTAGTGGCAGGGAGTAGACGGTGGTGAAGGATTTATCGGGTGTGACCTGCAATATTTCGAGGGATCCGGCGGATGAGGTGGAGTCCGGGGTCTTTCCGAGGTAGACGGTGTCAGCGAGGATTTTTACCGGGCGAGGCCAGGTAGTGGGGAGGGGGAGAGAAGCGATCTGGAAGACTTCTACGCCGTCATATGCGAGGGCGTCGATGGATTCGTGTCCGTTGTAGGACCAGTCGGGGGTAGGTTCCCAGTGGGTGCCTTGAGTATAGAGAACGGAGCCTTGGTGGCCAATCGATTCGAGGCGGCCGGGAAGCGGGATGGGCAGGCGGAGTTCGGGGTGGGTGGGGTCGGAGTAGTCTATGACGTCGAGTTCGTGCCGGGTAGCGGTGAACCAGTCCGGGGCGGTGTCCTTTCTCGGTTCGCCGGTGGTGGGGTCTATGACGGTGATTTCTTCCGGGGGGAGGGTGCGGGCATGGCTGAGGTAGACGAGGTTTTGTTGTTGGAGAGCGGGGGTGAAGGCGTAGGCGTTGGGGATATCGACGGTGAGGTCGGAGAGCAGCCGGGGCGCTTCCGGTGTGGTGAGGTCGAGGGCGATGAAGCGGTTGCCGCCGGGGCTGGCTCCGCCCCAGTAATAGCGGGGCATGATTTCAGGGGCACCGAGGGGGCCGTCCCAGAATGGGTAGTAGTAGCCGTAGTTGCCGCCGCCGGCGAGGAGCAGGAGGTTAGGCTGCAGCCAAAGGAACTGGAAATTGCCGCCCCAGCCGAGGGGGGCGACCGTTGTTTCGAGAGTGCCGACGAGTGAGAGTGGTTGATCGGGTTGATTCAGGCTGTAGAGGGAGAGCCTGAGGTTGGGCGGGGAGTCAGGTGTTTCGACCTCGGGGGTGCCTTGGACGCCTTGGAGGATGGCGAGCAGGTTGTCGTGGACGTCGGTGCCGAGGATGGGCCAGTCGGTGGGGAGGTTTACAGAGGCGAGCGGGGTATCGGGATCTGTGGTGGTGGAGAGTTGGATGGAGGAGGGGCCGAGCCATTCGTTGCCGCGGGTGATCTGGATGAGTTGGTCGTTGTGCGGGAAGACGTCATCGGTAGACCAGGCGAGCGTGAGGGTGGAGGTGATGGAGGGGAGGTCGCGGTTGGAGATATCGACGCTGAGGAGTTCGAGGTTTGAGACCGAGAGGATCCGGTTTTGGTGGATGGTGGTACGGCGTGCGCCGAAGCGGTGGAGGATTTCGCCGCGGAGTGTGAGTTGGCCTGGGTTGAGGTTGAAATCGATCAGTTGGACACGTGAGGCGTAGGTGCCGTTGTTTTCGCCGGTATAGGGGACGAGGATGAGGTTGTCATCGGGCAGAACCGTGAAGGCTTTCTCGGTGGCATTGGCTTCGCTCCACGAATAGCCATCGCCGAGGGAGACGCGTTGGGTGAGGGTGGGGTTGGCGGGGTTGGAGACATCGAAGAGCGAGACGGCTGCGCGGCGTCCGTTGGTATCATCAATTCCCATGGCGAGGAGGTGTGATCCCAGGGGATGGATATAGGTGGACCAGCCGGGGACGTGGAGTTCGCCGGTGATGGCGGGCTTGGCGGGGTTGGAGAGGTCGACGACCCAGAGGGGGTCGATGATGAAGTAAGTGACGATGTAGGCGAGGTTTTGGTCGAAGCGGGTGGCGAAGAGACGTTCACCGCGTCCGAGGTCGAGCTGTCCCAGTTTTCTCAGGACATTGACTTGGGGTTGATCGGGTGAGGGCAGGTGGAAGGTTTCCAGTCGGTTTAGCCAGGTATTGCTGGTGGTTTCCCAGGCGGCGGAGACGATGCGCAGGGTTTCGTTGTGCCAATGGATTTTGAATTTGTCGTTGATTGAGCCGAAGGTGGTGGTGGATCCGATTTCGGCGATTTGACCTGAGGGATTGGAGATATCGAAAACCCGCAGGGTGGAGGTGCGATAGTCCTGTGGGTTTTGGGCGGCGACGAAGAGGAACGTGGGGGTGGCTTGGATGACGAGGCCGCTACCGGTGAAGCGTTGTTCGTGGGCGATGGTGGGGGAGGAGGGGTTCTCGAGGTTGATGCTGCAGACGGTGATGCCCCATTGCCAGGATTTATCGGGCAGAGATTGGAACGATTCTGTGGCGAGGTAGAGGACGGAGCCGACGAGGCGGCTTTCTCGAATGGAGCCGGTGACGGGCAGGGTTGCGGAGAGGGTTGGGACTGGTTGGGTGACGTCTGCGATCACGACTGAGCTTTGGTTGCCTTCGGGCCCCCAGTAGCAGGGGTCGGTGGCGAGCAGGACCGTATGGGTTTCCTGGAGGAGGTACATTTCCTCGCCCTGGGTTGGGAGGTTGAGGGTACCGGTGAGGACCGGGGAGTCCGGGTTGGAGACGTCGATGACTTGGAGGCCCCGGTATTGGTTGAAGACGTAGAGCGTGTTGTTACTGAGTTTCCAGATGTCGGATTCTTCGACTTGCCGGTTTTCGGTGGAGTTGGCGTCTTCTCCCGGGGTTGCGGCTACGGGGCCATCGATATACCGGAGGTCATAGCCGGCGCCGGGTTCAGGATTAAAGCTGGTGAGTCCCTCATAGAACGCCGCGGGCAGGGGTTCTGTGGCGTCGGCCCGGATGCGGAGGAGTTCGAGGTGTTTGGAGATGGGGAGGCGGAAGGTAATTTCGGCGGGGTTGCCGTCGATGCGGGCGACGGCGCGGGGCTGCCATGCACCGGCATCGTGGAACTGGCGGGATTCCAGACTGATTTTGCGCAGGCCTTCAGGTACGGAGACTGTGACGAGGATTTCGTGTTGTTCCGTGACGATCCGGGTGATGCGTGCTTCCGCTTGGGCCAGAGCATTTTGGGTGATGGCGAGAGGAAGCAGGAGGAAGGCTGCGAGCCAGAGAGGGATTAAACTGGGCCGGAGTCGGTAGGTTTTCATGGCGGACTGATA
>JBMTVN010000190.1:0-8017 GCA_049451415.1 Limisphaerales bacterium | reverse complement strand
TCATACCCCCGCGCATTCCGGTCCCCAAAACGCTTCACCGCCCGATGCTCCAGGGAATGAAAACTAATCACCGCCAAACGCCCCCCGGGCCGCAATACACGCACAGCCGCCTCCAAGCCCAAACCCAACCCGCCCAACTCATCGTTCACCACCATCCGCAACGCCTGAAAAACCCGCGTCGCAGGATGAGCCCGCCGCCCCCTCCTCGGATTCAACCGCTCAATGAGTCCCGCCAGTTGACGCGTCGTCTCAAACGGAGCCATCTCGCGCTCCCGCTCAATCGCCCGCGCCAACCGGCGTGATCCCGGTTCCTCTCCGAGCTCCCGAAAAATTCTCTCCAGCTCTTCCGCCGGCCAACCATTCACCACATCCGCCGCCCTCAACCCCTCGCGATCATCCATCCGCATGTCCAGCGGCCCGTCCGCCTGAAAACTAAAACCACGCTCACCACAGTCCAACTGGGGTGAACTCACCCCCAAATCCTACAAAACCCCGTCACAACTCCCCGGCTCCACCCACTCCCCCAACTGCGCATAATTCATGCGCCGCAACTCAAACCTCCCGGCAAAAGGCGCCAGCCGCTCGGCCGCTGCCGACAACGCCACCCCGTCCCGGTCACACCCAAATAACCAACCGTCCGGACCACTCGCCGCCAATAAAGCCGCCGCATGCCCGGCCCCGCCCAACGTCCCATCCACGTAACGCCCACCACCACAAGGCCTTAAGCCCTCTAAGACCTCCGCCAACAAAACCGACCGATGCTGAAAATCCCCCACAGCATACCCCTCGCTCAATGACCCCCTCCAACCCCACGCGCCACACCATCCCCCTCAGCTTCCCCCTCAGCCCCCACCGCAGCAAAGTCGCAGGAGACCGCCCCCCCCTTCACGCCACGCTCACCCCGAACCCGTATCACCTCAAAGTCCGTGTCCGACAGATCGTTCCTCAACACTTTCACCCCCTCAAAAACCCTCGCCGAAGGCTGCGGCGTCACCGTGCTCGCCAACCGCGGACGCACACCAAAAAAAGGATTCTTCCGCCTTGCCAGCCTGTTCCCCAGCCACGTCGCAACCCTCAAAAACCAACCACGCCCGGGACCCAAACCCCGTTCCTCTTCCGCCCGCTGCCCCGCAACACTCATCCGCCGAACCCCATACGGAGCATCCTCTCGCAACGAGGCCACCCCCCTAGAAGCCGGACATGGACCATCGCCCGGCCTCGCAGCCCTCCGAACCGCAGGCCTGCCACGTGCAAACCTCGGCAAACTGCGAATGCCCACCACGTGATACCTCCCCATGGGTATCTCCCCCTCAGTAAACGTGTCGCTCACTCGGAGCATGCGAATCAGCTGCATAACCTTAAATGAGTTGAAACGCCTCAGACATCAGTTGCTCGTCCACCGTACTCGACGCCTCGTAACGCGCCGGATTCCAAATCTCAAACCGATCCACCAAACCCACCAAAACCGCCTCAGCATCAATCCCCGCAGCCTTTGCCATCGACTCAGGCAAACAAATCCGCCCCGCCCGATCCAAAACCACCCGGTCCGACTTCCGACCGATCAAATGCCGCAACGCCTGAGCCTTCGGATCGTAAAAAGGCATCGATTTCAGCTTCCCCACCAAGACAGCCCACTCAGCCGGAGGCAAAACCAGCAAACACGCATCCGCCGTCGACCCCTTCGGCCACAGGATTAACGTAAACGCCTCAGGCTTGGCCGGCCGCCATTTGGCCGGGACCTGGACACGCCGCTTGTCATCCACCCCATGACGATAGAGCGAATTATAAAAGATCGGCTCGTTTACCTGTTCTGGCTCCATCGGGCTGCTTTGCGGTGGGAAAACGGCATACTTCTAACCCACAACGCCCCACTGTTATACACCTTGCCCCACCACGGTCAATGGTTATTCAGCCCATTCAACGCCCGGAAAGGGACCAAAATCCTCAGCTATCCGCCCTGCCGCAAGAGCACATCCACCCGCTTTAACGCTAAATCAATATCAGCACAGACGTTGTCTCGCCCCAGCCGATCCAGAAACCCCGACCGATCCATCACCAACAGCGGCTGCGTGTGTGGCCCACTCAAAACCAGATGCCTCCCCTTCCCCCTCAGCTTCCCATGCAGGTCCTCCAAAGCATTCAAACCTGTCGCATCCATCGCCAACACCTTCCGCATCCGCAACACCAATACCCGCGGCTCCTGCTGGGCCCGGTTCAAGGCCGTCTCCAGCTTGTCAGCCGCACCAAAGAAGAACGCACCAAAGATCCTTTAGACCATGACCCCCTCAGGCACTGCCTTCCCCACCAAAGACTGGTGAGCCCCCTCGGTCTCCGTCCGCTCATCAACAGCGCTTACCTGGGTAATCCCAGCAATACGCTTGATGAATAAAAAAGAGGCCAACACCAAACCCACCTCCACCGCCACGGTCAAGTCCACCAGCACAGTCAGGCTGAATGCCGTCAGAAATACCACCGCATCACTCCTCGGCCAGCGCCGCAACCGCACAAATTGATGCCATTCACCCATCCTCAACCCCGTCGCCACCAATACCCCGCTCAACGTGGCCAAAGGAACCCGAGTCGCCAGCGGCGCCGCCAGCAGCACCAAACCCATCAGAGTCACTGAGTGAATCACCCCGGCCACGGGCGTCCGCGCACCACTGCGCAAATTCGTTGCCGTCCTCGCAATAGCGCGCGTCGCCGGAATGCCCCCAAATAACGCCGCCCCAATGTTGGCCAACCCCTGCGCCATCAACTCCTGATTCGAGTCATGCCGTTCCTCAATCATCCCGTCCGCCACCACAGCACAAAGTAACGACTCAATGGCCGCCAGCAGCGCAATGGTGGTCGCCGGACGAACCAATTCCCGCATCGCCGCAAAACTCAAATCCGGCAGCCCGGGTGCCGGCAAAGCACTCGGAATCCCGCCAAAACGCGAGCCAATCGTCTCCACTCCCCACCTTTGATCCAGATCCAGCACGACCACGGCAACACTGCCCGCCACCAAGGCAACCAGGGTCCCGGGCACCACACGCCCCCACCTCGCCGGCCAAAACAAAATCAAAGCCAGCGAAGCCGACGCCAAAAATACTGTCGAGCCCCGCACACTCCCCCTCGACCCCCAAAAAGCCCCCAGTTTCTCCATAAACCCAGGCGGAACCACCTCCAGACTTAACAAAGAAATCCCGCACCTGAGTCGACAAAATCAACACCGCGATCCCCGCCGTGAAACCCATTGTCACCGGATAGGGAATATACTTCACCATGACCCCCATGCGTGCCACCTCCATGATCAAAAGGATCACCCCTGCCATAATCGTGCAGACGACCAGACTGTTCACCCCATACTAGGCAATAATCCCATTCACAATCGCCACAAAAGCCCCCGTCGGACCCCCAACCTGAACCCGCGATCCTCCCAGCAGGGAAATGATCAAACCCGCAACAATCGCCGTATAGAGCCCCGCCTTCGGATCCACCCCGGAGGCAATCCCAAACGCCATCGACAGAGGCAAGGCCACAAAACCCACAGTCAAGCCCGCCACCAAATCAGCAGAAAAATCCCTGCGCGAGTATCCCCTCAGGCAGTCGACCAAACGGGGACGAAATCGTAATAGAGAAGAGCTCATCCGGAAAAATCCCTCAATGCACTAAGCGAAAGACAAATGATCCTGAAGGCTCAGCCCAATCATCCAGCTCCCCCCGGCAAACACCCCACCCCATAAATCACTCCGGCTGTCTCAGAATCTCAAGCAGCCCCACCCGGTCACCCCGGACCGCGGGCCACATGCATCTCCCCCTAAACCATCGCCCAACTTTTGCAACGGCTTTCTGTTGCCCGCCCGCAAAGCCAATGCCCCATCCCGCCCCCAGCCTCCCGCCGCACAACCAAAGCTCAATCCCCCTCAACGGCCCCAGAAGGCTCAGGAAGCCAAGCGCTGAAAACCAAGCCCGCAGCGTAAACCAAAAACCCCAGCAAAGCCGCCGTCACCGCCATCTTACCCGCCGGACTGCCCCCGGGCATCCAGCTCGCCGATGCCATCAGGTTCGCCACCGCAGCAAATGAAGTCCCCACCAACCGGCCCCCGATGTTTGCCGCAAAACCCTCCCCTGTTCCACGCAAGTGCAATGGAAACATCCGCGGCAGATAGTTCCCCCAGAAACTGAACTGCGCCACCGTCAATAACCCCGCAACAAAAATCCCCGCGTGAAACAGCGTCACAGCATGCCCTCCCTCGCCCAAATCCAGAGTGATCCAAGTCGAGTTGTGCAGCGCAACCCAGCCAAACACTAGCGGCATCACCACCACCCCAGGCACCAGAAACACCCGCAGCAAAGCCCGACGACTCACAATCCGCACCACCAATACAGCCAATAAAAACCGACCACACAAGCCCCCCACCTCCTGCACTTTTGCATACTCCGCAGCCGCCCCCTGCCTCACACGCGCCTGCTCTACCGGAGCCTTCCCCTCCATCTTCTCGCGCACCTGCGGAAACCCCGCCACCATCTGCGGCACCTGTTGAATCGCCCCAAACGCCGCACCATACGAAAGCGCAAACATCGCCGTCGTCACTACAGTCACCCGCCTCAGCTCCGGTGAAAACAAGGCGGCAATGCTCGGACGCCTCAGCACACCCGCAGCCACTTTCGCCTTCCATGCTGGAGACTCCGGCAAAAATGGCCGGATCAGGATCAAGGGGACCGCAGGAATCAGCCCCGACATTAAGGTATATCGCCAAGGCGCATGCGGCCCAACCACGTCGCCACCAAAGGAAAACCAGCCAGGGAGAGTGACCGCAGGCAAATCCATGGCATGCCGCACACACCATCCGTTGACCACCGCCACCATTAAACCACCAATCGAACTAAAGGCCTGAGTGTAAGCCAGGACCTTCTCCCTCCTCCCATGCTCCTCAAAAAGCTCGGACAACCACGCCACCGCCGCCACAAACTCCACACAAACGCCTATAAATGTCGTACACCGCAAAACCAACAGCATCCCGAAGGACGTCGAAAAACCGGCCAGAAACGCCGAACCCGCATACAACAAAATGCTCCACGTCAAAACCCGGCGCCGACCAAACCGGTCAGTCAGATAACCTCCCAGTAAACCAAAAATTCCGCCACACACCGCAGGCCAGTAAAACAGCATGGCCACATAACGCCCAAACTCCGGAGTCCCGGGCCGCACCCCCTTCAAGTCTGCAATCGCCGCCGGAAAAACCAACGGCCCCATCAGCAACTCGTAAATGTCAAAGGCAAAACCGATGGCCGCCATCACGCAAATCAACCACTGCACCCCACTCATCCTCGCCACCGCCGCAACAGGTCTAGACATAGATGGCTGCCTTATGACCGCACCCGCTAATCCGCGCAAGCGTCTTGATGACTCACCCCGTCCCAGCCATGATCACCCCCGTGCTCGTCGAAGACTTCGACTATCCACTGCCCCCGGAACTGATCGCCCAGCATCCCGCAGACAAACGGGACGGCTCCCGCCTGCTTGCCCTCGACCGGCAAACCGGACTCACCCAGCACCAATCCTTCGTCGACCTGCCAAATCTCCTCCGACCCGGAGACCTCCTGGTCTTCAACGACAGCCGGGTCATACCCGCCCGCCTCCGCGCCCGCAAACCAGCCTCCGGAGGCAATGTCGAAATCCTCCTCGCCGAGGAAACCTCCCCGCTCGAATGGTGGGTCATGCTCAAGCCCGGCAAACGAGTCCGCGCAGGTACTATCATCGAATTCATCGACCACCAGAAACAACCCACTCCTCTCCAAGCGACTATCCTCCAGAAATCCGACTCCGGCCTCTGCCTCGTCCGCTTCCATGGCACCAATAACCTGCTCCAGGATATCGATGGAATCGGCGAAATTCCCCTCCCTCCATACATCGAAAGACAACCGGAACCCTCCTCACTGCTTCAAGACAAGGAACGCTACCAGACCATATACGCACGCCATCCCGGCTCCGTAGCCGCCCCCACCGCGGGCCTGCACTTTACCCCCACCCTCCTCGATGCCATCAGCTGCCGTGGAGCAGAATGCTGCCACGTCACCCTCCACGTCGGGCTAGGCACCTTCGCCCCCATCAAATGCTCCTCCGTGCAGGATCACCGCATGCATTCGGAACGCTTCTCCGTCAGCACCACCACCGCCAATACCATCCAGCAAGCCATCCAAGAAAAACGCCGCATCATCAGCGTCGGCACCACCACCGTCCGGGTCCTCGAACACCTCGCCCAAGAACATGGCACCATCCCCGCAGGCTCCGGTTCCACCTCCATCTTCCTCTACCCCCCAGCCCCCTTCCGCATCGTCAACGCCCTCATCACCAACTTCCACCTCCCCAAATCCTCGCTGCTCATGCTCGTCTCCGCCTTCGCCTCCCCCGAAGGAACCCAGGGACGCAACCTCATTCTCGAAACCTACCGACTCGCCGTCCAAAACCAATACCGCTTTTTCAGCTATGGCGACGCCATGTTCATCCACTAACCCCCAACAAACCATCAAACACCCTCACACCATACGCCCCTTCGTCCTCGTCAACATGGCCATCAGTGCCGACGCCGCCATCAATAATCACCAGCGCAACATCGGCTCCTTCGGCAGCTCCTCCGACCAAAACCATCTCTACTCACTGCGAGCTACCGCCGATGCCATTCTCTGCGGCGCAGAAACCATCCGCCAACAACCCGTCAGTCTGGATGCAGGCCCTCCACGATTCCGCCGGAAACGTCTGCAAAATGGACTCGCAGAACACCCACTGCGCATCGTCGTTTCCCGCTCCGGTTTCATCCCCCCAAACTCGCCCATCCTCCACCCATCCCCAGCTCCCCTCCTCATCCTGACCCCGAAAGCCACCCCGCTAAACAACCTCACACCACTCATCACGGCCGGCGCCAGAGTCGCCCGGTTCGGCTCCACCTCGGTCAACCTCCCCGCCGCACTCCGTTGGCTGCACACACACCACAACGTCAAACGCCTGCTCGTCGAAGGCGGCGGCAAACTCAACGCAGCTCTCCTGCAGGCCAACCTCGTCGACGAAATACACCTCACCTTCTGCCCCATCCTGCTTGGAGGCACCAACGCCCCCACCATCGCCGATGGCACCCGCTTTATCCCCCTCCCCAAGGCCACCCGGCTCCAGCTCAAGTCCACCCACCGCAAAGGCAACGAACTCTATGCCACCTATACCGTCTTGCCCGGCCCCTCTAGGCCTCCGCACGACGAGCCATCAGCCACAGCAGGTCTGAAAAGCGGTTCAGGAAAATAATTATCGTCGGGTTCCCCAATAAACCCGACTCGTGCAGGGAACAGGTCTTCCGCTCCGCCCGACGACACACCGTCCGGGCCACATCCAAAGCCGCGCTCACCGGTGAAGCCCCCGGAGTCGCCCACCCCTCAAAACTAACCCCCTGACTCTCAAAGGAATGCACACACGCATCCAACCTCTCCGTAAACTCCGAAGTCACCCGCCGAAACCCCGCCTTGTCATACCGGTCCAAATCGTCGGGATGCGTCGCCAATTCCCCCATCAACACCACCAAATCCTTCTGCACCGGCAGCAAAACCTCCTGCAACCATTGCAAATCAGCACCCAAAGCCCGCGCCGTCCCCAGCGCAGCATTCAGCTCGTCCACGGTACCATATGCCTCCACCCGCGCATCACACTTGGATACCCGTCGACCAAACATCATGGCCGTCGTCCCCGCATCTCCCGTCTTGGTCGCAATACTCATAAGGGTAATCATCAATATTTAGCGCACTTTCCCCCGCACGCAACCCCAGTAACAAAATGCCCCGCCGTTGACACGCCTCTCCCCACCTAGCACCCTCAATCGCATCCAAAACAGATACCATGAGCTCTCCAAAATCCCTTCTCCCCACCACCCTGGCCCTCTCCCTCCTGCTCCCACTCTCCTCGCAAACCGCCCCACCCCCCACACCCCATGGCCCCATCCCCACCGCACGCCAGCTCGCCTGGCACGACATGGAATTCTACGGATTCATC
>JBMTVN010000189.1:0-8031 GCA_049451415.1 Limisphaerales bacterium | reverse complement strand
AACCTCGGACCAGGGCGGCACCAGGGAGCCGGGGCCCGCCTGCGCGCCGCAGGCGCGCAGGTAGACAAATCAGCAGCCAGCCTACATAATCCCATCAGCCCATGGAATGAACCGCCCCACTGCGGCGACTCGCAGCAGGTCTTCCATGTACTTTGTGTGATGATTTTGAAGCAGATATCCCGCTGGTGCCTCGCGTTGGCAGCCCTCTGTTCAACCACTCTCGCCGAACAGGTCGTGATCAGTGAGATCCACTACCACCCACGATCCGCCGAACCGGAATACATCGAGCTCTACAACAACACCGCCACCCCCTTCGACATCGCTCAATGGAAACTCACAGGAGGAGTGTCTTTCGAATTCCCCGATTTCTCCGACTCCAACCCCACCCGCACCTTTCTCCAACCCTTCGAACGCATCGTCCTCTCCAGCGCCTCCGAAACCGATACCCGACGCGCCTACGGACTGGTCTCCTCCATCCGCGTCTTTGGCCCCTGGAACGGCGACCTCGCCAACGACGGCGAACGCCTCACTCTACTCGATAAAAACGGAGCCAACATCTGCTCGGTCACCTACGGCGACAATTCCCCCTGGCCCGTAGCCGCCGACGGCAGCGGTCACTCGCTCGTCCTCATCAACCCGGACAAGGCCATCGATAGCTGGCATAACTGGCAGGCGAGCTCCCGCCCCGGTGGCACACCCGGAACCCTCCCGGTCGCCAACCCCGAATCCCCCGTACCCAACCCCGAAATCACCACCGCCGGCGGTCTCACTGTCGTCGACTTCGACCACGAATGGGCCTACTACGACCGCGCCGCCACCGGCGAAGGCGATGGATGGAACCAGCCCGGCTTCGTCCCCGGCCGACTCTGGCGCACCGGCCCCGGGCTCTTCGGCTTCGAAACCGCATCCCTCCCCGCCCCCGGCATCCAAACCCCACTCACCGACGTCAACCAAATCACCTACTACCTCACCACAACCTTCTCCTTCGCCGGCGACACCTCAGGCGTCAGCCTCATCCTCGATCAAATTCTCGACGACGGCGCAGTCTACTACCTCAACGGCACGGAAATCGGACGCTCACGCATGCCCTCAGGCGATATCACCTACACCACCACCGCCAATAGCGTGGGCAACGCCACGCTCGAAACCAATGTTTTCGGCATCAATGCCGCCCTCCTCCAAACCGGCCTCAATACGCTCGCAGTCGAAGTCCACCAAACCGGCCCCAACAGCTCCGACGTCGTCTTCGGCGCCCGCCTCACGGTCATCCCCCCAACCGCCTCACCCTCCGGCATTCTCATCAATGAAGTCCTGCCCGGCGCCACCGGCGAAGGCTTCGTCGAGTTCTTCAATCCCGGCACGCAGCCAGTCAACCTCCAAGGCTTCCACCTCACCCAAAACCTCGGCAACACCACCGAAAACACAATCAATACACCCCTCCTCATCCCCGCAGGGGGCTTCGCCTCTGTCGGCTTCGCCGAAACCGGCCTCACTGCCGATAACCCCCAAATCATCTACCTCCTCTCCCCAGATGGACTCATCATCGAAAACGGACTCCGCGCCGAAATCCCCCCCGACGGACGGTCCCTCGGACGCAAACCCGCCGGCTCAGGTTCGTGGTTCCTCTTCTCCCAACCCACCCGGAACGCCCCCAACCAAAGCCAATCCTCCGCCGCCGGCCTGGTCCGTATCAACGAGGTGCTCTTCAACCCCGACAACACCACGGCCTGGATCGAACTCATCAACCTCGGATCCGAAACCGCGAACCTCAACCCCCTCCTCATCGCCTCCAACCCCAACCTCGCCAACGCCACCCCACTCTCCGGCTCCCTCCCCGCCGGCCAACGCATCACTTTCAACACCTCCTTCCCCATCACCGATGACAAACTCGAACTCTGGCTCGCCGATGCCACCGGCACTGTCTGGGATGCCCACCGCATCGAACGTCCCCCGGGCCGCAACTCCATCCAAACCTACCCCGAAGGCTCGACGGAATGGTACGCCACCGCCAACCCCACACCCAATGCCGCCAACGCCCCGGATATCATCACGGATATCGTCATCAATGAAGTGATGTTCGACCCACCCTCCGATGAACGCGACGGCGAATTCATCGAGCTCTTCAACCGCGGCAACGCCACGATCGACCTCAGCAACTGGCAGTTCACCGATGGCGTCAGCTTCACTTTCCCCCCCGGCACCACCCTCGCCCCAGCTCAATACGCCGTCATCGCCGCCAATAAATCCCGGCTCCAGACAGTCCACAACGACATCACCCTCCTCGGTAACTTCGACGGCCGCCTCGCCAATAAAGGCGAACGCATCCGCCTCGTCGATGCCTTCGGCAACCTGGTCGATGAAGTCGATTACCTGGCCGGCGGAGACTGGCCCGAACTCACCCAGGGCAACGGCAGCAGCATGGAACTCGCCAACCCCTGGCTGGATAACGCCCTCCCCTCCGCCTGGCGCGACAGCGATGAATCCAACAAATCCGCCTTCCGCCAATACTCCACCTCCGGCACCTACCGGCAACACGCCACTCTCGGCGGCACCAGCGATTACCGCGAACTCCACTTCCACCTCGCCGGTGATGGCCACGTCATCCTCCAGAATATCCGCTTCAGCCAATCCGCCCGCTCGGAAAACATGATCCTCAACGGCGCCAGCGAATCCACCGACAACCGCAGCGCCTCAGGCTGGCTCATGCAGGGAACCCACTGGGCCAGCTACCTCAACAACGGCCAACTCCACCTCATCTCCGACGGCCACGGCGATAACCGGCCCAACCGCGCCGAAATTGACCTCCCCAATATCGCCACCGGCACCGATTACACGCTCTCCTTCGACGCCCGCTGGATCAGCGGCACCCCACGTCTCATCGGCCAAACCTGGGACCACAGTATCGGCGATGCCTTCCGCCTCGATATCCCCGAAAACCTCGGCACCCCAGGCCAACCCAACTCCACGCTCCGCCCCAACCCGCCCCCCCAAATCGACCACGTCACCCATTCCCCCGCCGTCCCCCGCCCCGGGGAACCCGTCCACGTCACCGCACAGATCCACTCCACCTCCCCCAACCCGTCGGTCAACCTCCGCCACCGCGAAGATAATTCCTCCGGATCCAACCCCTGGCTCTCAACCACGATGTACGATGACGGCATCCGCGGAGGTGACGAAGTCGCCAACGACGGCATCTATACCGCCGAACTCACGCAATACGGCTCCAACGGCACCATCGTCGAGTTCTACGTCGAAGCCACCGCCTCCAACGAATCTGCCCAACTCCCCAAACACGGCCCCGACCGACCCGCCCTCTACGTCGTCGATGGCCGCAATAACCCCGATGACCTCCGCCTCATGCGCTTCGTCGTCTCCGCCCACGACCGCAGCGCCCTCTCGAACGGCGACTCCGCCGCCTTCAATTACAAGTTCCCCCGCCTCTCCAACCATTACTTCAATGCCACGCTCATCGTGAATGAATCCCAGGTGTTCTATAACGCCGAAATCCGGAACTCCGGCAGCCCCTGGACCCGCAGCACCGACCTCTCCCGCGGAAAATGGAAACTCCCCGGAGACCGCCTCTTCCGGAATCACCAGAAACAAATGTTCGATAACGACCCCACCACCGGGAACATGCACAACAACCGCGCCACCCGCTACCTCCTCTACCTCCTCGGCCACCCGGTCAATGAAAACGAATTCGTCCGCCTCGTCATCAATTCCGGCTCACCCTCCATCAAGGAAGAAACGGAACCAGTCGGCAATGACCTCCTCGACCGCGTCTACGAAAATGGCTCCGATGGCGAACTCTACCGTATCGATGATGAATGGTGGTTCTCCGATACCTGGAGCCAAAACAGCGCCAACGCCACCTGGACCTACAAGAACGACGACCGCGAAATCCGTTACCACACGGAATGGATGCGCCGCACCCGCGAAGACGACTATGACTACACCGCCCTCATCAACCTCTTCCGCACGATCGCCGGAACCAACGGACGCGGCGGCTATACCCAGGAACAAATCGAACGCCACCTCGACCCCAATGCCATGCTCATGATGGCCGCCGTCCGCGGCTATATCCATGACTGGGACTCCATCACGCTCAACCGCGGCAAAAATGGCTACATGTACCGCCGCAACAGCGATGGCCTCTTCCAGTTCTTCCACTGGGACAGTGACCTCGCCTGGCGCTCCGGCGATATCGGCTCCGCCCTCCACAGCGGCACCGCCGGCGTCGGGGGCTGGCTCTCCAAAGCCTATAACCGACGCCGCTTCTACCACTACGTCACGCTCCTCCTCGACTACTACACCCGAAACTCCACCCGCACCGCCACGTGGCTCCAGCTTGAGGAAGACGCCAATAACTCCTTCACAGTCGACCGCAACCGCTACCTCAGCTGGTTCAACGGACGCGAATCCTACTGTATCTCCACCATGGGCTCCCCCCTCAACCTCCCCCTCGCCATCACTACCAACAACGGCTCCCCCATCTCCTCCCCGGATGAAACGCTCAGCCTCTCCGGCACCTGCTCCTACCGCGTCTTCGACGTCCTCATCGAAGGCCACCCGGAAGCCACCATCACCTGGGCAGACTCCCTCACCCCCTCCTGGACCGCCTCGGGGATCACTCTCCACCACGGCAGCCAAACTCTCACCGCCCGCGGCATCGACGCCCAGGGCCGCACGGTCGAAACCACTACCATCAATGTCCAGTTCACCGGCCAGGCCGCCCCCCAAATGGACCTCAAAGCCTCCCCGGCCTCCTGGCACACCCACCTCAACCAGTCCGTCACGCTCGACGCCCGCAATAGCCGCGACCCCAACGCCTCCACGCTCACGTTCGGCTGGCAGCCCCCCTCCAACCTCAACACGTTCTTTAACCTCGGCGACGGACGCGCCCTAGCCTCGTTCAGCCATCCCGACCTCTATACGTTTACGGTCAGTGCCACCAACGCCACCGGCGCCTCCAGCAGCATCACCCGCGAACTCTCGTTCTACGGACCCGACGGATTCAGCAGCTTCAATGATGTCCTGCTCGAACCCTTCTGGACCCTGTCCGGTATCGATTACCGCTCCAACTCCGCCTCCAACCCCTGGTTCACGCTCGCCGATATCCCCGGCAAACTCCTCGTCCAGCTGCCCGACGGCACCCCCGCCCTCCCCTGGACCAACCCGGACCAACCCGGACCCGTCCGTTTCCACCGCCCCATACCCATCCAGGGGGATTGTGCCCTCGAAACGGAAGTCGAACTCGGTAGCCGCCAGTTCGGTGACTTCGCCGCCGGCCTCGAGGTCCATTCGGATAACGGCTCCACCCAAAACGCCTACGCGATCGTCCTCAAAGATGGCACCCACCTCGCAGTCCTCCACCTGACTAATGGAACAGCGCTCACGGTCGCCACACAACCCATCACCTCGGGACACGCTCGTATCCGTATCCAACGCCACAAAGGCAACCTCCTCTTCGAAACCCGGGACAACGAAGTCTGGACTACCCTCCACACTGCCCCCATCGACTCCACCACCGCCATCACCTCAGGCGGCCTCCTCATCACGACCCCCACGGAACAATCCGCCCAGTTCCGCTTCGATTACGTCATGCTGGTCGATCCCTCCAACACCTCAGACCTCCGGCAGCACCTCCGTATCTCGGAAATCATGTACAACCCCACCCAGGGCGATGCCTACGAATTCGTCGAACTCCTCAATACCGGATCCCAAACGCTCCAACTCAACGGCGCCAGCTTCGTCAACGGCATCCAATACACGTTCCCCCCAACTCTCCTCAACCCCGGCCAGCATATCCTCGTCGCCGCCAACCCCACCACCCTCGCCAACCTCCACCCCAACCTGACTCTCCCGCTCGCCCCCGGAGCCTTCACCGGCCGACTCGATAACGGCGGCGAAAAGCTCACGCTCGTTGACTCAAACGGTAACCTCATCCAGGAAATCCGCTACGGCGACTCCGGGGACTGGCCGGAACGTGCCGATGGCTATGGCGCCTCTCTCGAAATCAATCCCCTCGTCAATAACCCCAACGACCCCTCAGGCTGGAACTCCAGCCGCGAGTTCAACGGCAGCCCCGGCTTCACCGGCGTCGGCCCCTTCGCCTCCGCCACGATCAATGAAGTGCTCACCCATACGGACCCCCCGCTCGAAGACGCCATCGAACTGCATAACCCCACCACCCAAACCATCGACCTCAGCGGCTGGTTCCTCAGCGATGACATCCTCCAACCCCGCAAGTTCCAGTTCCCCAACGGAACCATCCTCAACCCCAACGCCTACCTCGTCGTCTACGAACTCCAACTCAACACCCCCGCCCTCGGCGGCCTCATCCCCTTCCAGCTCGACTCCGCCCATGGCGACGATGTCTGGCTCACGGCCGCCGATACCTCCGGCAACCTGACTTACTTCATCGACCACGTCGCCTTCGGCGCAGCCCAAAACGGCGTCTCGTTCGGACGCTACCCCAACGGCACCGGCGACCTCACCGCCATGGCCTCCCTCACGTTCGGCGCCAACACCCCCGACTCGCTCGACACTTTCCGCACCGGCACCGGCCAGCCCAACGCCCTGCCGCTCGTTGGCCCCATCGTCTTCAGCCAGCTCTATTACGATGCCCTCCCCGGCGACGACGAATTCATCGAACTCCTCAATATCACCGGAGACACCATCCCGCTCTACGACCCCAACCACACCACCAATACCTGGCACCTCAACCGCGCCATCGATTTCGTGTTCCCCGAAAATGTGTCGCTCGCCCCCGCTTCCCGACTCCTCATCGTCCCCGTCACCCCCGAAGACTATCTCGCCACCCACGAAGTCCCCGCCCATGTCCAGGTCTTCGGCCCCTACGTCGGTGCCCTCGATAACAATGGCGAAACGCTCGAACTCTACCGCCCCGATAACCCCCAAACCTCCGCCCCCGATGCCGGATTCGTCCCCCAAATCCTCGTGGAAAAGGTGCGCTATGATAACCGCGCACCCTGGCCCTCCCTCGCCGCCAGCCTCGGAACACCCATCCTCCGCATCAACCCGCTCGCCTACGCCAATACCCCCAGTAACTGGATGACCGACTTCGATGCCGATTCCATGTCCGATGACTGGGAAGCCAATCACCTCCTCAGCCCCTTCTATCCCGATGACGCCTCCATCGATAGCGATGGCGATGGCTGGATCAACGCGATCGAACACCAATACTCCTCCAACCCATGGGACCCGACCGATGCCCTCCGCGGACTCCTGCTCGGCAACCCCGACCAAACCCCTGCCCTCCAGTTCATCGCCCAACCCGGCTGGTCCTACGACGTCCTCGCCTTCGACGACCTCACCGCCCAACCCACGCTCATCCATCACGAACCCTCCGTCAATACCACCCGCCTCGTCGAAATAACCGACCCCACCAACCCCACCACCAACGCCCGCTTCTACCAAATCCGCGCCACCCAGCCCCAGTAAGCAGGAGTCAGGAGTCAGGAGTCAGGAGTCAGGAGTCAGGAGTCAGGGGTCAGGGGTCAGCCTGTACGTCATAGCCCTGGCGAAGGCAGAAGGTCAGATGATCCCGCTTGGAGGGGCGAATTACACGACCCCTTGATGCCTTGCACCACCCTCTACAGGTAGAGGCGCACTCCCGTGTGCCCGAAACCCCTTGCTGAAGAGCCCATCCATCGAAATCGAAGCGCGCCTTCAGCGCGAGGATCCAGGAGAGCGGAGAGAGAAGAAAGTGTGGCGCTTCGCGCTCAGCGCTCCCGCGCAGGAGCTAGAAGCTAGTAGCTGGAAGCTAGGGCACCGAATCCTTGCACCACACTCCGCGCTTCCCGCTTACGGCCAACTGGATTTCGCATGCGAAATCCAACCTGCAGGTAGGGTCGCGCTGCCGCGTGACCGCAAGCCATTGCCCCCCCTCGCGCACCCCTCAGTGCGACTCCGTCGCGCGCGTCGTTTCGGAGTTTCAGTGTTTCAGATCAATCAGCGGCCCCAGCGGCACATCCCCTCTAGCCTCTCCTGTCTCCTCTCTCCCTGCGG
>JBMTVN010000188.1:0-8064 GCA_049451415.1 Limisphaerales bacterium | reverse complement strand
CTCGAACCGCCCGCTGCCCGGCTCGAAACGGAAGATCGCCGCATCGTTGTTCCTGACCACACCCCAGGCCGTCTCGATCTGCGTCCGGTGAAAAACACCGTCACTGAAGTAAATGGCACCGCCCGGATCCAGCGCCAAGGCGTTGGCCGTATGATGCGAGTCAGCCGAATCCAGGCCGCTTACCACCCGCTCCTTCCAGTCAGCCCTGCCGTCTCCATCCGTGTCCCGCACAAACCAAACGTCCGGTGCCTGCACCAGGATCACGCCATCACGGTAAAACTGAAAACCCGTCGGCGCATTGAGATCATCAATGAACGGAGTGCACTTGTCCGCCTTGCCATCCCCATCCACATCCTCCAACACCAGCAAGCTGTCACCCTTCGTGCTCCATGGCGTGCGCTCAGGATAATTCGGCCACGCCGCAACCCACAACCGACCCCTGGTGTCAAAAGCCATCTGCACCGGGTTCACCAGATCCGGAAACTGCTCCTCAGAAGCGAACAGGTTCACCTCACAACCCGGCGCCAGCTTCATCTTCTGAATCGCCTCTTCACCGGAAAGATAGGTATGCGTCCCATCGTCGTTGGAGCCCGGCTTGTTGGTCACCACGGGAGCCACTTCAGGCAGGTTGTCGTCACGCACCTCCAAATCACCGCCCCGCGCCACAGCCCACACCCGCCGATCCCGGTTCGCCGTCATCACGTCCCGCACCTCCATCTCCTTCAACATGGTGTCGCGGTTCTTCACCCCGTCATACTCCAGGTGCGACCGTCCGCCATACACGTTATACCCGTCCACGGTGCGATAACGCCCGAACCACTGGCTGTTCTTCTCCAGGACAGCCGAGCGCAACCGCGAGAATGCATCCCCCCCGGTTTCCTGTGCCGACTCCCCGAACAGCGCCCGGTAGATCACGGGCGACAGGACCTCATAACCTGCATCGCGCAGGTGGATACCATTGACGGTAAGGGACTCCTTCGCCCTGCCATAAGCTGCACGGGATGGCTCCAGCAAATCGACAAACTGCACTCCCTTTTCGCGGGCCACTTCGCCCATGGCCCGGGTATAGGCCTCAAGGTTGGCAGCGTTCTTCTCCGGGGTCGGATATTTCGGATCCTCATGCCGCTCCTGTGCAATCGGCGAAAACAGCACCACTCTCGGAGCCCCTTTCCCGCTGAAATCCTGTCCTCTCAAATGGTCCAGATACTCGCCCAGATCACGACGAAATGCCGGCAAACCGGCCTCTCCAGCAAAGGACTCGTTGAACCCGAAAAATGCCAAAACCACATCCGCCTTCACATGACCCAACCACTCGTCCGGCGTTCCGAAGTCCTGGGAACGGAGTCGCGTCTTCAGTTCATCCCCCGCAAACCCCAGGTTCCGAAAAACCAGCTCGTGCTCGGGATATCGCTGATGAATCAGCGTTTCCAGCCACCCATAATGCTGGAAGCGCTCCGCCAGTGTGTTGCCAACAAACGCAATGTGATCCCCCTGACGCAATTCGAGCCGGTCCGGCGCAGCAGAAACCAGACAGCTCGACCCGATCAGGGCAAGGCACAGCCTAAACCAAAGTGAACTCATGGACATACTGAGCGGGACTTATATCCAATGAGACGATTCTGACCAGCCCAGAATCATCGGTACCACAGGAAAATCGATGCCCCCCCCTCCCCCACTCGCATCGCCCCCGCAGCGCCACCAGCCAGCACCAACAAGCTCCGTGTAAGTCATTTGGCCCAGTCAGTTGCCGGGCAGGAAGTGAACAGCATCACGTCGCGTGATGCTGCTTGCTCAAAGCCCCTGCCCTGCAGGCTTCGCAAAGCGCGACGGCATCGCCGCAAAACAACTCCAGTGTCCAGCACCCCCAACTCAACACTACTTCCTGAGCCGGTAATACACGACCGGTTCGTCCAGCGGTAAAGTCACGGAGCTGCCAGAGACACCCGATACCGGGACCCACACCGCCGCCTCAATATGCCCCGCACTCTCAAGGGTCACTGCCGGATCCGGTGACCATGACAACGTCAACGTACCATCAGAACTGCGCACGCAACTCAGCCTCGGCAGCTCAATCGTGGACGAAGCCAAAGGTATCCCTCCGGCTGTCGCACCACCCAAGGCTCTCAACTCCCCGTCACTCAGGCACCCCGATCGAATCTGAACCGAGCTCACCCAGATCCGCCGCCGCTGATCCTCATCTCCATCCCCAAACAACACGGCCGTCGGCATAAGACTCCGACGAGGATCATCCACGCCCTGCCCGAAAGACCCGGACACACTTCTCCAGACAACAGAAGGCCCGGAGCGACATCGGATTTCCGATGGCCGCCCCGGGCCCCGCTACCGCTCAAACCGAGTGCTACTGCCTCAGGCGATAGTATGCCGCCGCCTGATCCGTGGTGATAGTCACAGAGTTGCCTGATACTCCAGGAACGGTATTCCAAACCGGAGCCGAAAGGTCGGACGCACTCTCCAGCGTGAATGCTGCGTCCGCTTCCCAGCTCAGGGTGACGGTTCCATCTCCATTGGCGCCAAAGGTCACCACAGGCTCAGGAACCACGGTCACCGACAACACAATCGGAATCCCGTCCGCCGTAGCCCCACCCAGCGATTCCAGCTCAGCATCGGTCAACTTCGCCGACCGGATCTGCACCGAACTCACCCACATCCGGCGACGCTCATCCTGGTCGCCGTCGCCAAACAACACCGCAGTCGGCCCCATGCTTCTACGTGGATTGTCCAGACTCTGATTGGCCGTCCAATCGTCCTGCTTGATGCCATCCACATACTTGGTGACGACCGGAGGATTCGCCGCCATGTCGTAGGCCGCAGCGATACGGTGCCATTCGCCCGCCGTGAACGCTCCCGTGCCGTTGTAACCTCCGGCGCCCTGGCCGAAGTTGTTCCCCTGCCAGAACAGGTCGCCGTCATCCGTGTTGTCAGCAGAGCTCACCTGCCACAGGGCAGCCGCACCCGAACCCGTCGTATCCACCATCACGTCCATGATCAGGGTGTATTGGTTGACCCGGGTGCCACCACCATTCGGGGAAATGCGATGTGTCATCACATACCCGATGTTCCGCGACAGATCGCCGGGAACTTCCATGATGCTGGCCGCCAACCCGGCAATGTCACCCACGCCAAGGTCTGCCGTCGCTCCAAATGACGTTCCAGTGGCAGTCTGCCCCGCCGCGCCATCCAGGTAATCCAGCGGAACACCAATGGTCGCACCCAGGTCGGCGAACTCGAAATCCCACTGGCCCGTCACGTTGCTCTTCGGCACATACAACGGAATCCCACTCGCCGATGGCCCACCCAGAAGCACCGCCTCAGCATCGGTAATGCGCCCCGGCCTGATCTGCACGGAGTTCACCCACATCTCGCGGCGCTCGTCCTGGTCACCGTCGCCAAACAACACGGCTGTCGCCTGCAACGCCCGCCGCGGATTGTCCAGGCCCTGGTTCGCGGTCCAGTCATCCTGCTTGATGCCGTCCACAAACTTGGCCACGAGCGGAGGATTCGCTGCCATGTCATAAGCCGCGACGATCCGGTGCCATTCGCCCGCCGTGAACGTCCCCCGGCCATTGTAGCCGCCGCCTCCCTGGCCGAAGTTGTTCCCCTGCCAGAACAGGTCGCCGTCATCCGTGTTCCCCGTCGAACTGGTCTGCCACAACGCAGCCGCACCGCTGCCCGTCGTCGCCACCATCACGTCCATGACCAGTGTGTACTGGTTGACCAGGGTGCCCCCGCCGTTCGGGGCTATGCCGTGCTCCATCACATAACCAATGTTCCGCGACAAATCGCCCGGCACACGCATCACCATCGCTTCCTCGCCCTGAATCCCGGCAATGCCCAGCTCGGTGGTGGAACCAAACTCCGTCCCGGCAGCCGTCTGCCCCGCCTCCCCATCCAGGAAGCTCAGGGCTTTCCCCACGTTCGCTCCCAGATCCCCGAATGCGAAATCCCACTGCCCCGCTATCGGATCCGCCAGGATTCTCGAAGGGATGCCCGTGGCCGAAGGCCCGCCCAACGCCGCAGCCTCAGCATCGCTCAGCTTGCCCACACGGATCTGAACCGAGTTCAGCCACATCCTCCGGCGCTCATCCTGATCGCCGTCCGCCAGCAGAATCGCCGTCTCCTGCAGGGACCGACGCGGATTGTCCAGGCTCTGGTTCGCGATCCAGTCATCCTGCTTGATGCCGTCCACATACTTCGTCACCACAGGGGGATTGGCCGCCATGTCATAAGCCGCCACGACGCGGTGCCATTCGCCCGCCGTAAACGTGCCGCGGCCATTATAGCCACCACCTCCCTGCCCGAAGTTATTGCCCTGCCAGAAGAGGTCGCCGTCGTCGGTGTTGCCAGCCGAACTGGTCTGCCACAGTGCAGCCGCACCCGCACCCGTCGTGTCCACCATCACGTCCATGATCAGGGTGTATTGGTTCACCCGCGTGCCACCGCCGTTCGGCCCAATGCCGTGCGTCATCACGTATCCAATGCGGCGATCCAAATCACCCGGGGCCTCCATGACCAAGGCCTCTTCACCCCCAATCCCCGCAATACCCAGCTCGGTGGTGGTCCCAAATCGCGTTCCCTGCTCAGTCAGGCCGCCGGCTCCGTCAAGATACGCCAAGGCCCGTCCCACGGTCGCACGCAAATCGCCACGATCAAAGTCCCACTGCCCCGCAACGGTCGTCGAACCACCCTCAGCCGTGAGAATCCCAAACGACCACGTCGCCTCATGCACCGTCCCCAGCGAATCCGTATACTCCACCCGAACATCCGTCACGCTGTCAGTGCGACCGGCATCCGGATAGTAAACGGCGGAAATCAGGCCGCCATTCTTGCTCGCTTCCAATGAGCCGCTCACATCTTCACCGTCAATGAACATGCGGACATCCCCCACCGCCACGGTCGCCGCCCCATCTGCAATCGTCACGCTCACGGGATCCACCGCAGGATTCCCCTCAGACCCGTCCGACGGTGAAATCTGAACAACGTAAGGCCCGCGTGCCGCTGCCACCGACGTGCTGGAATACACTTTGATCGCCCCCGCATTCTGGTCGTCGCCCACGGGAATCCTCATGCCACTCACGGAATCAATGGAGTAGAAGTTCAGGTTGGCCGCCAAACCAGTCTGCCAGTAAAGGATCCGAAAAGGATACAGTCCAGCCACCGGAGCCTGAACGGTAAACTGGTTCTCATTCCTCCAGCCCGGTTCAAAACCCGGTGCAATGCGCTGATACTCCGCCACCTTCATCCCGAAATAATCCCGGGGATTCTCCGACACAAACACCTGGAAGCCGTCGTCGTTGTTCACGTCGGTCCGGTCCGCCGCAACGCTCACCGCCAGGGTGTGCTCCCCGGCCGCCAATTCCAGGAATCCCACGGCCTCCACAACAAAGTTGTCAGTGTGCCCACCAGTCCCCGGAATCCCGGGAAAGAAATCCCCCTGCGTGGAATTGTCCGGCGGCAACCCCCCAAGGTAATTTGCGTCCAGGTCATACAGGTCCACCCAGTCCCCCTCCTTCTCAAAACAGACCCACTTCGGATTGTAGCTGCCACCACTCCCCGGCCCCGCCACCGCCTCGTTCGCCACCGGCACCCCCGCATCATCCGTCAGCAACCCGTGAATCTGGGCCAATGCCCGCAAAGAGTTGTTCGCCAAAGGCGGATCCACCGGCCCCTGCGCAACCCGAATCGCAAACCCGGGCTGACTCGAAGTCCCCAGCGGCAAGGCCGCCGATTCGGGGAGTACCACGGTTGCAGCCTGCATGGAACAGACCCCAACCGATAACGCCAGTGCCGCGAACGGCCTGACACTCAACAATGGAGGGAATTTCATCGTTGCCCCATTTAGCCTGCCCCATCCGTATGTCAAGGCTAGAGACAGCAATCCATCCACTCGGGCGGGACCCCGGAACGACGGCCTGCATACCCGAATGATCAGTCTCCCAACTCCGCGCTTGCCCTCGTTCGCCACCCTCCTATGATCCAGCCCCATGAACGCCAAGGAGGCGTTGATCGCGCTCAACATGATCGAAGGGCTGGGCCCTGTGCGTCTGCGGAAGCTGCTGGAGTTTTACCCGGATCCAACGGGTATCCTGCAGGCAAATTCCGCCGAACTCGCGCGCATACCCGGCATCACCACCGAACTCGCCCGGGCCCTCAGCTCATGGCAGGACCATGTAGATCTGCAGGGGGAACTCCGCCGCATCCGCGATTTCAATATCGAGGTGCTCGTGGCAGGCGACCCCCATTACCCTGTCGCCCTGAGGGAAATCTATGACCCTCCCATCGTCCTCTATTGCCGCGGACGCATCCTGCCCAAGGACAACAACAGCATCGCCCTCGTCGGCTCACGCCAAACCACCCACTACGGTAAAGAAACCGCCCGCCGCCTCGCCTACCAGCTGGCCTACGTCGGCGTCACGGTCGTCAGTGGCGGAGCCCGCGGAGTCGATACCGCTGCCCATCAAGGCGCGCTCCAGGCCAAAGGCAGGACTCTAGCCGTCCTCGGCCATGGCATCGACCGTGTCTTCCCCCCGGAAAACCTCAGCCTCTTCGAGCGCATCACCTCATCCGGAGCTGTCATCACCCAGTTTCCCTTCGGCCGCAGAGCCGACCGCCAGACCTTCCCGATCCGCAACCGCATCGTCGCTGGAATGAGCCTCGGCACGGTCGTCATTGAGGCCGGCTACTCCAGCGGGGCCCTCATCACCGCCAACATGGCGGTCGACGCCGGACGACAAGTCTTCGCCGTGCCAGGCCGCATCGATTCCCCCCAAAGCAAAGGCTGTCATGACCTGATCAAGAAAGGGGCCAAGCTGTGCGAATCCGCCGAGGATATCCTGTCAGAATTCGAATACCTCTTCCCCCCGTCGAACCGCCCTCCATCCGCATCCGAACCCGGCATCCTCCCCTCGCTCAGCCTCTCCGAACACGAGGAAAAAGTTCTCGCCGTAATCCATGACCAGGAAATGCCGCTGGACCCCATCATCCATCAAACCGGCCTCCCCGCCTCGACCGTCTCCGTCACCCTGCTCAGCCTCGAGATGAAACGTCTCGTCAGGCAGTTGCCCGGGAAACTGTTCGCGCGGTGTCAGCACTAAACAACAACCGCAGACTGTTCAAGACCACCACCACAGTACTGCCCTCATGACCCAGCACCCCCAAGGTCAGCGGAATCCCACCAGCCAATGCAAAAGCGACCAGCAATACGACGGTCCCCAACGAAATCGCCAGGTTCTGCCGGATAATCCTCCTCGCCCTCCGACTCAGCTCAAAGGCCGCCAGAAAATTCTCCAGCCTGTCCTGCATCAAGACCACCTCTGCCTGCTCCAACGCCGCATCCGCACCCCTCGCCCCCATCGCCACCCCCACATCCGCCGCCGCCAGGCTCGGAGCATCGTTCACTCCATCCCCTATCATCGCAACCGGCCTGCCGGCCTCCACAAAACCACGCACCACCCCCACCTTGTCCTCCGGCTTCAAATCCGTCCGCAAATCCGTCAACCCCACCTGCTGCCGCAGGGCCTCCGCCGCCGCCTTCCGATCCCCCGTCAAAACCACCACCTCCAAACCATGCCCCAACAAGTCGCGCACCAACTGCTGCGCAGTCGGCCTCAGATCGTCACGCAACCGAATCCGCCCCGCCAACCGCTCCGACCATAACCAGATCTCACTCGTCCCCGGATCCTCCCCCTCGGCCTCAGCCGGCGGACTCCATCCAGTCAAGCCGCATACCCACTCGCGACGGCCAAGCCACACGCGCTCACCCCTAATCCACCCCGTCACCCCCAAACCGTTCAAGGACTCAAAACGATCCACCTCCAATGGCCGCCATCCCGCATGTTTCCCATGCCGCAGAATCGCCCTCGCCAAAGGATGCTGGGAATGCTGCTCCAACGCATAAGCCCACTGCAAAAGCCTCTCCTCCTCCCCCGCAGGATAACTCTCACCCCCCTCCACCCGCAGCTCCCCCGTCGTCAAGGTACCCGTCTTGTCCATCGCCACCACTTTGACCCCGGCCAACCGCTCCACCGCCGCGCCCCCACGAAACAA
>JBMTVN010000187.1:0-8083 GCA_049451415.1 Limisphaerales bacterium | reverse complement strand
ACAGCGGTCGTGAATGCAGACGGCACCGTAAGCTACATGCCGAAGGCCAACTTCAACGGTGTTGATTTGTTCAGCTACCGGGTCGTTGACGCCTCGGGAACGGCCTCCAACACCGCAGTGGTGCGGGTCACGGTCAACTCCGTGAATGATGCTCCGATCGCAAACGATGACTCCGTGACTGTAGTCGATGACGACCAGCCGAAAATCGACGTGCTGGGCAACGACTCAGATCCTGATGGTAATGGGGATATTCAGCCTGATTCGGTGACCATTATAACGGCCCCGGCCAATGGAACCGCTGTCTGGAGCAGTGTAGACAAAAAGGTCGTCTATACTCCCAATGCCGGATTCTCCGGGACAGACGCGTTCATCTACAGCATCGCTGACGCTGCAGGCGCTGTAAGCACTGCCACGGTTACCGTCGAGCTGGTTCCGGCTCCGGTGGTTGAGGCGGATAATGTCACGGCCAAGGTTTATTACGTATCCCGTCGCGGTATGTATGACATGACCGGGACTACCACCAGCCCGAACAGCACACTGACCCTGTGGCTCGGGAATCCCTCCGATGGCAAGCGCATCGGTTCTGGCAACGCGGATGCCCAAGGCAACTGCAGAGCCCGGTTCACCAGTGGCATCCAGGCGTTGAATGGTGAGACCGTAACGGTGACATCGTCCGCTGGTGGCCAGGCCACTGCGACGATCATCTCCCTCTAAGCGCTGCCTTGGCGGGCTAGAGAATTAGTAAACCATACACACCGCGGCCGTGGTGCAGATCTGAAAGGATCGGTGCCACGGCCGATGTGTTTTTCCCGGGGGCAATTCCTCGGGTGAACTGGACGGGGAGCCGGTAGTTGTTCTTAAGCCGGAAGCCTTCCTCAACGGGTGTTCAAATCTGCGAAATAGGTGGGCGCGATGAGGAGATGTAACTTGCTGGAAATGAGTGGGATATGTCCCGTCTGCGATATGTGTCTTAGGCCTAAAGTTAGCGAGGATGCGGTGTGGTTTAGAGATTCTGCAAATTGACATCTGAAATGCAACATGCTGGTAACCAGCATCTTGCGGCTATGGAGGAGGTGCCCGGTTGAGCTGGCATGGTCATGGCTACAGCATTCACGACGATGGTGGAACTCAGTGGCGAGAAAGGGTGAAGTATGAAAAAGCGGACGCAGGTGTATTGGGTGTGCGGGACTGGAAGCTACCGCGGCTGGGCCCAGTCAGTGGAAGCGGCGCAGGCGCTGCGGGAACGGAACTCGGGAGATGCGAGCGTTGGTTGGACTTCGATGGTGCGTGGACCAATGAGCTCGGGACGGCCATCCGCCCCGGCTGCATTGTGCCTTGGTGGAGTAGGTGAAAGTTAAGCAATGGTAACTCGGGAGGTCAGGTCAGGAATACGGGAGGAAACAACCCGGTAGAAGGGGGCCGGACTGCTGGCCGCAATAGAAAACAGCCGGCTTCCTTTCCTCGCTGGAACCTGGTGATTAGCTGGCACAGCGACGGATTATGGGGACACCTGTCCCAATAATCCGTACCCAGCGGGGTCGTGAGTTGTGCGGTTGGGGAGGGGTTGGGCTGGTGTTCTAGGGGGTGTCCGGCGGCTTTGCGATGGGATTGTGGGCGAGGGCGGAGGTGGCGAAGACGAGGGGGTAGAGTTGTTCGGAGTACCAGAGGCGGGCGAAGTAGAGTCCTATGGGTGAAGGGGTATGGTGCTGGTTATTTTGGATGGCGTTGGCGACCCACTCAAGGCCGTTGGATGTTGCATCCACGGCGGAGGGAATGGCGGACAGGGCCTCGGCGGCGAGGGCGGTTTCCTCGATGGTTGGGGGCACGTTGTGATTGCCTCCCCAGCCGCCGTTGGGGTGTTGGGTCGACAACAGGAATTGGACGGCAGGCAGTGCGAGGTTGGCGGGTGGAGGTGGAAGGTGGGGGAGCGGGGGAACGAGGGCCTTGAGGACCTGGGCAGTGCCGTAGACGGGGTTGTGTTGTTCGGGTGCGGTCTCATTGCCGAACCAGAGTGGGAGCCAGGCGCCGCTGGGTTGTTGGGCCTTTTGCAGGTAGCGATAGGCTCGGGTGGTGGACTGGCGGATGCGTTGCTGGAGGTTCTCGGGCAGTTGCGGGAACCAGGCATCCCATGCGCGCAAGGCATGCGCCGTGAGTTCGGGAGTGCTTTGGTCGAATGGAAGCGTGCCCCAGCCGCGGCAGAACGTGGGGATGCCGCCGTCGCGGTTTTGGAGGTTGAGGAGCCAGCACACGCCGGCTTGGGCAGCATCCGGGATTCGTGGGTCAGGGTGTTTGTTGCTGAGCACCCTGAGGGCGAGGAGAGCGCCGGCGGTATCATCGGCATCGGGGACACCGCCGGGGAGGTCGGTCCAAGCCCAGCCGCCGGGGGCGGCTTGGGTGTAAGGGTGGGTGTGGCGGTATTGTTGGTGCAGGAGCCAATCCAGCGTGGGTTGGGTATGGATGGACGAGAGGATTTCAGATTGGTGGGCGAGGGCTTTGATACTGAGCGTGGTTCCCCAGGTGGCGAGGTTGGTATCGATGGGCCAGGAGCCGTCGGGCTGGACTGAATCCTTGAGGAAGGAGGCACCCTTGAGGAGGACGGGGTGGTTTCGGAGTCCCATGGCGGCGAGGCTCATGGTGACGAAGCTGGTGAGCGGGGTGGCCTCGAGGAAACCGCCGTTGGGGGGCTGGAGTTTGATGAGGCGTTGGAGGGTTTTCCGGCGGGTCCGGTTGCGGATCAGGCGGAGGATGGGGTTGGTGGTGGGGGCGAAGTGGTGGATGACCTGGCCGATGGCGATGAGGGCGGGGAGGGCGTAGCTGACCACGGGGAGCCGGAGGGCACCGAAGAGGCGTGGTGGCAGGGCGCCGAGTTCGAAAGGGAGAGGGTGGACGTGTTTCCAGCCTTGGGGGCCGAGTCGGCCGCTGAGGGCGAGCGTCATCGTGATGGGGACACTGAAAGTACGGTCTTTGCCGTAGGCTTGTTCGATGGAGGGGACGAGATTTTGGAGGGAGCCGGCTTTACGGGTGAGCCATTGGGTGGCGTTGGTTACGCAGGTGGCGAACTTGTCATCGGCTTGGGCGATACCGAAGGCGGCCCAGGCGAGGGCTGTGGTGCTTTGGTTGCTTTGGCTGCGGATGGTATCGCCCCAGCCACCGTCCGCGTTGGCGTTGCGGCTCAGCCAGGAGAGGCCGCGTTGGATGAGCGTGGCGTGGCGGGTTGAGTCTACGGCCGTGAGGGCGATGACGGCGGTCGCGGTGGAGAGCGCGCTGGAGCTGAGTTGTCCGGTCCAGTGGCCGTTGGGTTGCAGTTGTGTGAGCAGGTCTTGCGTGACCTTTTGGAGGGCGCTTTGGAGATTGAGGGACGGCTCCGTCATGAGAGGGCGAGATGGCCGAGGGCGAGCAGACCGTAGAAGGTATATTCTGCATCGAGGTGGTCATCGGCCCAGTGGCCGTGGAAGCCGCCTTCGGCGGACCAGAGAGAGTCGATAAAATCGAGGCAGGCTTCGTGGACTTGGCTGGGGAGGCGGCGTTCCAGAGCGGCGAGGGCGTGGAGGGCGGTGGCGGTGGAGAGGAGATCGGGGAGTGGGGCCCCGGGTATGGCGAGGAAGCCTCCCTGGGGGTGGAGTTGGGCCAGGAGCCAATTGCCGAGGTTTTCCCTGGGTGGAAGACCGAGTTCGCGGAGCAGGACGATGGCCCCGGCTGTGGCGTTGGTGGCGCCTTGGGGTGCGTTGGGAACATTGCTCCAGGCGCCGTCGGCGGAGCGGAGCTGTTGGAGGGAGCGTGCGAGTTCGAGCGGGCGCGGGGGCAGGCGGTTGAGGTCCTGGTAAGCGCCGAGGGCGACGAATGCTCCGTAGGCTGTTCCGTGTCTTAGGCGGGGATCGGCTTCATAACCGCCGTCGGGTTTGCGGTATTCTTCCAGTCGGGAGGACAGGGTGTCGAGGAGGTTGGGCGGGGCGGTCTTGGGGTCAAGGAAGGCCCAGCAGCGGGCGAGCGCACCGAGGTGGACGAAGTCGAGGTTGTCTCCATCGCCCATGGAGTTGAGGTAAGCCTGGACGGGTTCCTTGGGCCAGGGGGTGCGCAGGCACTCGAGGCAGGAGAGGGCGAAGAGCGTGTAATAGATGTCGGGGTTGCCGGCCCGGTCACAGGCATAGCCTTGGGAGGCTATGCTGGGGAGGAGACGGTTTTGGATGAGTTGGGCCGAGTCCGAGAGGAGGCTCGTGGAGGCGGCGGCCACCTGGAGCATCTGGACGCGCAGGCTCATGCGGGGGACTGGGCGGTGTGGTTGGCTGGTTTATCCCGATTCAACTGTTCTTGTTCCTTGCACCAGCCCTTGATTTCGATCTCGTTGAAGATCTTGCCGACGACGCGGCGCAGGAGACTTTTGAGGCTGGGGTTTTCGAGTTCGCCGAGGGATCGCACGGCGGTTTCCTTGTAGGTTTCGAGGAGTTGCTGGCAGCGGTGGTCGGCCTTGGTTTGGTTGCAGAGTTCCTGGATGCGCTTGGTATCGGGGGTGGCCTGGCGGCGCCAGACCTGGCCGAGGTATTCCTTATCCTCGCCGCTGGCGCGTTCATGGGCGACGGCAATGGGCAGACTTGGGCGTTGGCCCTCGACGTCGCTGGTGGCGTCTTCCGCTTTCAAGTCATCGAGGTCATCACGGATCTGGTAGGCGATGCCGAGAGCTTCGCTGTAGGCTTGGAGGACATCGGCATGTTCCTCGTGTTGTCCGCTGTAGATGGCGCCGAGGCGGAGGGCGACCTCGAAGGCGGGGGCGGTTTTGCGTCGGAAGATATCGACGACCTGGAGGGAGGACAGCGGTTCGGGTTTTCTGGCCCAGAGCAGTTCGGCGCCCTGGCCGCGGCAGAGTTCTCGTTGACCGATTGCGGCTACCCGGCACATTTCGGCTCGTTGTTCACCGGAGATGGAGGTGGCGGCGAGGAGGCGGTAACCTTCACCGATGAGGTGGTCGCCGAGGTTGAGGGCGACCGGTATGCCGTGTTCGGCGTGGAGGGTTTGCTCTCCGTAGCGGATGGAGTCGCCGTCCTCGATATCGTCATGGATGAGGGAGGCTTTGTGGAAGCATTCGACGGCGATGGCGACACGTTTGAGGTCATCGGGCATTTCCGTTTGTCCCGGGTGGAGGGCCTGGTAGGTGGCTACCGTGAGGAAGGGGCGCCAGCGTTTTCCTGCGCGCATGAGCCAATCGCGTGCGAGCTGGTCGGTTTCGCTTTCGACGCCTCCCATGAGGGCGTCGAGTGAGGCGGGGGAGAACCAGCTATCGACTTCTTCGCGGAGCCGGGTGAGGTCGAGGCGCCGGGTTTTGTCATCGGCGGTGAGGTGGATATATTCCCAGACCCAGTCGAGGTCGACGTTGCAGTCGTGGCAGTCGTCCTGGAGGAGAGGGATGGCGACGCCGGGGACTGCGGCGGCCTCCATGTAGGGGAAGGCGCGTTCGAGGACACTGAGGCAGGAGACACCGACGATGGCGTCGATTTTGCCGGTTTGGATGAGGCTCATGACGATGGCTGAGCCTTCGGCGACGAGGACGGCGTAGCCGAGTTTTTCGGCTTCGACCGTGAGGTCCTGGATGGAGCAGAGGCCGCATTGTTTGCAGAGGAGGCCGAACTCATCGAAGGGAGCGGGGCATTTGGATTCGACGCGGAGGCATTTGGGGAGGAGGAGGAGTCTGCGTTCGTAGGGGACGGAAGCGAGTTGTTCACGCCAGGCTTCATTATTGATGAGCACGCCGATGAAGTCGGCGTAGGCGGTGGAGCATTGGAGGCCGGCGATGACGCGGGCGGCGTGGGTTTTGAGTTCTTCCGGGGAGAGCGGGGGTACGGGGTTGAACTCGGCGACGTAGTGTCGGACTGCCTGGAGGATTTTGTTCCGGTCCTTGAAGGAGGCGGGGAAGTTGGGGTTGACCTCGCGCCAGGTTTGCATGGGAACCGGGCGTGGGAGGGAGAAGGGTTTGGTGAGATTTCCGATGTAGGGCATGGGGTGAGTCAGGTTGTTTTGGCTTCCGTCTGTTTCACATCGGAGGAAAGGCAGTGCTGCAGTTCCCGGGCACGGGATTCGGCATCGGCATCCATCCGTTGATAGGCGTTAAAATCTGAGAACCAGAATCGTTTGGCGAGTTTATAGGCCCAATGTTTTTCGGGCACTTCCTTTCCTGGCAGCCATTGGCTGAAGCGGGGAGTCATGGCATCGAGCTCGGCGAGGGCGGTTCCGCGGACCGTGGTATCCTTGGCGCCGTGGGTTTCCACCAGTTGGCGGACGAGGTCGGGGCGTTCGAGGATAACGCAGCCTCGGGTGGCTTTACCGGATATTTCGCGGAAGTCCTTGAGGAAGGTGCTGGAGTTGAACGTTTCGACGATGCCGCGTTGATCGCGGATAGTTTCCTTGCCGAACTGGAGGACGGGGCAGGGTTCGATATCGCCGTAGGGACTGACGTGGTGGCTGATACCGGTGACCATGGGGCAGAGGGCCTGGCCATCGGCATCGTAGTAGGCATCGATGATGGCGATGGGTTTTTTGGCGCGCATGGACGTGACGAACTCGCGGACGCGGACCAGCTGGTCGGGGCGGAGTGCGAGGGCGGGGTTCATGGCTGGGCCGACGGGCCGGTAGGTATGGTACCAGACGTAGTGGGCGCCGCGTTGGATGAGGTGGTCGAGCCAGGATTCCGTGAGGAGGTCGTCGATATTGGTTTGGCAGACGCTGGTGGCGACGCCGGTGAGGAGGCCTGCCTTGATGGAGTTTTCGAGTCCGCGGAGGGTGCGGTTATAGACGTCCTGGCCGCCGCGCCGTTGGTTACTGACGATTTCGGTGCCTTCGATACTGATGAGGGGGGTGGCGTTGCCGAGTTTCCGGAGGCGTTCGGCGTGATTTTCCGTGATGAACTGACCGTTAGTGAAGACTTGGAAGTAGCAATCCCGGTGGGCTTCGAGGAGGTCGAAGAGTTCGGGGTGCATGAAGGGTTCACCGCCGAGGATACCGAAGAAGCAATTCCCTTGGGTTTGGGCTTCACGGATAACGCGGCTGAGCGTGCTGAGCTCGATGGCGCTGCGGGGGGCTTCGACGTCGACCCAGCAGCCTTGGCAGCGGAGGTTGCAGGAATTGACGATGGAGAGGTAGAGGAAGGGGGGAAAGAACTTTCCTTTTTTGAGGCGGCGTTTGTAGCGTTCGATGGAGAGGACGCCCTTGACGCCGAAGTTCCAGCAGAATCGGGCGAGGCAGCCTTTATCGGCGCTGCGGAGAGTACGGGTGACGAGTTGGATGACCATGCGTCAGGCTGGGTTCTTGCCGGCTTGGGCTGCGGCTGCGCGAGCGGCGGCTTCGGCGGCCCGGCGGCTGATTTCTTCAGGTGAGGGCAGACTTTTCAGGACTTCCGGGGGGATATCTGCTGCGATTTCGCCGAGAGCCTTGAGGCATTTCGTGCGTTCGTTGAGGGCTTTGTCGGCGTCACGTTCCTTGGAGAAACGGGTATTGGCGCGTTGGCTGCGGGTTCGGAGCATGGAATAGATATCGCCGCCGAGGAGGGAGCTGAGGTCGACCTTCATTTTTTCGCGCTGGAGGTCGGAGTCACTGACTTCGTCGCCATTGATGGGGCCGGCCTTGTACTTGGGGAACATGATGGCGGCTTCGGGGCAGACGCGGGAGCAGGCCGGGCAGAGTGTCTTGCACTGGTTTTGGTTTTGCACCTGGATTTGCTGTCCTTCATCGACGCCATAGACACCGAAGAGGCAGAAGCTGAGGCACTGCATGCAGTTGGTGCAGCGGTCGTAGTCGATGACGGGAAACCAGGGAGTCCAGGGTTTTTCGCTTTCGGTTTGGCCTGGTGTGGCGTGGGCGCGCACTGCTTGGCTGAGGTTTTCGGCCGAAGGGAGGAGTGGCATCCAGTGGATTTCCGCTCCATTGGAGGAAGTGGAATCGATTGCTGGGGTGGAGTCATTGAACTGGCCGAGGACGACGAGCGTGGCGTGGTCGGGTGGGGGCAGGGGGCGTTCGGAGCCGGCGCGGGTGACGGCGAGTCCGTCATTGAGGAGGGTCTGGATCGTTTCGAAGCGGGCTTCGTTTTCCAGGGGGCGGG